>JABMNV010000194.1 GCA_013203475.1 Acidobacteriota bacterium
CTCCTCCTCCACCACGCGCGCTTGACATCTATACCCCACCATAGTATAAACGCCGCACTAGACAATGTTGAGTTGGTAGCTAGCGCAAAATACGTAACGTCGTAGTCGTGAAGTAGTGTTCGTCCCCGTCAACCTTCAAAGCGAGATGAGGTGTCAGGATGAGAGTAAGTATCGCACGGGTAAGAATGGTCGCCTTTTTGATCTTCGTCGCGACGGTGTTCTTCGTCGGTCCATCAGCGGTCCAGGCCAACATGTTTAACAGCTATGAAATTTGGACCGAGGACTGCATTGAAGACGACTGCTCTAGTGGACAACGGGACCAATGTGATTCGGATTGCATCAGTTGGTGCCAAACCGCCTCAGAGTGTGGCGAACTTGGCTTGACCCTCTGTGATCCTTTCGGAGAACCCTGTTACGCGCACTGTGTCTGTTACTTCACTCCATCGGGTTCTCCTGAGGCGTGACCGATTGAGTGCCCCTAGCTAGAGCCCGGCCCGCAGGTGCCGCGCACTCCCGTGAGCGACCCCTCTCGATGAGGGAGCGCGCGGCACTTGATTTCACCGCTTGGCGCATTTTCGCAGGCAGCATCAAATTCGTCATTTGATGTGGTTAACTCAGGCATGCTAATCCCAGTTTCGCTCCCGCCAGAGAAGGCTGGGTAGCGGAGAAAGAGAAACGACGCCATGACTAGAGAGGTATCGTCGAAGGGCCAAGGCGTAGCGCTGTTAGACATCCTGGCTAGTGTGGGAATGCTGATAGCCTCGGTTGTCATAATCGTCGCGACGTTCTGGACTCCGCGGAGGCCCCCAATCGTCGCCGTGGCCCGAGGAGAGGTGGCGTTGCCCGCCAACCCAGTCTCAATGGACGCCACCGCGCTCAAAGGTTCGGCCTCTGCGCCAATCACGATGGTTATGTATTCTGATTTTCAGTGCCCGTTCTGTAAGACGTTTGCTCAGGGAACTCTCCCGCGCATCATAGAGCGTTACGTTGATCCTGGCCAACTTCAGGTCGGATTCAAGCACCTTCCCCTGGAATCGATTCATCCCTTTGCTTTCAGGGCGGCCGAAGCTGCCGAGTGCGCGCGGCATCAGGGTGCTTTTTGGGAAATGCATGATGCGTTGTTTGAGTCCGCAGGCCGCTACGATGCGAGCCTCTTCGAGCGATTGCTGCCGGCCAAGGCGGCCGACCGGGCCAGTTTCGACGTTTGCATGTCTGGGCTGGCTGACAGGGACATCAGGATTGCGGTCGAGCAGGCACAGACGCTTGGCGTAACTTCGACCCCGACCTTCTTCGTTGGACGGCTAAATCCGGTGGGCGAACTCGTGGTCGAGTACAGTCTCAGCGGTGCCAGACCATTTGAAGAATTTGACCGGATCCTGATGAGGGCTGTGGCCGGACCTCAGAATGACAAAGAGTCGCGCTGATTCTCTCGGCAAGGGCGCCTGGCGGCGGAGGTTTGCCGGTCACGATGAGGTCCCTCATGACCTCATGCCTTCACAACCTGCGAGGCAGGTCGTTCTCGGAATTCAAGGTCTGCCTCCTTGTGGCGGCCAGCGGCGTCGACGACTGAAACGAGGGAGGTTACGGCCGTGAAGACGAGAGTATCCCCACCTCGTTGGCGCTACGGTCGATCTCGCTCGTTCTTCGTGAGCCTCGTGTGTTTGACACTTGTTGGCCATCAAATCACAGCCTTCCCACGTACATCCGAGGCACCCGAGGTCGACCTCATCGTTTCTGGTTCCGATGCACAGGCAAGAATCTCGCTCGCGCTCGACACGTACCTCAACGCTGGCTCGGCTCGCGTGTCGGAGGCCCTCGCTCAGGCTGGCCTCGACCGTGAAGCGGCCAAGGAACTCCGGACCCACGGGCGGCTATGGGCCGACCTTGAAACAGGCGACAATCGGCGCCGTCGGCGACTGACCGTCGCCCTCTTCGCGTTGGAACTAGCTGACCAGCAGATGCAGGATTCTTGGCGAGACGTGCGCCAGTTGGTGGAGTGGGCGTGCGCACTCCTTCGGGAGGATACGCCATCTGAAAGCGAGCGGCTCTGGCAGCTCGCGGCGATGAGTCTGGTGCACGGGGCGCGGGACTGGAACTTTCTGGTCACGCCACCACGGGAGTTTGCGGCCGGTGGCCGCGTGGCGACTCCTACCGGCCTTCGAGGATTCGATCATCTGAAGCACGTGCAGGAGCGATTTCCACACGACACGGAGTTGGAGTTTGCCGGTGTTCTGGCGCACGGCCTGCGTGCGAACCCCTTCTGGCGCAGAACACCACGACCGGAGGTGCGTGCTCAAGAGCCCGCCCACCCGACTCGCGATCCGGTGCTGCGCAATCTAACGGCATTCGCCGATGACCCTACGGTCGGTGGCGAGGCGAACCTCTGGGTCGGACTCACATGGCTCCTCCAATATGAACGGCCCGCCGAAGCACTCTCTTCCTTCGAAGTCGCCGGTCGAAGTACGGATTCCTTCGTAGCCTACCTGGCCCATTACGCGGCTGGCCGGGTTCATGGCGATGCTGGACACCTCGCGTCAGCTGAAGCGCTGTATCGCAAGGCGTTGGCCATTCGGCCCGGCACGCAGTCTGCCGTGCTGTCGCTCGCCGCCCTCTTGTTCAAGACCGGGGAGACGGATGAGGCCTACGAATTGATGGATCCGTCGCTCTGGCGGAAGGCGCCACCCGATCCCTTCCAGCTGTACGGATTCGGCTATTACCGCCGGTTTGACGACTACCTGCGTCGACTTCGGCACGAGCTGCGCCCATGAGGGCTCAAGTCGCGATGCGCCTTTTGGTCGCAGGGTGTGTGAGTGCAGTTTCTTGGGGCACGACTGGCGGCATCGTAGTGGGCCAGACGTTTCGCGCACGAACCGATACGGTCACCGTGAGTGTTTCGGTCACGCGTGGCAACGTCGCGGTCACTGGACTCGGGGCCGATGACTTCGAGCTTCTCGATAACGGCGTAGCCCAGGTGGTGGAGGCCGTCACCGTAGAGGGTGTGCCAGTCGATGTCACTGTGGTTTACGACACAAGCCCAAGTCAGGCAGGCAGGCTGGAGCGCCTGAAGGCTGACATACGTCACATTGCGGCAGTCCTGCGGCCGACTGACCTCCTCCGGCTGCTGATATTTGGCGACAATCGCCAGGTGGTCGATGTGTTTGGTTGGCAACCCGCCAGTGCCGAGCTCGGGTTGGAGGCAATCACCGCCGTGCGAATATCTCCAGTCAACGACGCACTCTTGATCTCGCTCATTCATCGTCCTGGCGTTGGTCGGCGGCATCTTGTGGTGGCATTGACTGATGGCCGTGACGCTGGCAGTGCCGTCAGCGCCTCGCAAATTCGGGATGTGGCGGAAAGAGCCGAGAGCGTGCTCCACCTCGTCATGATGACCAATGCCTCGGTGTCGCCGTCTGGGGGGGCCGGATATTTTCTACCGGTGGGCGTCGAGCGCAATGGACCAGAGCTTCTCAGGGAGGTGGCCGAACTGACCGGCGGGCGCGTACATGACCGCTTCTTGGGCAGCCCGGATCCCGTAAAGGCGTTCAAGGCAATCTTTGACGCCTTTCGGGCAAGCTACGTACTTCGCTACACGCCCGCAGGGGTCGCCTTGGCGGGATGGCATGACATTCAGGTTCAGGTTCCTGGCCAACCGACGGCCACCGTTCGCGCCAGACGCGGCTATTCGGGCCGCGTGGAGCAGTGGCGTCATGAGAGATGATGCGCACGCGGCATGGCGACACCTCAGGGCCCGGCCACTCTTGGCCGTGGCAGTGGTGCTTTTGTCGGCGCTCGGCTTGGGAGTGTGCACGGCCGCAGTCAGCGTCATTGATTCCCTTATCGTGCGACCGCTGCCGTTTCAGAACAGCGAACAGCTCGTCAGAATTCAGACCACGCGCGGCTTCACGATGGACGTGCTGGCGGCTTGGCGACAGAGCGGAGTGTTCCTCGCCGTCGAGCAGTATTCACTGGGGCGACAGCTACGCATTGACCTTCGGGGTGGCGGTATTGATGTTCGGGCGTGGTCCGTGTCGCCCGGACTTCTTCGACTGCTCGGTGTGCGCCCAATCCTTGGCCACCTGTTCGAGACTGGTGATGGCTTGCAGGGCACCACTGATCGAATCCTTCTGGCCGAGGTGCTCTGGCGGAATCGTTTTGGGGGTGACCCGAATGTAATGGGTCGCACAATCGTGGTCAACGGCCGGGAATCACGGGTCGTCGGGGTCGTTCCTGCAAGCTTCCAGTTCCCCGACACCGCGACGAGTGTGTGGACGCCAATCGATGACCGAAATCCAGACAGCCGTGTCGGTCTGGTTGTCGCCGCTGTGGCTCCAGGCGTTCCACATGCCGATGCGGAGGCCGTCGCGCAGGCACTGACCAGAGAGGCCGGCGTCATCCCTTCACCGTCATCGTTCGAGCCACGCTTCGTTCCATTGCTCCCAACACTCGATCGTTGGTCGCGAGGAGCGGTCCTGGTCGGAAGCGCGGCGGTAGGACTACTGTTCATCGCGATTTGCGCCAATGCCGGAGGCCTCGTTCTGGTCGACCTCAATCGCCGGCGGGCAGAGTTGGGCGTTCGTGCCGCACTGGGCGCCACTCGCGCACGTCTCATGAGGCCGATCATCCTCGAACATGTACTATTGGGCGGCATCGCTCTCTGCCTAGGTCTCTCGATCGCGAGTCTCCTGCTTTCGGGTGTGCCGATTCTTCTGCCCGAAACCGTCCGCTCGGTTTCACTTAATCCGATTGACCTCGATGTCACGGCCTTCGTGGCCGCCGGTGTCTTGACGATGGGCACCATTGTGCTGACTGGGGCCGTGCCCGCCTGGAGCGGCGTTCGGGTTGATCCCGTGGAGGCGATGCGACCACTGGCGCGGGGGATTACGACACCGCACAGCAGGCTCTCGAGTAGCCTCCTTGCCGCCCAAGTCGCGGTGTCCTTTGCGCTCGTGCTCAGTGCGATCCTCCTGACGAAATCGTTTGTGAAGCTGGCGGGCGCCGAGCGTGGCATCGACACCACGAATGTTGTGGCCGGCTCGATCATCCTGGAGCGGGCGATGAAGACCCCTGCAGAATTTAGGTCAGCCGCTATCCGAATCGAAGAACAACTGCGAAGCTTGCCCGAGGTCAGCGGTGTGGCGATGTCAATGGGACGCCCCGGACGAAAGCCCGTGCAAGCGGCGCGGCCAATCGAGGTGGACGTGGCCAGCACCGGCCCCTTCGACCTGTCGCTGGACCACTATCGCGTCAGGCCATCGTTTTTCGAATTCTATGGCCTTCGGGCACTTCGCGGACGCCTCCTGAGGAATGAAGATGCGGCCGATGCCGTGGTCGTCAGTGAACGAATGGCCACGCTGCTGTGGCCCGAAGCTGATTCTATCGGCCGGTCGTTCAGGCGTTCGTCAATCCGCTATCGCGTGGTCGGAGTCGTCTCGGAACTGACGTTTCCGTCACTCGGCAGCCGCTTGGAGGGGCCTGAGTTCTATTCGGCGTTCGAGCCGCAGGAGTTCTTTTTCTTCCAACTCCGCTGCCGAACGGAGTGCCCGCCGGTATCAGTGTTCAATGACGCGGTGCTCGAAGCCTTCCCTGCCAGCCGCGTCGAGTCAGTCCGTCTGGAGGATGAGTTCGCCGCGGAGTTGATCCAGCCCCGTCGAACAGCGGTGGCCGGCCTCATGTTCGGCAGCCTGGCCTTGCTGACAGTTGCTGCCGGTCTCTTTAGTGTGTTGTCGTTCGCAGTCGGTGAGCGCCGGCAGGAGTTCGGTCTGAGAGCGGCCCTCGGTGCCGGGCCTGCCACCCTGCGCTCGGTGGTGATCACTCAAGCCGCGCGAATCGTGGTGATCGGTGTCCCGGTCGGAGCCTTCATCGGCTGGTCAACGCTTCGTGGCCTTTCCGCACTGTGGTACGACGTCACAGTCTTGGACCCCGCAGCATGGCTCCTGACAGTCGGAGTGATCGGGATAGTGTCGCTCGCTGGAGCCTGGGGACCAAGTCGAAGTGCGGCACGAACGTCTCCCCTCAACCTTCTACGGGGGGACAGCCGATAGTGCCGCACACCAGCGGCCCTGCGGGACGCTCGGGCTGAATCGAGCATCCGCCCCTGCGCGCCGTGCTCAAACGCTTTCTCGCCCACGCCGCGCAACGGGTCGTCGGCGGGATCGCCATCTCCACCCGTCGCGTCGCGAGGTGTGCGCACCAAATCCTCGACGCGCCCGTCTCGGCCGTGCTCGCCCGTGCCGGTCTGCGCACCGCGCTTCGACGAGGCTTGGCGTATCTACTCAGGAACGCCCGATGCTCCAACGTCGATCGGGACCGACGTACCGGACGTTTACGAGCGGGACTGGACCTCGTGGAAGTCGCTTATGTGATCACCTATGAGGCCGGATTAGCTAGTCAACTCGCTCAACGTCAGCGCCAAGGCCCTGAAGCCGATTGACAAGATCAGCGTAGCCTCGCTCGACTGTTTCGATTTCCAGGATCCGGCTCTCGCCCGTCGCGACAAGGGCCGCCGCCACCAGTGCCATTCCTGACCGGATGTCGCGGCTGTCCAGGGTGCGCCCGCGCAGTCGCGACGGCCCCGTGACGATGATGCGATGGGAATCACACAAGAACAGATCGGCCCCCATCGCGCTTAATTGCTCGAGCGCAAAGAGTCTCAACTCGTACATCCAGTCATGAAGCAACGTGCGGCCCTCGGCCTGCGTCGCCATCACGGTGACAAGACTCACAATATCGGACGGAAATGCCGGCCACAAACCGGTGACGATACGCTTGGCCGCCACAAGCGACGACGGGCGAACGACAAACGCGTCGTCGCTCAAATCAAAGTCCAGGCCCATCTCGCCGAGGACTGACGTGGAGGGCTCCAAGTCCACGGCACAGGCGCCCGTGATCGTCACGTCGCCTCCAGTGACGCCGGCCACCACCCCCCAACTCGCCGCTTCGATATAGTCGCCACGAAGCGTATGGGTGGTTCCCCGAAGGCTGTCGCATCCCGTGATGCGAAGCGTGCTGGTCCCCGCCCCCTCCACGACCGCCCCCATCGCTGTGAGTAACGCGCACAACTCGCCCACGTGTGGCTCACACGCCGCGTGTCTCAGTTCGGTGGTGCCACGCGCGGACGCGGCGGCCATCAGAGCCGTTTCGGTGCCTGTCACACTGGCCTCAAGCAGGTACATCGAGGCCGCCCTCAACCCGGTCTTGGCTTCCAAATGGTGCCCGTCTGGACCGGTGGTGACCTTGGCGCCCAAGCCCTCCAAGGCGCGCAGATGCGTTGCAATGGATCGACGTGCGGGAAAATCGCCTCCAGGCGGCGCCAGCGTTGCCCACCCGACCCTGGCGAGCAACGACCCCATCAGCATGACCGATCCGCGCAGACGCCCGACGAGTGCTGCATCGGGCCTCCCCGACACAATTTCTGCGCACGTCACACGCACGGTCGCGGTGCCGTCGCCCTCCACATCAGCTCCCAACGAGCGGAGCAGGTCGATCATCACGGACACGTCACGAATTTGGGGCACGTTGCGCAATTCGACCGTCTCTGGCGTCAACACACAGGCGGCCAATAGTGGCAACGCGGCGTTCTTGTTTCCATCGACGGCCACCCGCCCTGAAAGGCGTCGTCCTCCGCGTACCACGAGATGCGCCATGTCACCACTCTCCCACAAATACGATCTCTTGTCTGAGCTCGACACCGAAACGGCGGGACACGGCCTCAGCCGCCTGCGTGATCAGTTGGCGCACGTCGGCCGCTGTTGCGCCCGCGTCGGTCACGATGAAGTTGGCGTGAGCTGTTGATACCGCCGCGCCGCCCACCCGGCTCCCCTTCAACCCGGCACGGTCGACCAGCGCGCCCGCCGACCACGGAATGCCGTCGGGAACACGGTCGCGATCCGGATGCGGATTCTGGAACACACACCCGGCACTCGGCAGATGGAGAGGCTGCGTGCGCTTGCGGTGTGCCAGCGATGCCCGGGCCACCGCGCGCAACTCGTCCGCCACTCCTGCTGCGACCGCGAACTCGGCCCACACGACCACTTCCGCCGTCGACTGCAGTCGACTCGCGTCGTACGCAAATGCCATCTCCGACGCCGCCGCCACCGTACAGTCGCCACCAGGGGACATGACGAGAACCTCGGTGACATGTTCGCTGATGTTGTGGCCGCCATAGTGTGCGTTGCCATACATGGCGCCTCCGACCGTGCCGGGCGTTCCGGCCCAGCTCTCGAGTCCACCCAATTGCCGACCGATCAACCAACGCACCAGACCGTTGATGGACACGCCGGCCCCGGCCCTGACACGAGTCGGTGCTGTGTGCACAATCTCGGTCAACCTGGGCCGCACGACCACGCCCCGCACCCCGGCATCCGCGACCAGCACATTCGAGCCACCACCCAGGACCGTCACCGGGACACCAGCTTCAGCCGCAAGCCTCACCACGGCCCGCAGCGCCTCGGTTGATGTCGGCTCGACCAGCCAATCCGCGGGACCACCCACGCCGAACGTCGTCATCGACGCCAGCGGCGCATCGACACGTACGCGCTCGGGCCCCACCAGCAAGCCGAACTCCTCAGTCAGTGACGTCACGGCTAGGTCACCGACCGAGCCAGAGCGGTAAGAAGTTTGCCGTGGATGCCATCAAACCCCCCGTTTGACATCACGACCACAATATCTCCGGCCCTGGCTTCCCCGGCGATGGTCGCCACAATCTCGTCTGCATCGACCGCGTGCCTGGCGTGCACACCCCGCCGGTCCAGTTCAGCGACCACCTCCTCAACCGAAAGCCGGTCATCGTCGGGGAGGGATGTGCGGAAGACGGCGGCGAGCATGACCTCATCAGCCCCGGACTCCTGGAATGCTCGAATGAAATCGTTCTGAAATATTTTGCGGCAGGCTGTGGCTGACCGAGGCTCAAAGACCGCCCAGACCCGCCGATCTGGGTGAGCCAACTTGACGCCACGTACGGTTTCGAGGATGGCAGTCGGATGGTGGGCGAAGTCGTCGTAAACTGACACGCCGCCAACCTCTCCGCGCTTTTCGAGTCGGCGTTGCACGCCGAGAAACGAACGGAGCCCCGTCCGCATTCGCTCGGGCGACACGCCAGCGGCATGCCCCACCGCCAGCGCGGCGAGGGCGTTCCTCACGTTGTGCACGCCCGACATCGGTATTTCGAAGTGACCCAACCGATCCCCGCGATAGGTCACCTCAAACCGCGTTCGGTCGCCTATTGCCTGCACTTCTGCCGCGCGCCAGTCTGCGGCATCGCTCAAACCAAACGTTTCCACAGGCGAATGGGCCAGCCGGGACAACCCAGCACTTTCCGGACAATCTGCTCCAAGAATCAGGAGGCCGTTGCGCGGAACGAGATTCACAAGGCGTCGGAACGCGATGCGGAGCGACTCCATGTCCGGGTAGATATCTGCGTGGTCGTATTCCAGATTTCCGATCACGGCGATATCGGGCAGGTACTTGAGGAACCTGGCCGTCTTGTCAAAAAACGCGCTGTCGTACTCATCGCCTTCGATCACAAAATCCCGCCCGGATCCCAGACGGTAGCTCGCACCAAAGTTTGACGCGATGCCGCCGACCAGCAGACTCGGATCCTCACCGGCGTCAGTCAAGACCCAGGCCGCCAGCGACGTTGTCGTCGTTTTGC
>JABMNV010000195.1 GCA_013203475.1 Acidobacteriota bacterium
GGTCTTTGGAACCCGTATTCGAAGGTTCGAATCCTTCCGCCCCAACCAACTTGCGTGCCTGGTCGGGTCAGGCGGCGCGAGTGTCGACACCTAACCGAGAGAGATGAGAGACGACCCGGACGCGCACATGAGCCACGGTCAGTTGAAGTTGTTTTCCGGGAGCGCCCATCCGGCGCTGGCGAAAGAAATCGCCGACCACCTCGACCTTTCGCTAGGGACGGCGAGGTTGCATCGATTTCCCGACAGCGAGGTGTCGTTTCAGATCGATGAAAACATCCGGGGCACGGATGTGTTCATCCTGCAGCCGACCTCGAACCCGGTGGACATGCACATGATTGAGTTGTGCGTAATGATCGATGCGTTTCGCCGGTCGTCGGCCTCACGCATCACCGCCGTTATTCCCTACTACGGGTATGCGCGGCAGGATCGGAAAGACAAACCCCGGGTGCCGATTTCGGCCAAGCTGATGGCCAATCTGCTGGGGGCAGCCGGGGCGAACCGGGTGCTGACGATGGATTTGCACAAGGCGCAGATTCAGGGATTTTTTGATATTCCGGTGGACCACTTGTTTGCGGCCCCGGCGGTGATTGAGTATTTGGCGCGTCAGGATTTTGGTCCTGTGACGATCGTGTCGCCTGATGCCGGCGGAGCGGAGCGGGCGAGAGCGTATGCCAAACGTCTCGACGCTGAATTGGCGATTATTGACAAACGCCGTAGTGACGATGGTACGGCGGAAGTCATGAATGTCATTGGTGATGTCAAGGGGCGGGTCTGTGTGATTACAGACGACATCATTGACACGGCAGGCACGATTCAGAAGGCGGCCACAGCGCTGATCGAGAATGGGGCCAGCCGGGTGCTGGCGTCGGCGGTGCACGGGGTGTTGTCGGGTCCGGCGATTGGGCGTATTGAAGCGGCGCCGATCGACAATCTGATCGTGACCAACACGATTCCGCTGGGACCCGAGAAGGCGGCGTGCGGGAAGATTGTGGTGTTGTCGGTGGCGCGCCTGTTGGCGCAGGCCATTCGCAGTATTCACGAAGAGACGTCGGTCTCGAAATTGTTTGTTTAGAGGACGAAAGATCATGGACGCGACATTGCAGGCAGTTCGGCGTGAGTCACGAGGAAAAAACGAGGCTGTGCGCCTCCGGCAGTCGGGCAAGATCCCGGCGGTGTTGTACGGCGGCGAGAGCAAGACTGGTGAGTCGCTCAGTATTGACCCGAAGGAGTTGGGCGCGATTCTGCGCTCCCACTCTGGCGTCAACTCCATCATCGCGCTGCAACTGGACGGAGTCGCCGACGCGACGGTACTGGTGAAGCACTACCAGATCGAGCCCGTGACGCACCGACTGCTGCACGCCGATTTTTTTCGGGTGTCGATGAACAAAGCCCTGCGCGTGGTCGTGCCTGTGCACCTGACGGGCGAGTCCAAGGGCGTCAAGGTGGAGGGCGGCACGCTCGATTTTGTGCACCGTGATGTGACCGTCGAATGTCTGCCAGCCGATATTCCCGAGCACATTGTGATCGACGTGACCGAACTGATGGTCACCCAGGGCGTGCGCGTGAAAGACCTGCCAGTGGACGGGACCTGGAAGGCTGTGAGCGAGCCCGAGATGCTGATTGTGCACATCGTGGCGCCGCGTGCGGAAGCCGTTGCGACCGGCGAGGCGGTTGCGCCGGTTGCAGCCGCTGAGCCCGAAGTACAGAAGAAGGGCAAGACGGACAAGGAAGAGAAGTAGGGCCGTTCCGTGCAGGGTGCTGGGTGCGCGGTGCTGGGTGCTGACTGCTGGCAATGAAGTTGGTGGTGGGGCTCGGGAATCCTGGGTCGCGGTATCAGGGCACTCGGCACAACGTGGGGTTCGAGGTCATCGATCGCCTCGTCGCACGCCACCGGTTGGCTTTGGAGGCTTGGAAGACCGTGGCCGCGACCGCAGACTGGCGACGACCCGACGGCCGCGTTCGTCTGGTCAAGCCGCTGACGTTTATGAATCTCAGCGGTGGCGCCGTGGCTGAATTGGCGGGGTTCTACAAGGTTGATCTGGCCGACGTTTTCATCGTGTGTGATGACGTCAATCTCCCGGTGGGACGCCTGCGGGCGCGAGCGGGCGGGTCGGATGGTGGGAACAACGGACTGCGGTCAGTGACAGCGTCCTTTGGGACCGATGAATATGCGCGGCTCAGGATTGGAGTGGGCCGCGGGGATGAAGACCGAGACCTGGCAGACCACGTGCTGTCACGGTTTTTGTCAGAAGAATTGCCCGGGGTGGAGTCGGCGATTGACCGGGCAGCCGACGCCGTTGAGACATGGGTCGAAGACGGCGTGGCGCGTGTCATGAACACGTTTAATCGGCCGGAGTAAGCACGCTCCTTGTCGTGACCCGATTGTGGGGGCGACCTGATGTCCAAAAGGAGGCACATGAGCATTCACCGTCAGTACGAGCTCGTCTATATCGCAACGCCTGACTCGACCGAGGAACAGTTGGCCGATCTGCAACAGCAGGTGGCCACTGTGGTTGAGCGGTTCAGCGGCACCATTGAAAGCACAGAACCCTGGGGGCGGCGCCGCTTGGCGTATGAAATCAACCGCCAGCGTGAAGGGGTCTATGTCCTGCAGGTCATCAACGGGCCGGCCACCATGACCACGGAGCTGGATCGTCGGCTGCGGGTGCTCGACATTGTCATGCGACACCTGATCATCCGCGTGGATGAGGCGCAGGCGAAGGAAATCCGGACACAAGACCGTCGCAAGGCGGCGTTCGTGGCGCGTCGACTGCGTCGTGGGTTGCCTGCAGAACCGACCGAGCAGGAACTGATCCGTCGGAAGGCTGAGAGCGAGGATTCGGACGGTGGTGCCGACTTCGGTGGGGAGGGGGATCGATGAGCGACTATGACAATGACTCACGTGGCGGCGGTGGCGGCGGCGGCCGTGGGGCGGCCAAAGGCAAGGACGAGAAGGGTGGACGTCGCGGCGGGTTCTTCCGTCGTCGTCGGGTCTGCAAGTTTTGTGTCGAGAAGATCGACTACGTCTCGTACAAGGACGTGAAACTGCTGAGCCCCTTCATTCCTGAACGCGGCAAGATTCAGCCGCGTCGCATTTCCGGCACATGTGCCAAACACCAGCGGGCGTTGTGTACGGCGATTAAGCGGGCGCGCACGCTTGCCCTCATCCCGTATGTGACGGACTAGTCCGGACGAGTCACGAGGAGATTCGGAAAAATGGCAACGGAAATAATTCTGAGAGAGTACGTCGAACACTTGGGGAACCGCGGCGAGATCGTGAAGGTCGCCGACGGCTACGCCCGCAACTACCTGCTGCCGCGCAAGATGGCGCTGCGGGTGACCTCTGAAAGCCGGAAGCAGATCGCGCGAGAACACGCCAAGGCGGAGGTGGCCGAGACGCAAGAGCGCGGGGCTGCGCAGGCGTTGGCTGATGCACTGGCCGCGGCGGACATTTCGATCGCCCGACGCGTCGGTGACCACAACACGTTGTACGGATCGGTCACGACCAGTGACATTGCTGAGGCGCTCAGCGCACGTCAGATCGTCGTGGACCGTAGAAAGATCCTGCTCGACGAGCCGATCAAGGTGTTGGGCGAGCACGTCGTGGCTATCAAGTTGCACCGCGACGTGCCTGCGACCGTGACGATCAAGGTCGTACCGGCCAAGACCGCCGGGTAGCTGACGCTCGAACGACACACCGGACCGCCGGGGGTGATTTGCGTGTGGACGCAGAAAACATCTCCGGCGGTCATCTTTTTTGGGCACGTCCTGCGGTATCCTTTCCCTCCCATGGCCGACCGCACGCTCCCGCACAACCTCGAAGCCGAAAAGAGCGTGCTGGGCGCAATCCTCATCAACAATCAGGCGTTTAACCAAGCCGCAGAAGTTATCGACGCAGGGGACTTCTTCCGGGACGCGCATCGACGCATCTTCGACAAGATGATCGTGTTGACCGACCGTAATGACCCGGTCGATTTGGTGACCCTCAAAGACGAACTCATTCGCAGCGGCGAACTCGAAGAGGTCGGCGGCCCCGCGTACGTCAGTGGCTTGACCGACGGCGTCCCACGTTCGGCCAATGTTGAGTACTACGCCAGGATCGTCAAGGAGAAGTCCACCCTTCGCCGACTGATTCAATCTGCCAACGAGGTGCTGGGCAGGGCCTACGACGCAGAAGAAGACGCCGACCTCTTGCTCGACGAGGCCGAACGTTCGATTTTTCAGATCGCTGAAGGCCGGATGCGATCGGGTTTTGTCAAGCTCAGCGATCTGGTTGCCGGGGGCTACGAGATGCTCGAGAGCCTGCAGGCCAACAAGGGGCTCGTCACCGGCGTTCCGAGTGGATTCGTCGAACTCGACGAAATGACGTCTGGGTTTCAGAAGGCCGACCTGGTGATCGTGGCCGCCCGGCCGTCGATGGGCAAGACCAGCCTGGTGCTCAACATGGCGCTCAACGCCTCGATGGAAGCCGGCAAGACCGTGGGCATTTTCAGCCTGGAGATGTCGAAGGAACAACTGTTCATGCGCATGCTCACGTCCGAAGCGCGCGTGGACGCCCACCGGTTCCGGGGCGGATTTCTGGGGGAGCAGGACTACGACAAGCTCAACGCTGCGTTTGCGCGTCTGCATGACGCCAAGGTGTTTGTTGACGACTCGCCCGCCGCCGGTATTCTCGAGATGCGCGCCAAGTCACGCCGACTCAAACTTGAACATGGTCTCGACATGCTGATCATCGACTATCTCCAGCTCATGCAGGGTCGCGGCAAGTTCGACAACCGACAACAGGAACTGGCGGCGATTTCCAGAGCCCTCAAGATTCTGGCCAAGGAGCTTGAGATTCCCATCCTGGCCCTGTCGCAGTTGAGTCGCGCCACCGAGACGCGCGCCGACCATCGTCCCCAGTTGTCTGACCTCCGAGAGTCTGGTGCCCTTGAACAGGATGCTGACGTGGTCATGTTCATCTATCGCGAGGAGATGTACGCGCAGGCCGAGGAGGAGCGTCGGCCCGAGGTGGACGGCGTGGCCGAAATTATCATTGGCAAACAGCGAAACGGCCCCGTCGGGTCAGTCAGTCTGGCCTTTCTCAAGCAGTACACCCGGTTCGAGAACCTGCAGCCCGGGCACCGGGGATAGCGAGCGCAGCCGTGATGACCCGGCCCACGGTGGCCACCGTACACCTGGACGCACTTGAGCACAATCTGAGGCGAGTGTGTGCGCTCGTGCACGCGGGGGCGTCCCTCTCCGGACCGGGATCCGGAGCGCGCCCGAAGGTCATTGCCGTGGTCAAGGCCAACGCGTACGGGCATGGCGCGGCGCCCGTGGCCTTGGCGCTTGAGGCGGCCGGCGCCGACCTGTTTGCGTGCGCGGATTTGGAAGAAGGAGTCACGTTGCGCGAGGCTGGCGTGACGCGCCCGATTCTTATTTTCGGCGCGCTCAGCGTGAGTGACCTTGGGTACCTCTTTTCCCATCAACTGACACCGACCGTGTCGACACCGTCAGCCGCACGAGCGATCGAAGCGGCCGCCGCGACACGCGGTGCCGTGATCGGGTGTCACTTGAAAGTCGACACCGGGATGAATCGGTTGGGGTTCAGGCACGACAACCTCACGCGAACCGTGCCCGAAGTGTTGGCGATGCTGCACGTGCGGGTCGAGGCCATTTACACGCATTTTGCGACCGCTGATCAGCCCGAGTCACCGTGGCTTGAAGAACAACGGCAACGCTTCGATCGGGCGACTGCGGCGCTCGGCGCCCTGGGGATCCGCGGCGTGCAGCGCCACGCGGCTAATTCTGCAGCGCTGCTGCGGGATGCGCGGACCTGGTACGACGCCGTGCGGCCGGGACTCCTGCTGTATGGCGTGGTGCCGCCACCGTTGGCCGCAGCCGATCTTGACCTGCGACCTGCCCTGTCACTGTCGAGCCGTATCGTTGCGGTCAAGGGGGTGCGCGCCGGTGAAGGGACCAGCTATGGGCTGTCGTGGCAGAACGACCAGCCTCGTACGATCGCAATCGTGCCAGCGGGTTATGCCGATGGCCTCGACACTCGCCTGGCCGGCAGGGGACACGTCCTCCTCCGCGGCCGGCGACGCTCCATCGTTGGTGCCGTTTGCATGGACATGATTATGGTTGATGTGACGGGTGAGGACGTTTCGCCGGGCGATGAAGTGGTATTGATCGGGCGCCAGGGAGATGAAGAGATCAGCGCCCGGGAAATCGCCAGCGTGATCGGCACCATCCCGTGGGAAGTGGTTTGCCGCCTTGGCAGCCGCATTGGGCGCATCTATGTCAATGAGGCAATGAGGCAATGAGGCAATGAGGCAATGAGGCAATGAGGCAATGAGGCAATGAGGCA
>JABMNV010000196.1 GCA_013203475.1 Acidobacteriota bacterium
GCCCAGGTGCGTGTCGCCATTGGTCGACTTCACTTCGACGACGCCCTCGCCCACTTCGAGGATCGACACGTCGAACGTGCCGCCACCAAAGTCATAGACCACGATCGTCTCTTCCGTCTTCTTGTCGAGTCCATACGCCAACGCAGCCGCTGTCGGCTCATTGACGATGCGCATCACTTCGAGGCCGGCGATTTTTCCCGCGTCCTTCGTCGCCTGGCGCTGCGCATCATTGAAGTACGCCGGCACCGTGATCACGGCTTTGGTCACCGGCTGGCCCAGGTAATCCTCTGCCGCCTGCTTCAACTTGCCAAGCACCATGGCGGCAATTTGTGGCGGCGTCAATGGCGTGTCCTGCCCATCAACCTTCACACCGACGTGACCGCCCTCGGCCACCACACGGTACGGCACCATCTTGAGTTCCTCGGGCACCTCGTCGTACCGACGTCCCATGAACCGCTTAATTGAATACACCGTGTTTTCGGGGTTCGTCACGGCCTGGCGCTTCGCCACCTGCCCCACGAGGCGCTCACCCGACTTCGCAAAACCGACCACAGACGGCGTCAACCGCCCGCCTTCGGAATTGGTAATTACAACCGGCTCACCGCCCTCCATGACGGCAACGACGGAATTAGTGGTGCCCAGGTCAATACCGATAATCTTGCTCATTGTTCTCGCGCTCCTCTGCGTCTGTAGGCAGGTAAAAGGGATAAATCTTAGTGCCTGCTATTATAGACATATTAGCCCATTACTATCAATGACAATATTCTGATAGCACCCAGCACCCAGCACCCAGCACCCAGCACTTCTGCGCTATACTGACCTTGCCAGTCCCCCTGCTTGACTCATGAGGGTGTGTGTATGACCTCTGCACCAAAAGTCAGGCTTCTCGTGTTTTTCTTCCTCATGTCTGGGCTCGTCGCCGGGCGCTCCCTTCTTATTGCCCAGGACCAGGCTGCCGTTCGGCAGTACGCACCAAACCGCCTTGTCCCTGATTTTGTCCCTGATGAAGATGTCGGACAAGCCTTCGGCGACGCCGACAATTGGTGGGACATATCGGCGTACGTCTCAATCGTCGACGGTGACGCCGAGCTCATCCGGGCCGGAGACGCGACACGAGACTTCGCACAAGTGCCCCTGGAGGCGGGCGACACGGTGCGCACAGCGCGCGGTCGGGTGGAGCTGTTGCTTGACGATGGCAGCGTGGTGTCGCTTGACGAATACACGACGCTGACCGTGGACAGTCAGCAGTCGTGGCGCCTGCAGGGCGGCCGCGTCAAGCTCGCCTGGCGCGGTGGGGCATTCGCTGTTGATGCCTCGCCGACCGGCATGGCCCACCTGCGCGGCGATGGAGACTATTGGGTCAGGCTGGCACCCAATCGCCGCGGCGATGCCGAGGCCGAGCTGGCCGTCACCAGTGGGTCTGCGGCGCTGGAGAACGCCTTGGGTCGAACACAAATCCGCCCCGGGACGAGAGCTCTGACAACGGCCGTGTTTGCACCATCGGTGCCCTACGCGTTCTCCGCACCGGCCGATGCGTTTGAGCGATGGGCCACAGCCAATGAGAACGATCGGTATGGCGTCGAATCCGCCAACTACCTCCCCACCGAATTGCGGGCCTATGGGGGCGCATTCGATCGGGACGGCTACTGGTCGCAGCACCAGAGTTACGGCTGGGTCTGGTATCCACGCGTGTCAGTCGGCTGGCAACCCTACTACGGTGGTCGGTGGAGCTTCATTGCCAACTTCGGCTACAGCTGGGTCGGCGGCGCACGATGGGAGTGGCCGGCCTATCACTATGGGCAATGGGATCGACGAGGCACCCAGTGGTTCTGGGTCCCATCCAGAAATGTGCAGCATCGGCGCGTCGGATACGCGGCGCCTCGACGGTCGGTCACGACCTCGGTGGCGTACTACTCACGGCGGACATCCACCCGATCAGGACCGTCGCGCGGTAGCCAGACAATCCAGAGAAACGCGGGCGGCGGCAGCGCCGGCAGGAACACGGGGCGACGCGACGTCGCGCAGCAGCCGCGAGCTGTTCCTCGTTCAGGGGCTGACACGAGGGCAGTGAGGCCATCACCGTCGCAGACACGGCAGTCGACATCTCAAGCGCGGCCTCAACAGGCGCGGCATCAACAGGCACGGCCGCTACCAGCCACTCGCCAGGGGCAGTCGACACCGCCGGCTACCCGCCGGCCGTCGTCAACGTCGCGACCATCCCCAGCAGCGTCGTCTAGCTCCCGGACGACGCCGTCGCCCACGAGGCAGGCGCCAGCGCCGGCACGGCAGAGACAGCCCTCAGCGCGGCCGGCGACCACTGGCAGCCGGTCGTCAACGTCACGCTCAGCACCGCGGCCGGCGCCCAGGTCCGGGCCCACGACCCGGCCGTCACAACCTCAGCGCTCGGCGCCATCTTCCGCCAGAACGCCGTCTCGGTCAGCGCCGACGTCAGGATCGCGCACGCCCTCGGCTGGCAGCCGGTCGTCGGGCTCCGGACGCGGTGGTCAGTCGAGCCGGTCGGGCACGGCCACCAGACGGAGCGGACGTGGTGGTGGCGGCTAACGTTCCGCCAGGGCCGCGACGCTGATATCGTTAACGGCGACCATGGCCGCCGTTACAATCCGTCTCGTCCGGGGTTTCGGCATCGTCGCGCTGTTTCTGGCAGCGGCGTTGTTCGGGATCGCCAGCGGGGTGTTGCTCGCCTTTGTCGGCGACCTCCCGCAGATCACGGCGCTGGACGACTACACGCCGAGTACGATCACGCGCGTGCTCGGGCGGGACGGGTCCGTGGTGGGCACGTTCGCGACCGAGCGTCGCGAGGTGGTCACGTTTTCGGAGATTCCGCCAGTGCTGAGACAGGCCATCATGGCCTCCGAGGACTCCGACTTCGACACGCACATGGGACTGCAGCCGACTCGCATGGCCTGGGCAGCATTCCGTGATGTCGTTGGGGCCGGCCGAACGGCTGGGCGATCAACCTTGACGCAGCAGTTAGCGCGCAACCTTTTTCAGGAAACGATCGGATTCGAGCGCAGTTGGGAACGGAAGATCAAGGAAGCCCTCGTCGCACTGCAGATCACGCGGCGGTACACCAAAGACGAAGTCTTCACGATGTACTGCAACCAGATTTACTGGGGGCATGGCGCGTACGGGGTGCAGGCGGCGGCTCGAATGTACTTCGACAAACCGGTCGCAGAGTTGACGATCGAAGAAGCGGCCTTGTTGGCCGGAATCATTCAGACACCAGAACGGCAGAGCCCCTACGTCAACATGCCGGTGGCCCTCAGGCGGCGTGGTTATGCACTCACCCGGATGGCCGAGGAAGGCTTCATCACACCGGAAGAGGCCGAGGCCGCCAAGGCGACTCCGATCACCACCTCAGGCACCCCGACCGCCACGCCTTCGCTCGCGCCGTACTTCCTCGAACACATCCGCCAGCAGTTGCAGGAACGCTACGGCTCCAAGGTGATCTACGAGAGTGGCCTGACGGTGACCACGGGCCTCGACCCAGTGCTCCAGCGCACGGCCAATGAGGTGCTCGATCGGGAACTCCGGCGTCTCGATCGTCTGTCTGGTTATCGAAAGCCGGAACGCAATCTGGTCACGGACAAAGTCGACCTCGACACTTTCAAGATGCCAGGCTGGTCGCGCGCCCCCGTCGTCGACACGGTCATCACAGCGCTCGTGACCAATGTTGAAGGCACCACGATTCACCTGCGGGCAGGTGCGTGGACGGGCACAATCTCCGCCGCCGATTATCGATGGACACGTCGCCCGGCTACCGCGCTGGTGACACGCGGCGATCTCATCGAAGCCAGAGTCCTTGACCGAAGCGATGAGGCGAACACCTTCAGCAGCCGACTCGACCAGACCCCGGCCATCGAGGGAGCCGTGCTCGCGATCGAGAATCGCACGGGCCAGATCATGGCCATGGTCGGCGGACAGAATTTCTCGCGCAGTCAGTTCAATCGGGCGACTCAGGCGTTGCGTCAGGTGGGGTCGACGTTCAAGCCCTTTGTGTATACCGCTGCCATTGATCGCGGCTACACGGCCACGTCGGAGATTGAAGACAGTCCCGTCAGCTACCCGCAGGCCGAAGGACAACCGCTGTGGGAACCGGAGAACTACGACCGCGAGTTTCTTGGTCCCGTGATGTTGCGCGACGCCTTGGCCGGGTCCCGCAATATTCCGACGATCAAACTCATGGATGCGCTGGGCATCGCGCAGGTCATCGGCACCGCGCACCGGATGGGCATTTCGTCGCCCATTCCAGAATTTCTGCCCATTGCGATCGGTGCTGGCGACGCCACTCTCATCGAGATGACGTCAGCCTATTCTGCGTTCCCTAACCAGGGCGTTCGTGTCGCGCCGATGACAATCCTGCAGGTGACGGATAGGGACGGCAATGTGCTCGAGGAGCATCGACCCGAAACGCACGAAGCGTTGCGCGCAGACACCGCGTACGTCATGACTCATCTCCTGCAGGGTGCAGTGCAACACGGCACGGGCGCCAAGGCGCAAGTACTCAATTGGCCCGTGGGCGGCAAGACCGGCACGACAGACGACTACACGGATGCGTG
This sequence comes from Acidobacteriota bacterium, assembly GCA_013203475.1. Lineage (GTDB taxonomy): Bacteria > Acidobacteriota > Vicinamibacteria > Vicinamibacterales > SCN-69-37 > SYFT01. Next base: position 4,581 of record JABMNV010000196.1, read on the forward strand.
GTTCATCGGGTTTGATCCGGACATCACGCTTGGCGTCTGGGTCGGCCACGATCAGAAGCTCCCAATCGGTCCTGAGCAGACCGGCACAGCCGCTGCGCTGCCGGTCTGGATTGATGTCATGAGGCCATGGGTCGAGCGTCGGCGCGCGGAATTGACGGGACCGCCGACCTATGAGCGCCCGAACAACGTCATCATGGTGATGACCAGCAAGGGCCTTGAGGCATTTATCGCCGGAACCGAGCCCGGTATTCGATGAGCGTCCAGCCTACCGCGTCCGAGCCAGCGCGCCGACCACCTCGGCCGCGACCCGGGTGGCTTCAGCTCCCAAAAGCAGAGCGACGTGCCACCCTCGCCACGGCTGTCCTCGTGCCCATCTTCCATGTGCTGGTCCGTGTCATTGTCTACCGACGCACGATGGCGGCCGCCGAGTGGACAGCCACGCGCTGGCCGTTCAGACGGCCAAGCAGCCAGCCCACAGAAACGATCGAGTGTCTCCGTCTGGCCACGGCTCGCGTCCAACGCTATTCCCCACTGCCAGGCAATTGCCTGTCGCGGTCATTGGCGTCGTGGTGGTCGCTTCGGCGGCGAGGGCTCGCGCCGGACCTGCGGTTGGGAGTGTCGCTGGCCGGAGGAGACTTCGCCGCGCATGCGTGGGTGGAGTTAGAAGGCCGCGTGCTGAACGATACAGCCACGGGAAGTGAGCGGTATCGTCCTCTCGCGTGGGGGACTGGTCTGCTCCCGCGGAGGTAAACCTCGCCGTCCGAGCTGCGTGCGCGATGGATGCGCTTGCGGGCCGCCCAGCTCGAGCCATCCATGTAGTGACCTGTCTAGGCACCATTCGACAGTTCGCCCTACTCCTCATCGCCTCCCACGGCCAACTTTCCCCCAGCCCGCCCCAGCAGATACGCCCGAATGAACTCGTCCAAATCCCCGTCCAGCGCCCGCTCGACGTCGCCCACTTGATACTTCGTCCGGTGGTCCTTGACCATCTGATACGGATGCAGCACGTAGCTCCGAATCTGGTGACCGAAGGCGATGTCCTTCTTTTCTCCGCCGATCTTGTCGAGCTTGGCCTGCTGTTCCTTCAGCTTCATGTCATACAGCCGTGACTTGAGCACCTTCATCGCCGACGCGCGATTCTTGTGCTGCGACCGCTCGTTCTGACACGACACGACAATGCCACTGGGAAGGTGCGTGAGGCGGACGGCCGAGTCGGTCACGTTGACGTGCTGGCCCCCGGCGCCGCTGGAACGATACGTATCGATCCGGAGATCCTTCTCGTCGATCTCCACATCTATGTCGTCCGGAAGCTCGGGCCAGACGTAGACCGACGCAAACGACGTGTGACGCCTGGCCGCCTGATCATACGGAGAGATGCGCACAAGACGATGGACCCCGGCTTCCGCCGCGAGAAGGCCATACGCGTAGTCGCCCGCGAGGGTCATCGTTGCGCTCTTGATGCCCGCCTCTTCGCCCGGCTGCAGGTCCACGACTTCCCGCTTGAAGCCGCGACGCTCACTCCAGCGGATGTACATCCGCATCACCATTTCCGCCCAGTCCTGCGACTCCGTGCCGCCGGCCCCGGGATGGATCGTCACGATGGCATTGTTGGCATCCATCGGACCAGACAACATCGTGCGCACTTCGCCGGCCGCGATCAGGGCCTCGTATTTGATTAACCCCTTTGCCAGATCGGCCGAGACGTCCTCGCCCTGTCGTCCCCAATCGACGAGCACGGTCAAGTCATCGGTCTGCGTTCGCACAGAGGCCGCAAGAATGCGGTCGTCATCAAGCTTGCGGCGACGCTGCAAGGTCTGCTGCGCCTTCTCTTGTTCCTTCCAGAAGTCGGGCTCGGAGACTTCCGCCTCAATCTTCGTCAGTTCGCGCTGCAGTCGTGCTTCGTCAAAGCCCCCTCCGCAGACCGCCCGCACGGTCGGTCAGGTCCTCAAACAGGCGGGCCTGCTCCTCGATTGTCATTTCTTTGTCGGTCATGTTGTTCTCCTGCGTCCCACCAGCGCCACCGCCAGCGCGATCAACGCGCTCAGCCAGGCGACGACGTCGCCGATGTAACTGTAGATCGTGCGGTCGCTGATCAGGCGTACGTCCTGCGTGATCGCGGCCTCCTCAAATAGTTCAGTGGTGACGAGTACTCTTCCATAGGGGTCCACAACGCCGGTGATGCCGGTATTGGCGGCGCGCACAAGATACCGCCCCTGTTCCACCGCACGCACACTCGCTTGCTCGAAATGCTGGTACGGCGCCGACGACCGGCCGAACCACGCATCATTGGTAATCGTCGTCAGCAGCGTAGCCCCCCGTTGCACAAACGCCCGAGTAATCCACGGATAGACAACCTCGTAGCAAATCGCCACGCCCGTTTGCACGCCAGCGGACGTTCCGCTACCGCTGTCGCCTGAATCCAACACGACCGGCTCCGTCCCCGGGGCAAAGTCCGACACCTTTTCGACGAGGGGCCCCACAAAAAACAACAGCGACTTGAGGGGGACATACTCGCCAAAAGGCACCAACTGCATCTTTTTATAGGTCCCCAGAGACGTCCCGTCCTCACCCAGCATGACGGCAGAATTGTAGATGCGGTCCCCGGTCGCATCTACTTCATACAAGTCTGTCCCGATCACCATCGGCGTATGCGTCTCGCGCGCGAGCGCTCGAACCGGCGCGGCATAGCCCGACTCGGCCTCGAAGAAAAACGGCGTGGAGGCTTCAGGCCAGACCACCAGACGAGCTCCGACGGAAATCACCTGCTGACTCAGGCGGAGGTACCGATCGAGTATCTCCTGGCGGAACTCAGGGTCCCATTTCTGCCCCTGGTCAACGTTACCCTGCACGAGACCAACCTTGAGCACCGGGCCCTGCGTGACCAACGTGCCCGCAGTCACTCGCAGCGTGCCGAACGCCACCACGACCGCGACCAGCGCCAAGACACCACCCGCGGCCCACAGTTGCCGAGGCCGGCGAGTCAGAGCTGCGACCGCCGCGGCCGCCGACACCAGCGCCAGCAGCGCCGACACCCCGAAGACACCGGTGACGCTGGCGAGTTGGATGACCGGAGTCATCGACGCCTGCGAGGTGCCCAGCAGCGCCCAGGGAAACCCGCCGCCCACCCAGCCGCGTAACCACTCGGTCGCCACCCAGAACGCCGGCGCAAGCCAGAGACCACTCACGCCAAATTGCCGGATGGCTCGGAAGGTCAACACTGCGCACAACGCGGGGTACAACGCGAGATACGACGCCAACAGCAGCATGACCATCCACGCAACAGGCAGCGCCAGGCCACCGTGCAGGTGCATGACTTCAACAATCCAGGACACAGTCAGACTGAAGTGTGTAATGCCCGTGATCCATCCCAGTGCGAATGCTCGAGACGGGCGTGAGTCTCCACTCGACCGCGTGGCGTCCAGCGCCACCGCCACCCACAACGGCGCCAGCGCAGTCCAAGCGAAGGCCGCGTGACCGTACTTCGGAAAGCTGGCCGCGAGAAGCCCGCCCGATAGGAGCGCTAGCGCGTAATTGACGGCTTATATCCCTGCCGCTCAAGGCGGCTTCGCGCCTGATCGGCTTCAGCGCGATCGGCATAGGGCCCCACCCGCACGCGAAACAGCTTGGTGGGCGATCCCGAGCCAGGCTCAAGCACGAAGGCCGGGACATTCAACTGCTTCAGTTTCTCGAC
>JABMNV010000197.1 GCA_013203475.1 Acidobacteriota bacterium
CCCCTAACTCTAACATCACGGCACCCAGCACCCCGCACCCATCCCATCGCCGTCGGCTTCGCCTTCGGCCTGTCACGCTGATATCCTCGGCCCGTGCTCACTGTCGCTTTCTTGATTGTCGCCAACGCTGCCGCCTTGACACCTCAGGCACAATCGCCCCCTGTCCCTGACCAGGCTCCTCCACCAGATCGCCCCATCACACGACTCGTCCAGAATCTGGGCGAAGACCTCACTCGGCTCCCGGCGCTCGACACACTGGCCATTCTCGCCGCGGGAGGTCTGGCGGCAACCGTCGCCGGCAACTCGGACCATCGCGTTGACCGCTGGACGCTCGATCACCCGGCGTCATCGTGGACGAAGATTGGCCGGGTCGGCGGAGACGGGGCGACGCTGGCCGGCGCCGCGATCGGTACGTGGGCACTCGGTGCACTCGCCGACCAGCCGTTGATGACACATGTGGGCAGTGATCTCATTCGGGTGCAAGTCCTCAACGGTGTACTCACCACCGGCCTGAAGGTCGCCGTTGACCGGAGGCGCCCATCGGGCGGCCGGCATGCCTTCCCATCGGGACATACCTCCGCGGCGTTTGCGTCGGCGGGCGTGTTGCAACAGCACTTTGGGTGGACCGTCGGCGCCCCCGCGTTGGCGGCCTCGAGCTTTATCGCTTACACGAGAGTGCGCGATCGCGTGCATTGGCTCAGCGACGTCGTCTTTGGCGCGGCGGTTGGCCTGGCGTCGGCCCGCGCCGTCACTCGCGGGCATCAGTCGCGGTCGTGGTCGGTGACCCCCGTCGCGGTTCCGGGTGGCGTGGGTGTCGTGTTTTTGAAGACCGGTTCCCGCAGGCCCTGATTATACCGTCACACACCATCATTGAACCCTTCCGCATCAAATCTGTCGAGGCGATCAAGTTCACGACGCGTGAGCAGCGCGAGACCTCTCTGCGTGAGGCGGGGTACAACGTTTTTCTGCTCGACGCTGACGATGTCCTGATCGACCTCCTGACCGACTCAGGGACTGGCGCCATGTCGTCAGTACAGTGGGGGGCGCTGATCCAAGGCGACGAATCGTATGCCGGCAGCCGATCGTTTTATCGATTTCGTGATGTCGTCGCCGATCTCACGGGATTCACGCACATCATTCCCACACATCAGGGCCGGGCGGTGGAGCGCATCCTGTTTCACACCACGCTGAAATCAGGCGATATCGTCCCCAACAACACCCATTTCGACACGACGCGCACGAACATTGAGGCGGAAGGTGCGGAGGCCCTCGACTTGGTGATCGCTGAGGGCCGGATACCGTCGCTCGTGCATCCCTTCAAAGGCAACGTCGATTTCGACCAGTTGCTGTCCGAGCGAGGCCACCACGTGCCTCTGGTGATGGTCACGATCACCAACAACTCGGGCGGTGGCCAACCGGTCTCACTCGAGAATTTCCGGGGCGTGCGGGCGCTCTGTGACAAGTACGACAAACCCCTGTTTCTCGACGCGTGACGCTTCGCCGAAAACGCGTGGTTCATCAAGACTCGTGAGGCCGACCAGGAGCATCGCACACCCAAGGCCATCGCCCAGGAAGTGTTCTCCCTGGCGGACGGCTGCACCATGTCGGCAAAGAAGGACGGCCTGGCCAACATTGGCGGCTTCCTGGCGATGAACGACGACCGCTGGGCCAGCTCGGCGCGCAACCTGCTGATTCTGACGGAGGGCTTTCCAACGTACGGCGGTTTGGCGGGGTACGACCTTGAAGCCATCGCGCGTGGACTCGAGGAGGTCGTGGAGGAACCCTACCTGCATTACCGCATCCGATCGACGGCCTACCTTGGCGAGAAGCTGACCGCCGCTGGCGTCCCGATCATTAAGCCCCCTGGTGGCCACGCGATTTACATCGATGCGCGGGCCCTGCTGCCGCACATCCCCCCGCTGGAATATCCAGGCATCGCGTGCGTGAACGCGCTGTATCTGGGAGGCGGGGTCCGCGGAGTGGAGATCGGCACGGTGATGTTCGGTCAGCATCCCGACGGGACCGAGACGCCCGCCGCGATGGACCTGGTGAGATTGGCCATTCCGCGGCGGGTGTACACGCAGTCACACATTGACTACGTCGCCGAGGTCGTGACCGCAGTCGGCCAACGCCGCGACGAGCTCCGCGGCCATCGCATGACGAACGCACCGGCCGTGCTCCAGCACTTCACCGCGACGTTTGAACCTCGACGGGCCTGACCACAGACATGGCGCGACCGCACGTCGCCCACGTGCCGCGAAACGCACGTTTCTTCACCCCGTCGAGCCGAAACCCCCGCGCGACGCCGCTGTGGCGCCATCGCCGTCTTCAAGTTCCACTCGCACAAACGGCATGACGACCCCTTGCGCCAAGCGATCCCCGACTTTGATCTCGACCGTCGCTTCCGTCACGTTCATGACCTGGATCTTGATCTCATCGGTCGGACCGCAGTAGTCGCTGTCGACGACACCGACGCCATTCGCCACGGTCAGTCCGCGCTTGAGCGGTGTGCTGCTGCGAGCAAAGATGGCCAGGAAGTGCCCGGCGGGCACTTCGGCCACCAGGCCGGTTGGCACAAGCACAATCGCCCCTGGGGCGACCGCGATGTCAGCACTGGCGGCCAAGTCGAATCCCGCCGCGCCGACCGTCTGGTACGACGGCATCGGCACGGCGGGCGAAAGACGATGAACTCTCACGAGACCGCTTACCTGCCGCCGCCGGCGGCTGCCGGCTTCTCTCGCGTGAACAGGTCAGACACATCACGTGTGCCGCGCTCAAGGAACGGCACCCCGTTTTTCATCCAATCCGGCTCTGGCGCTCCGAGCAAGAAGTGGTCAAAGAACTCGTCCATGTGTACGGTCCAGTGCTTCTGATTGTCACGATTGCGCAGCCCGTGCCGCTCGGTGTTGTAGTTGAAGAAGTACGCTTCCTTCCCCAGGCGCCGGAGCGCTGAAAAGAACTCGATCCCCTGATACCACGGCACCGCGTCGTCGGCATCGTTGTGAATGGTCAGGTAGGGCGTGTTCACCTTTTCCACCCAGAAGAGCGGCGAATTCTCGATGAACTGCAGCGGCGAGTCCCACGGGGTGCCACCGATGCGACTCTGAGTCTTCTCGTACTGAAACGCGCGCGACATGCCAGTGCCCCAACGAATGCCGCCATAGGCGCTGGTCATGTTGACTACGGACGCGCCGGCTTCGACGGCCGCAAACATGTTCGTGCGCGTGATCAAGTGACTGATTTGGTACCCGCCCCACGAGTGGCCCTGAATGCCGACGCGCTTTTCGTCGATAAATCCCATCTCCAGCACGGTGTTGACGGCCGGGATGACACACTTTTCGGAATCCTCACCGGGATAACCGGTGGTGTAAATGATGTCAGGCTGCAACACCACGTAGCCATTGCTGACGTAGCGGGTCAAGTTGACGCTGGTGCCAACGTTGGGCGACGAGTACCGGTGCAGGCCCTGCGACAGTTCTTCGTAGATATAGACCATCATCGGATACTTCTTCGTCGGATCGAAGTTGTCCGGCTTGGTCAGAATGGCTTTGAGCGTGACGCCATCGGCGTTGACGTACTCAATGAGTTCTGACTTGCCCCACAGGTACTCCGCCTGTTGCGGATTGGCGTCTGACACCTGCTGCATGCCGCCGAAGTTGGCGTCGCTCACCCACAGATTTGGGAACTCATCGAACCGTGACAGCGTGAAGACAAACCTGTCAGCCCGCTCGGCCTTGGTCACCGCCCCGAAGGCCTTGTCGAGCATGACGACTTTCTCTGGAGCCGCGGTACCCGAGAGCGTGACCCGGTAGTAACCCGAGGCCTTGGTATCGTCGTTGATGGCATTGAGCAGCACCGGCGTGTTCGTGGGCACCGTCTGCAGATCCGGATCGAGTGAGCGGTAGCGAAACACGAGCTGTTGCTTCCGGCCTTCACCGCCCGTGACCATTCGTGCGTTGGTGCCGTCGGGACGAATCTCCCAGATGTCGTACTGATCGTAGAGCAATACACTCTTGTCGCCATCCGTCCACCCCGCCGACCCGTACGACGAGGGCGCGTCAGGAGTGTCGTGATCCTCTTGGTAGAAGTTCACCGGCAGCCGCCCCGTCAGATTCACTCGCACGCCATTCGAGACGCGCTGGCTGTACCAGGCCGCCTCGACCTCGTCGAAGAAGAGCAGGTAATCCCCGCCGGGCGACAACGACATGCTCTGGGGTGACTTCTCGAGAATCTTGCGGCGCTGGCCGTCCTTCATGTCCACCAGATAGACATCGTTGTAGGTCTGATCCCAGGAGACCAGTTGTCGGTATGGCAGATCGGACGTACCGATGGCTCGGTCCGACTGCCGTCCCGGATTTACAATCGGCATGTCGGGTGTGGCCAGCTGCACGAACCGTTTGTCACCAACGTGGAACACCGCGCGATAGCTGCGATTGCGTTCCTGGGTGGCCCGCACCTCCTGCATCGGCTGCAACTGCGGATCCAGGTAGTTCCACAGATCGACGGCAATGGGCTTCTTCGCCTTCGGGTCGACGGGCGGAGGAGGTGGCGGGGCCGTGTTCAGCAGCAGTCGTTTGCCATCATCCGAAAACCCAGGTGCACTGTCGTGCACCACCATGCCGGCCGGCATGCCTTTCGTCGCGCCTGAGGCCACTTCGGCCGCAGCCGCGTCGGTCGCCTTCCAGTAATAGAGGCGATAGGGCGCCACAGGTTTCTCGTACTCTGCCTGATCACTCAGAAACGCGAGTTGGGCACCGGCGTCGTCGAACGCGAAGCTCTTGTAATGCCCTCGACCTGCGTGCAGCGTCTTGACCGCCCCATCGGACATCTGACGCGCAAATGCGCCGTCGTTGGCCGCGTCGGTCGACGACACGGCATACGCGAGCCACGAGCCGCCCTTGTTCCACGCAAACTCCGAAACGTCGGCGATCGTGAAGTCTTCTCCAGTCGTGAGGTTGCGAACGATCAGGTCGGAACCCGCGTCCTTCTTCTTCTCGGCGGGCTTCTCGGCAGCCTCGCCTGCCTGCTCGCCGGCTGCCGGGGCTGGCGCTGGCGCTGCTGCCGCAGCAGCACCGGCGCCGCGTCCGCCACGTCCACCTCGGCCACTACCAGCGGCTCCGGCTCGTCCTTTGTGCATGGCCAGCCAGACGGACGAGTCTTCGGCGAGGCGAATCGTGCTCACCTCCTCGACCACGGTCACCTGCCCGGACGGCAGCGCCATGATGCCGGCCGAATTGCGAGGACGGTCCGCGGCCGCCCCCGCTTCCC
>JABMNV010000198.1 GCA_013203475.1 Acidobacteriota bacterium
ACCACCGGAAACTCCAGGCCTTTGGCAGCGTGAATCGTCATGAGATTCACACAGCCGCGCGCCTCGATGACCGCGTTGGATTCATCGCCGGCGCGCAGCGTCTCGAAGTACTCGGCGAGTCGGCCGATCGTGGCGTACCCGCGGTTCTCGACCCGCCGGACCAAGGCGCGCACCTTCTTGACGTTCTCGCGCGCCTGGTGGGCGCGACGACCGGCGGTCTCGACCACGTACGCCGACTCGCGCATGACAAGATCGATCAATTCCCCAGCCGAAATCCTGTCGGCAAGGGACAGCCACCGCGCCACACCCTGCCTGGCGCACATCAGCAACTGGCGGTCTGTGTCCGCCAGGTCAACGGCAGGCGCGGCGGCACCAGTCACCGCCTCTGACAGCTGCGGTGCAAGCGCCGCCAGGGCCGCATCAGAGAGACGCACAAACCTCGAACGCAGAAACTCCGCCGCACGCAAATCCGACTCAGGCTGGGCGAAGAACCGCAGCAGCGCCTGCAGGTCCTGTACTTCTGGCGCGTCAAAAAATCCAAGCCCCTTATACACGTAGGTCCGAATGCCGCGCCGCTCCAGAGCCTCTTCGAACACCTGATGCCCCGCGCGCGCCCGGAACAGAATGGCCACGTCATCAGGCCGAGCGGACCGAGGTGGCCCGTGACGATCGCGGACGGTCATCTCCGTCAACACCCGGTCGATTTCCGCCGCCACCGCTTCGGCCGAGGCCTGCAGCGACGAAGCAGCGACCACGCCAATCACCGGCTGGCCATCCCGCTTGGCGCCAGGGCTCACTGCCGCGACGGGAAACCGATCTCTTTCCGCATACACGAATCGCTCGTCGAGGTCGGGGTCGCCTTCCATCCCGGAGGCCAGCGCGTTCACAAACGCCAGCAACTCGGCCACAGCCCTGAAGTTCTGGGAAATGGATTGACGTACCGTTCGACCCGGCCGAAGCGCCGCGATTCTCCTCGCGGCTTCATCGAGCAACGCCACCTCGGCGTGACGGAACCGATAGATGGACTGCTTCCGGTCGCCAACGATGAAGATGGAGTTCTGGCCATCGGCCACGCCTTCCCCCTCGCCCCAGGCGGCGATGAGCAGGTCCACCAAGCGCCACTGGCGTCGGCTCGTGTCTTGAAACTCGTCCACCAAGAGGTGGTGATACCGAGACTGCAGCTTCAATCGACTGCGGGCGAATTCTTCCTGTTGCTCAAGCAGCGCCAACGCGCGATCGAGCATTCCGGCAAAATCCAGGACGGCATGCTCTTCCAGCAGACGTTCGTACTGGTCCACGGCAATCATCAAGACGGTCAGCAGCCCACGCGCCAGCAGTCCGTCGACGTCTCGTTCAAGTAGCCGAATGGCCGCTTCGATCTCGGGCGCCATGGCGAGGAATGCCGCCTCGTGTTGTTTGCGGGTCGCAGCGCTCGCGTGATCCTTGGCATTGCCGGGCAACTTCTTCCTCGGCTCTCCCTTCTTTGTCAGAAAATACCGTTCAAGGCGCCGCTGCAACTGGGGCACGTCGGCCACTGGGAAGTCTGTGCCTGCGGCCACACGCGTGGCATCGGCCGCTACCCACTGAAATTCCGGAACGGCGGGCGGCCCGGATCCAATGAAGTCGCGCTGCCCGGCATACACGCGCCGAACCCGCTCGACAAACGCCTGGGCAGTGTCGGTCGCCGATGTGACGCGTACCTTCTGCCGCACAAATGCGGCCACGGCAGGCAGCGCCACCTGTCTTCGGTCCAGGAGCGAGGCCAGCACCGCGTGCAACGCGGGGGCTTTGATTCGGGTAAAAAGCAGCCGCACGTTGTCGTCGCGGACGACCACGCCGCGCGCGATGCGCATTGTCACATCCAGCGCCTCAGTCGCGAACCGTGCCATTTCAGTTTCGTCGGCGATTTCGAATCCGGGGTCGACGCCTGCTTCGAGTGGAAACTCTCGTAACAGTCCAAAGCAGAACGCATCAATGGTCGCGACCTGGACGTCGGACAGCACGGCGGCCGGCACATCATCGCGCAGCACAGCAAGGATGCGCTCACGCATCTCGGCCGCCGCTTTCCGGGTAAAAGTAATCGCCAGGATGTGCCGTGGCGCGATCCCCAGTCGAATCAATCGGACATACCGATCCACCAGCACCCGGGTCTTTCCCGTGCCCGCCGAGGCTTCCAGCACCACGTGCTGGTTCGGATCAGCCGCGAAGTCTCGTGCCCCCTGATCGGGCAGGGAGGACGCAACAGCCGGCTGGTCATCAGGCCGGTCAAACAGACGAGGTTGCATCGTCCTCCAGTTGGTATTCCTTTCGGCACACCCCGGCATAGCGGCACCAGTTGCACTCACTCGTCGAACGCGGCCTGGCAGGAAACTCGCCGGCTTCAATGCGACTCACCACACCGGCGAACTCGCTCGCGCGCGCCTGGACAGCGACGGCAGCCTCGCGGCGCGTGCCGAGACGTCCATCGAGTTTGTGCTCATCTCCAAACGCCAGGTACATCGCTGCAGCAATCGGGTGAGACTGGTGGTCACGCGCCTCCAGTTGCTGCTGCGCGGCCCAGGCGTAGGTCGCGATCTGGATGGACGTCTTGAGGTCCGGCATGCGCCCAAGTTTGTAGTCCACCACGCGCAAGCTGCCATCGCTGAACCGGTCAATTCTGTCGGCCTTGCCATTGATTTCGATGACCCGCTCGTCGAATCCCCCGAGAATGGGGAATCGAAACGGCCCGCGCAGCACTTCTTCCAAGTGACGCCCGACCACGTCGCCACCTTCTTCTGCCTCCAGTTCAAAGACGCGCTCGGCCACACCCCGCGCGACAAGGGACCCCAGGAGGCGGGTTTCTTCCAACACTCGATCCGCGTCGGGGAGCCCGGCACACGTGTCATGCGCCATCGCCGTGAATAACGCCACGGCATCGGGCAGCCGCTGAGCGGTAATCGTGCCGTGCCCGGCCTCGTCCCAGGCACGGTAAAAACGTTCGAACAGGTCGTGCATCAGTGTGCCGCGTTCGAGCGGCGATAGCCCCGTCGTTTCTTCCCGTTCCTCGGGCAGGCCGAGCACGGACTCGGCAAAATACTTGAACGGACACGTGACGTATTGATCGACTCGACTGACACGATAGGGCTGGGGGGCCTGCGGCAGTCCAAGGCCACGGTAGCGTGGGTCGTCAAGCGGCGGACGCCCGCGACGAGCGGCCAACCACGCCGCCTGTTCGGCGGGCACAACAGGGTCACCACCCACGTCCTCCAAAGGCGCGCCATCCATCGACGGCAGTCCGCGCACCACTTCCACCATGGGCGATAGACCGACGATGGCGTCCCCATCGAGGTGGAAGGCGTGCAAGTGCAGTGTGCGAGCCGGCAGTCCGGTCAGGTCGCGGAACGCGGCCAACTGTGCCGCTGTATGGTCGGAGTCCTGCGGCCACCCCAGTGCCTTGAGTAGTCCGCTGGTGTAAAAAATACTGCGGCGCTGGCGCTCGGGCCAATCCGTTTCGACGAGTCCCACCAGGTGCACGTGATCAAATTCGCCAAACCTGGCAGCCACGGCATCTACCAGATGCACCCCGGCCCGTCCGCGCCCTGGCGAGAAGGTCTGCCGTTCCACCTCGTGCCGAATCGCCGTGACCAGCACGTCGGCCTCACGATGCCGGTCATCGTGCTGCCGGTAGGCGTGTGCCAGTCCGTCAAGCGCACCAAGAACCGCCGCGCGCGCCCGGAGGTACGCCTCGCGCCAAGGCGCCTGGGCGTCAGGGCCCTGCTGCTGGGTGCGCAAGAAGGTGATCATCGCTGTGACCTGATCGGATGCCAGGAGCGCCTCGCGGAACGGCGCCAGGGCCAGCGCAGCGTCAGCCGCCGCCTGCGCCGCCCGACGGGCTCCGGCCGCATCCAGGCGATGACGCCGGCTCCGATCGCCGAAAAACCGTTCCACTTCTTCGGGGTACCTGTCCGCCCCACCGGTGACACGCGACGCGATCAGCACCGCGTCAAGTGCCGCCACATCGCGGAGGCCCACCGCACGAAAGTGCAACAGCGGCGACCGCAGCAGGGCGAGGCTTGACTCGCGCGTACCACCAGTACGCGCGACCACGAGCGCCAGATCCAACACAGCGGCGTACGGCTCGGCCGCCAACGGCAGGGCGTCCAGGGCCTGACAGGGTACGCCGGCGTCTTCGCACACCTGGCGCGCAAGGTAGAGGTACGGCAGCGGTCGCTGGAACACGATGGCCGTGGGCGCGAGAAGACCGGCCGGATCGTCGCTGCGGGCGCGAGCGCGGATCTGCCGAATCACGTCGCGCGTCTCTTCTTCGCGGTCTCGACTGACGTGGCACCACCCCTGGCTCTCCTCGTGGGCCGGACCGACATTGGCAGGGCGAACCACCAGCGGGTTCCAGGCAGCACCTGGTTCGCGCGTCTCGACGATGCCTGGGAGTTCCCGTTCCAATCGCTCGCGGAAACCGGCGTCGTGCATCTCGTCGGTCATGACCACATCGACCCTCAGACCTGGCCATCGGCCCAACAGATCGAAGTCGGCAGGCCACAAACCGCGTGGGTCGGTGGGATGGTCGGCGACCGCCACCACGACGTGATCGACCGGCCACGGCGGCACGTCCGCCAGCAGATGTGCGCGCAACAGATGTTCATCGAACACACCGGCGGTGACGACGGCGCGTTCGTAGGCAAGAAACGACAGCGTCAGGAACGCGGTCTGATGAATCAATCCTTCGCTGCCTCGGTCGCTGCCGCGCTCTACTTTCAGTTCGTCAAACAGCGCCTGGCGGAACCGGGTCATCGACCGCTGTCGTCTCCGCAGCTCGTCGTAGAAGTCCAGCATGACGGCCACCAACCCCGGGCGTACGGCGAATGGTGCCCCACCCATTCTGGGGCGTCGTCCTGTGCGTTCGGCCGCGGCGGCCATCAGCACTTCGCGCTCCACACGGGTGAGCATGCGCGGCGCATCTGGCAACGCCAGGTGCAGGCGTGCCATCCACTCGTCTCGCGTCAGCACGTCCGGCCAGATCACGCTGGCGCGACCAGACCTGCGCGCTCCGCGCTCCAACGTTTGTCGCAGGAGTTCGACAGACGCGCGCGTGGGAACAATGACCACGCGTCGGCGCGCATCCAGCGGCTCCCCTTCCAATGCCAGACGCGCGACGGCACGACGAAACCCCGCGAGGTCGATGGCCCGAATCAAACGACGAGGCGTCATGGCACCGGTCATCGCACGCGCTGCGGCGCCATGCCCTTTGCCAGGTCGGCAAAGGCCCGTGCCCGAAGTAAGCTGGCCCCCCTGACCGCCGCCGACGCGTTGCGAGACAGACTGGTGTTGGCGGCCACCGCCAAACGCTGGCCGATGATCAGGCCTTGTCGCGCCATCAACACGGCACTGCGCAACACACCGTGCACGTCTTGCATCTCGTCCGGGGGGCGCAGAGCGGTCAGGGCCCGCTCCAACTCGGAGAAACGGCGCAGCGCCGCCTCGAGGCCACCTGGCGACGCTGTGGATTCTTTCTGAATGGCCGCCAACGTGGCCTCGTGACTCGTCCAGCCGGCCAGAATGCGTTTCACACGCACGTCGTAGGCCTGCAACTGATCCTTCACTTCAGCCCAGCGCTTCAAGGCTGCCTGCTGCACGCCCGCCAGTGCAGCCTCGGTCGCAAGTCTTTTCAACACATTGGCGACCTCCCGAGGACGACGATGGCCGAGGCGGGCGTCCGCGTCGGTGACTTCGGCGATGAGTCGGGCCACCACGCGTGGTTGCCCCTGACGCACGGCCACATCGGCGCGACTGACCGCGTTCCTGAGCGCTGCACGGTACGCCTGTTCGACGCGGGTCTCATCTTCAAACACCCGTGCAACTTCCGACTTGAGTGCCTCTGGGGCGTCACGTAACGTCGCCATTACCCGTCTGGCAGACGTCAATAGGGCCATCTTCTCTACGCCGACGGCTGTGACCGACGCGGCCACCAGGGCCATTTCCACCGATTCCACCGGCGTCGGACCGGCCAGCAGCGGCACCGCAGGTGAGGGCGGGGGA
>JABMNV010000199.1 GCA_013203475.1 Acidobacteriota bacterium
AGCGCCGCGCTCTTCCTTCGTGGTGAAGAAGGGCTCGAAAATCTGATCAATCGTCTCTTCGTCCATCCCTGCACCCGTGTCACTGACGGTCAGAATCACAGAGGGGAAGCGCCGCCGGTTTGTCCACGTGATCCGGCGTCAGGTGTGGCTGTGGCGATCGTGATCGTGCCCCCCTCCGGCATCGCATCGCGTGCGTTGGTGGCCAGATTCAGGACGATTCGCTCAAATTGCAGCGGGTCGAGTCGAACCACATCCGCGGCGGCGTGAAGCTGCAGCTGCAGTCGCATCCGATCGTCGAGGAGTGGCTTGAGAAGTCTTTCCGAACGTCTGAGCAAATCGTGGAGTCTGACGGCTGTGGTCTGCGCCACTGGCTTGCGGCCAAATGTCATCAACTGGGACGCGAGATCCGCGGCGCGGGCAGCCGCGGCCCTGATCTGACGCACGTCGTCATGCAGCGGACTTCCAGTTTCGATCTGCTGGCCGATGATCTCGGCTCGGCCCCGAACGACTTGAACCAAATTGTTGAAGTCGTGGGCAACCGAATCCGCCAGTCGGGCCACTGCATCCATCTTCCGAGCAGCGGCCAGTTCGTTGAGGAGCCCGAGTTCGGAGGCTTCCATCTGATCTCGTTGGCGCTCCAGTGCGCGATAGGCGGAGATGGCCAGGCCTCCGAGCACAACCATGCTCGTCACTGAGACCACTTCGCGCAGAGGACGCAGGGCGGTATCCTGGAATACGCCGGCAGCGTAGAAGGCGTAGTGCAGAAACGGCAAGGACAGCGCGCTGATCACCAGGACATGGCCCGCCCGAGTCGTTCGCTGTGATGTCGGCGGCTCGTTGATTACGCGCTGCTCAGAAGGGAATTGCACGTGTCGTGCTCGAATAGCGAACACGAAAATGAGACCCGGGACCGTCCACAAGTGGTCAAGCCACGTGCCCGATCGAAAAATCAAGAACTCGGGAACCCAGTGGGTGTCGTCCAACCACGACAGACCTTCGATGATGTCACCCGCGGTCATGATCAGTGCGCCGGCAGCCAGCCAGGCGTACAGTGCTGTCCATCGCACCGACCATGCGTCACGTTGCATCCACAGCAGCCGTCCTGCAATGACGATGTCGAGCAGGACGTACATGACGAACGCCGGCAGCGATGAGGCAAGACTGTCGGGCCTGAATCCCGCTGGGACCAGAGCAAAGTACGACAGCAGAAAAAACCCCAGGAGGGTGAGTCCGGCGGCACGCAGTTGCCGTTCCTTTTCGTTGAGCGAACCCGTGTGCTGTTCGTGCGGCCGAAGTTCGATCGCCAGGATCATAAAGATGTAAAAGAGCAGATATCCGACTTCGCTGACGACGTCGAACCCCAGACTCCAGTGCTCGTCCGAGACAAGGGCCAATGGAAGGCCGCCCGCGAACCAGCAGGCAAAGCCCACACCAAGAATGACCCAGAACCGGCGCTCGTTCAGGTCAGCGACCCGACTAATGCCAATCCATGCGGCCGCGATGACCGGAAGCAGCGTGGGAATTTGAGCGTAACGTTCGCCGAACGTCTCCAGGAACGTCTGGCCCACGCCCGGCACCACATAGAGGGAAAGGACCGCCAACCACGCCAGCGCGGAGATCCGAACGGTCCAGTCCTTGAACAGAGCGCTGACCATGACTGCAGGTCATACTAGGCAGACCATGAGAGCCCGGTCAATCGTGCGGCGCGCAATCGGTGTCTGGTTGATGGTCGATGGCGCGACCACGGGACTGTGGTTTGCCAGCCTGACCGACTCGCTCGGTGCGCGCGGCGCGATATCGGGTGCCGCGATGGCGACGCGACTGCTGGTCGCGGCGTTTTCTGTTGTGGCCGGCTGGTTGATCGCTCAGGGGCGGCCACAGGGGACGCCGTTGGGCGTGGCAGGGCTGGCGCTCATCGCCGTCTTCGGACTGGCCATCGCGTGGACCGGCATCCTCCCGACAAACCTTGATCCGTCGTTCCGGTGGCCTGTCGCCGTAATCCAGACGGTCGTTGCGGCCGGGGCTGTTGTCTTTCTTCGAAAGTGACTCATGACTGAGCAAGACAGGCTGTTGGCGATTGAGACGAGCGGTCTCCGAAAGACCTTCGGCGATTTGGTGGCGGTGGATCAAATCGATCTGACCGTTCCCCGCGGAAGTTTCTACGGGTTCCTGGGACCCAACGGGGCTGGCAAGTCCACCACGATCAAATGTCTGACGGGCCTGATGACGCCGACGGCCGGCCGGTTTCGCATTCTGGGGCTCGATCCCCTCGTGGACCCCGTCGGCGTCAAACGCCGGACAGGAGTCGTGCCTGAGGATCTCGCATTGTTCGATCGACTCACAGGCCTTGAGACCCTGTCGTTTGTCGGTCGCGTGCACGGGATCTCGACAGCGCAGGTGCGGGCACGTGCCGAGGAACTCCTGGCCCTGATGGAGTTGACCAAGGCCGCTGGAGAGATGGTGGCTGACTACTCACACGGCATGCGAAAAAAGCTGGCACTGTCGGCCGCACTGTTGCCGGCGCCGCGCCTGTTGTTTCTTGACGAACCGTTTGAAGGCATTGACGCCGTCGCTTCTCGACAGATCAGAGAGTTGCTGCTGCAGTTCGTCAAAGGCGGCGGAACGATTTTCCTCACGTCGCACATTCTCGAGATCGTCGAGCGTCTTTGCGATCACATCGGCGTCATTCATCGTGGGCGCCTGGTGGCTCAAGGGCCCGTGGCGGAATTGCGAGCCGGTATCGGTACCGGGAAGTCACTTGAGGAGATGTTCCTCGATCTCGTTGGTGCCGATCGTGCCGAGATGCCGACGATGGACTGGCTGGCGGGATGATCCAATTCCTGCGTGCGTTCGCCTGGCTGCGCTGGCGTTTGCTGCTCAACGGTGTCCGAGGTGGCCGACGCCGCGACGCGATGGAGCAGGTGTCGCGCCTGCTGGCGCTCATCGTGCCCGCCGCCGTGGTCGCCATGTCAGCGGGAGGGGTCATGGTGGTGGCCATCCTCGGCGCACTCGGTGGACACGGACTCGTCACCGGTCGGTTCATTCCTGACGTGGTGGTGCTCGTTACCCGGGCACTGCTGGTGCTGGTGACCGCGCTTGTCGTCTTCATGCCCGTCGGGGCCGCCGCCCAGAAGGGCGGCACCACGTACACCCGGTTGCTGCTGTTGCCCATTCCGGCCAGAGCGCTGCACCTGGTCGAGGTGTTGGCAGGACTGGCTGATCCCTGGCTCCTGCTCATCCTGCCCGGCCTCGGACTCTTCGGGTTGAGCATGGCTGTTGGCGGTCGCGTGGACGCCGCCGGGCTCGTGCTTGTGGCGGCGGTCTTCCTGGTGGGCGTGCTGGCCTCCATGGGAGCCCTGGTCGGATTCCTGGTCAGTTGGCTGTTTCGTGACCGTCGCCGGGCGGAGATGCTCACTGTGATCTTCATGATGCTGATCGCCGCGGTCGCCGTGTTGCCACAGGTGTTCGGCACCACGCGCCGCCGCGACGGCGACGGCGAGGGTCGCCCTCCTCGGGAGGCCGTGACACTTGAACGGGTCGACGGCGCCTTGCCGGGGTGGACCCAGGTGCTCCCGTCCGAGATGTTCGGGCGAGTGGTGGTTGATGCCACGCAAAATCGGCCTCAGGCGGCCGTCGGATGGTTGGCCGCGATGCTGGCCGAGGGGATGGTGTGTTTCTGGTTGTCGGGATTGGTGCACCGGCGACTGCTGCAGTCAGCCGGCGGTTCGTCCTCCCGTCGAGGCACGATGGCGTTGCGCGTCCCCTGGCGTGCACCTGGCTTGAGTGAAGCGGCAGCGGCCGTGGCGTGGGCTCAGGTGAAATCGAGTCTGCGCTCAGTTCGCGGACGGCTGGCGGTCTTGCTGCCCGGGCCCATGCTCGCCGTCCTGGCGTTGGTGGTGTTGCGGGCACCAGACGAAGTGCCCTGGGTCGCGGCCATCAGCTCCAACGGGCACTTGGTCTTCGGCGCCAGTCTGATTGTCTCGATTTACTCCGTCCAGCCGTTCACGATGAATCAGTTTGCGTGCGACCGGAGCGGTCTGACACAACAGTTCTTGTTGCCTCTGAGCACGACGGAGCTGGTTCAGGGCAAGGCGGTTGGCGGTGGGGTGTTGCTGCTCGTCTCAGGAGGCGTGGCGGGCCTGGCTGCCGTGCTGGCGGTTGGCGGCGGGTCTCCCCTGGCGTGGTTGACGGTCGGCCTGGGGGGACTAGCGACGTACATCAGTATCACCCCCGTGACCGCGTTCATGTCGGCGGTGTTTCCCGTTGCCGCAGACATGAGCAAGCCCGGGCGCGGAGGCAATCCCCATGCGGCATCCATGTTTGTCGGGACACTTCTCGTGTTGATTGCGGCAGCGCCACCCCTCTTGATCGTCGCCCCAGGGTTGCTGCCGTTCTCCGGGCCACCAGGCAGACTCGCCGCGATGGTGCTGTGGTTGGCCATCACGGTTGGCTTGGCGTGGCCACTGCTCAGCGTGGTTGCGCGAGTCGTCGCCGCGCGGCGTGAGAACCTGTTTCTGACGATCGCCAAGCGCTGAGCGCAGCACTGATCACCCAGCACTGAGCACCCAGCACCCTCACCCCACAAACTTGTAGCCGAGCCCGTGGACGGTCAGGACGTACTGGGGTGTGCGCGGGATGGGTTCGATTTTCTGGCGCAACCAGGCCACATGGACGTCGACCGTGCGTGTGGATGGCATCGAGTGATACCCCCACACTTCGTTGAGGAGTTCGTCGCGACTGAGCGTGGCTTCGCGGTGTTCGATGAAATATTTCAGCAACAGGAATTCGCGCGCCGACAGGTCAATCACCTCGCCGTCCTTGAGGACCTGCGCTTTGCGAAAATCCACACTGACCGCGCCGAAAAGGCAGGGCGTCGTCCCGCTCGTCGCGGCCGTCGCACGCCTCAGTTGCACTTCAATGCGTGCCGTCAACTCGAGCATATCGAAGGGCTTGGTCAAGTAGTCGTCAGCGCCGAGTTTGAGGCCAAGGACCTTGTCGACGATTTGGCCCCGAGCCGTCAGCATGATGATGGGCGTCGTGACGCCGCGTTGCCTCAGATCGCGACAGACGCCGAAGCCATTGGCACCTGGCAACATCACATCGAGCAAGATGATGTCCCACGCCTCTCGCGTCCCACGCTCAAGACCTGCGGGCCCGTCTGACGCCGCCGCCACTTCGTAGTCTTCGCTCTTGAGCCGGTCAGTGAGGGTCAACACCAAGCCGGGCTCGTCTTCGATGAGCAGCACGCGCTTCTGGCGAAGAGGGGCGGCCACTAGGCGCCTGCCTGCTCAGCCGTGGCCGCCGGCAGGTGGATCGTGACCGTGGTGCCCTCGCCTACCGTTGAGCGAGCCGCGACCGTCCCGCCGTGGGCCTCGACGATTCGGGCGACCAGGCTTAACCCGAGCCCATTGCCATGAATCTGCTGGTCTATCGCATGCCGCCCACGATAGAACGGCTCGAAGATGTGGGGCAGATCGGCCGCATCGATGCCCCGGCCCTTGTCCGAGACCGCAATGGAGACATGGTCGCGGCCGTGCTTTCGGTTGCGCCCGACGGAAAGTCCGACCCACTGTCCGTCGGGTCGATCTTCACTCACGCCGCTTCCATGTTTGAGCGCGTTCGCCAGCAGATTGCTGACCGCCCGCCTCAACGACTCTTCGTCGCCCATCACCATGGGTGTCTCGGCTTCGACCGTGACTTCGGTCTTCGTGTGGGCCGCCGCGGCCAGTGTGGATGACGCCTCGACGACGTCCTGGACGAGCGAGCCAGGGTCCACCGGCCGTAACGCCAGCGACCGACGTTGCCCGGATAGCCCCGCAAACTCCAACACCTCTTCCACCATGTCCGTCAGTCGGCGGCCTTCGCTCTCGATCAACTCGCCGTACCGCTTGGCTTGAGCCGGGTCGGCCACGACGCCGGCTGACAGGTTCTGCGCGGCGGACCGAATCACGGCCAGTGGTGTCCGCAATTCGTGAGACACCGTGGCCACAAAGTCCATATGCTGGGCGGCCAGCTTTTCCGATCTCCGAGCGTTGCCAACCACCAGACCAACGCCGATGGCGAGCACCGACAGGATGCTGAAGCTGATGAGCAGATTGCGCTGCCGCGCCTGCTCGACCGCCGCGTCCAGCGACCCGGCGCTGTGCCTGAGTGCGATTTGCCATCCGCCCAAGCCCCCCAGAACGGAGTTGCTTTCCTTGACGACGATTGCCACGTTGCCCGTGGCCACGTCGACCGAGCCGTTCGTGATTGAGCGCGTGCGCACGAAGGTGCCAGATTGCTCGGTGGGGCCAGAGGCGTTCAGTTGCAACGCGAAGATATGGCTCATCGTGGCCGTGCGGGCTCCAAATTCGAGGCTGGGCGCCGAAAAGAAGTCGGCCGTGACATCTGCCGCAAATCGCGTGTGGACGACAGACCCATTGTCATCGCCATCGGGCACGCCCCGAGCGAACAGTCGCCTGCCGACCGAATCGGTGATCGCGATGCCGTACGGGCTGGAGTCTGCCGCTGGAAAGTGGCGTTCGACAAGGGCAGCCAGCACGCCGGTGACGAGTACGTCGCGATCGAATTCCACGATCACGGCGGTCGTGTCGATGCTCTGCCATTCGAGAATCAACGCTTCACCGCCGGTGTCGTTATGGGGCGGGTCGATGACCGGAATAATCAGTGCCAGGGCTTGTTCCTGGCCAGGTGTCTCCTTGGCTGTGTCGGTCGGACGTGCAACCTCCGTCGCGGTGACCGTCACAGACCGAGGTCTCCGGAGGGAACCCGTTCGCTTGAGTGTGCGTTCGATCGT
Organism: Acidobacteriota bacterium; assembly: GCA_013203475.1. Taxonomy (GTDB): domain Bacteria; phylum Acidobacteriota; class Vicinamibacteria; order Vicinamibacterales; family SCN-69-37; genus SYFT01. The sequence goes on from JABMNV010000199.1 coordinate 6,797, forward strand.
GTCCAGAGAATGCGGCCACGGGATGGCGTGACCGCTCCCGGACCCGATCGCCAGCTGGCTCAGCGTGCGCGGTGCGCCGTCCACACCCGCTTGCGTGAGGTAGATCGCCTTGACGACGTCAGGAAACCTTGCCTGGGTTCTCCACGCCTCGTAGTGAGCATCAAGGGCCTCAAACGGCGACCCCATGGCGGCGAAGTCGATCGCAAGCATGGAGAAGGCCAATTCGATATCGCGGTCGAAATCGGTGGTGAATTCGCGGACACGCTGCGTGAGTGAGCGCTGGAGCTGTGCGCGCTCAGCCTGACTCACTTGGTCGAGCCATCGGTACTGCAACGCGCCGAGCACGATGACCAGCAGGATCAGTCCTGTCGGCAGGAGAAGTCTGAGCGGAAGCCGTGGGGCCGGCATGTCCGCGATTCTACCACGCGAATCGGAAACAAAGATCTCCCGCAACTCGTTGGAATTGCTGGTTTTACGTCCTTTACAATCTCTTAACCTTCTCTTGACCAATATGTGGCGACTGCCGGTCACCATAGACCCGTCTTATTGTCATGGAAGGTGAAACAGTGATGCGCAAATTGATGAACATAGCGGTGTTGGTAGTGGTGGCGGGGTCTGCGCTGGTGTTAGGCCAGGCCGGTGACGCAAGTAAGGTGTTGGCCGATATGAGGACCGCGCTCGGGGGCGCCGACAAGGTCGCGGCCGTCAAGACGCTGACCGCGGTCGGCCTGACGCAGCGGACCAACGCTGAAGGGGCCACTTCGGAGAGTGAAGTGGCATTGGCGATGGAACTGCCCGACAAGTATGTGGCTCGCACCGTGCTGGCCAATCTGGGATCCATGAGCGTGTACCGCAATGCCGGGTTCAACGGCGCCAGCGTGATCAATGAGACTGAAACCCCTCCGAACCTGTCAGGTGGCGCTCACATGATCATGATCAGGGAAGACGACGGTGACACTCCCAGCGCTGAACAGAAAGCCGCGTCTGAGATGCGGATGCTGCTGGCGGCTAAAAAGGACTTTGCCCGGATGACCGTCGGAATGTTTGGGTCGTCGTTCGACGCCTTTCCTCTGCAGTTCACCTACGCGGGCCAGGCTGAGTCGGTCGACGGCAAAGCCCACGTCATTGGTCTGACGGGCCCTGACGGGTTCGACGCCAGGTTGTTTGTTGACGCGCAGACCAATCTTCCACTGATGTTGAGTTGGTCAGACAAAGAGCCCATGCAGATGGTGCAGATGATCAACCGTGGCGGCGGTCCCGGTGGAGGGCGCGGCGCCCAGACGATGATGGCCGATGCCCAGGCGAGGAGCTCGGAAGCCGAAGCCAATCGTCGCACGGTCGAATACCGCATCTACTATTCGAACTTCAAGACGGTCGACGGAGTGAAATTGCCACACACGATGCAGCGCTCCGTTGACGGGAAGACGACCGAAGAGACGACGTTCGACCGAATCAAGATCAACCCAAAGATCGACAGCAAAAGGTTCGCAATTTCCAAGTAGCTGAGACTGGAGAGACCCGTGATCAAGACATGCGTTCGCATGACAGGAGTGGTGTGCCTTGGCGTCGGCCTGGCGCTGTTCGCCGTGAACTCGGTGGGGGCGCAGACGTCCACGCGAGGTCAGTTGGTGGTGACCGTGGCTGACCAGACCGGGGCGGTGCTGCCCACCGCCACGGTGACAGTCACGGTCCAGGATGGCGCCGGTGCGGGCCTTCGCGGGACGCCCATCGTCGCCTCAGACGTCGGCATTGCATCCATCGACAATCTGGCGGCGGGTCGTTACACCTTGCTGGTTGAGTTTCCAGGCTTTGAGCCCGCAACGGTGCGCGATGTGCGCGTGCGTGCCGGGGTGACTCGTCGAACGGTCACCTTGCAGTTGTCGCGCTTCGACGAAGAGGCCACCGTGGGCCGTGACGGTCAGTCGTCATCGCTCGATCCCGAAGGCAGCGCTTTCTCGACGATTCTGACTCGCGAGATGATTGACGCGCTGCCCGACGATCCGGACGAGATGGAGGCGGTGCTTCGTGCGATGTCTCCGCCTGGCGCCGAGTTTCGCGTGGACGGCTTCACCGGTGGGCGTATGCCCGCCAAGTCGCAGATTCGATCCATCCGTCTGCCTCGGATGGATGCGTTCGCCGCGCAGAACCACGGTGGCATGAGCGGCATGATGTTCATCGACATCATGACGATGCCCGGTGCGGGGCCCCTGCGTGGCTCCGTTGACATGTCGTTTCAGGACGATGCGCTGAATGCGCGGAATCCGTTCGCGTCGGCCAAAGGCGATGAGCAGCTTCGGCAATACGGCTTGTCCTTGTTCGGAACCATTCGTCCGAACAGGACGTCGTTCTCGTTTAATGTCGGCGGCAGTTCGCAGTACACGTCGCCCAATCTTCTGGCGGTACTGCCAGACGGGTCCACGGTGGCAGACGCGCTGAGGGTGCCGGCCGACTCGACGGACCTCTTCGCTCGGATTGACCACGCGTTCAATCCCGCCCACGTGGCTCGGGTGAGTTTTTCGCGCACGACGCGTGACAGCCGCAATCAAGGTGTTGGTGGATACAACCTGACAGACCGGGCGTTTCGATCGAAGGCCACGACCAGCACGTTTCGCTTCTCGGAGAGTGGCCCTGTGGGCAGACGGATGTTTTCGGAGTCTCGCCTGCAGTTGGAATGGAGTTCGAGTACCAGCCAATCTGGCGTGGAGGCCCCGACACTGCGTGTGCTGGATGCGTTCACCTCGGGCGGGGCCCAGGTTCGTGGCGGACAGAACCGGTTCGACCTCGAAGCCGCCAGTGACCTCGACTATGTCCGTGGACCCCACTCCTGGCGTGTCGGCGGCCTCATCGAAGGGGGGCGGTATCGATCTGACGACATTTCCAACTACCTCGGCACCTACACGTTTGCCAGCCTTGATGACTATCGCGCCGGGCGTCCGTCGAGTTTCACGCAGCGCATTGGTGATCCCGACCTTACGTACTCACGCTGGCAAGCCGGGTTGTACGTGCAGGACGACTGGCGTGTGTCGCGCAGCCTCTTGTTCTCGGCTGGCGTGAGGGCTGGTTTGCAGACGTTGGTCGGTGACCAGATGAATGTGTCGCCCCGGGTGAATATGGGCTGGTCGCCTCTCGATTCCGGCAAATTCATTCTCCGCGCCGGGTATGGATATTTCTACGATTGGATTGATGCGAGCCTCTACAAGCAGACGCTCCAGGTGGATGGCGTGCGACAGCGCGAACTCAACGTCACGAATCCGTCCTACCCGGAACTGCCGAACGCGGATACGGATGCGACATCGGTGACCAATAAGTATGTGTGGTCAGATTCGCTCGCGCTTCCCTCGAGCCATCGATTCAACGTCGGCTTCGGTCGCGACTTGATGAAGGATGTGGGCCTCAACGTGGGCTATACGTACGGGTGGGGACGCGGACGCCTGCGGGGTCGAAACTTGAACGCGCCCGTGGACGCCGCCCGTCCGAACGCAGGGTTTGCCAACATCGTGGCCCTGGTGTCTGACGCAGAAGCGAAGACACAGATGGTCAACGTCAACCTCAATGTGACCAAGCTCAATTGGAAACGCTTTTTCTTCTTTGCCAACTACACCTGGACGAAGAGTG
>JABMNV010000200.1 GCA_013203475.1 Acidobacteriota bacterium
CGGCGCGCATCGACGAGCAACTGCAGCGCGTGTATGCGCTCGCCGCGCACCGCGCTCCCGCCGCCCCCTCAATGGCGGGGGGCAGGGTCAAAATCTTGGGGTCCTTCGGTAACACTAATTGCGGCGCGACGGACATTCGTCAAGGGGCTCGCCGCAGGCGGCGCTGTCGCTGGCTTGGGCCTCTGGCCGACGCCAAGCTGGGCCCAGTCAGCACAGCGTCGTCCCACCGAGGAGCTCTCTGGCACCACGTTTGACCTCCGGATCGGTGAAACGCCACTCAACTTCACTGGGCGTGCCAGGACGGCGCTGTGTGTGAATGGGTCGCTTCCGGCTCCCACGCTCCGGTGGCGACAGGGAGATACCGTCAAGCTTCGGGTCTCAAACGACCTCTTCGAGGAGGACACGTCCATCCACTGGCACGGCATCCTGCTGCCCGCAAACATGGATGGCGTGCCGGGCCTCAGCTTCCACGGCATTCGTCCCGGTGAAGCGTACGCGTATCAATTCAGCGTCAAGCAGTCTGGGACGTACTGGTACCACAGCCACTCCGGGTTCCAGGAACAGCGGGGCGTCTACGGCGCCATCATCATCGACCCCCTTGAACCGGCGCCATTCGAGTACGACGCTGAGCACGTGATTATGCTGTCGGACTGGACCGACGAAAGCCCGGAACGAGTGTTTGCCAAGCTCAAGAAGCAGTCGGACTACTACAACTTCAATAAGCGGACGTTCGGTGACTTCATTGGCGACACCAGGCGCCAGGGTCTCGGGGCGACGTTGGCAGACCGGGCGATGTGGGGTGATATGCGGATGTCTCCCACGGACCTGGCCGATGTCAGCGGTGTGACCTATACCTATCTCATGAATGGCACGACGCCGGCAGGCAACTGGACGGGAGTGTTCACACCTGGCGAACGTGTACGTTTGCGGTTCATCAATGCTGCCGCGATGTCGTACTTCGATATCCGGATTCCCGGACTGAAGATGACCGTCGTCGCGGCTGACGGGCAGTACGTTCACCCTGTCACCATCGACGAGTTCCGCATTGCGGTCGCTGAAACGTTCGATGTCATTGTTGAACCCGCCGGCCAGGACGCCTACACGATTTTTGCGCAGTCGATGGACCGGACCGGGTATGCGGCCGGCACGCTCGGCGTGCGAGAGGGCCTGCAGGCGCCGGTGCCTGAGGTCGATGCGCGCCAACTCCTGACGATGGCCGACATGGGGATGGCCCACGACATGGCGGGCCACGACATGTCTGCCATGGCCCCCGTTGCGGCAGAGGTTGATCCGCACGCGGGCCACATCATGCCAACACCGCCCGCGCAGGCCACGCCTCCGCCGAGTCCGATGCCCCAGGAACACGACATGTCGGCCATGGGTGGCATGGACATGGGCACCGGCGTGCAGGCGCATCCGGCCAGCGAAAAAGGCAACGCTCTAATCGACGGTCAGGCCGTGGCTCCGATGTCTCGCTTGGACGATCCAGGAGTCGGTCTTCGAAACAACGGACGTCGGGTGCTGACCTACTCTGACTTGCGCAGTCTGTTTGATGACCCGGATGGCCGCGTGCCGAGCCGGACGGTGGAGTTGCACCTGACCGGGCACATGGAGAAGTTCGCCTGGTCGTTCGACGGCATCAAGTTCGCAGATGCGGAACCCTTGCGACTCAAGTACGGCGAACGCATGCGCATCGTGCTTGTGAACGACACGATGATGACCCACCCTATCCACCTGCACGGGGTGTGGAGTGATGTCGAAGACGACGCCGGAGAGTTTCAGCTCAGAAAGCACACGGTTGACATGCCGCCTGGTACCAAACGGTCATACCGCGTTAGAGCGGACGCGCTCGGACGGTGGGCGTATCACTGTCACCTGCTCCTGCATATGGAAGCCGGCATGTTCCGTGAAGTCAGGGTGGACGAGTAATGGGTCGCATCACCTCAGTCCTTGCGGCCGTGGGCCTGTGTCTGGTTGGCGCATCCGGCGCAGCCGCACAGACTCCGCCGCCACCGCCGCCCCCTCCGCCGCCTCCGGTAGAGGACCATTCCGCGCACATGGCGCAGGCCACAAAGGCCGCCGACCCGAGCGAGCCGAAAGAACCAATCCCGGCTCTGACCGACGCCGATCGTGCCGCCGCCTTTCCGGCTGGACTGGATGGTCACGCGATGGGCAGCGACGGCATCACTTTCATGGTGTTGTTTGACCAGGCCGAGTGGCGTGGGACGGGAGACGGCGGCGCGGCCTGGGACAATCGAACGTGGATCGGCGGGGATATCAACCGTCTGTGGCTTCGCTCGGAGGGAGAGGCGGACAACGAACGTGTCGAGAACGCGTTTGCAACGGCGCTCGTCGGGCACAGTTTCGCCCGTTGGTGGGATGTGGTCGCGGGTGTGCGACAAGACTTCCGACCGGGATCGGCGCAGACGTGGGTGGCCTTCGGCATCCAGGGGCTCGCACCGTACTGGTTCGAGGTGGAAGCCACGGGCTATGTGGGCGCCAGCGGCCGAACCCATATGCGTCTGGAAGTCGAGTACGAACTCCTGATAACGAACCGCCTCATTCTGCAGCCACTCATTGAGGCGGAGGTCTACGGCAAGTCGGATCCCGCGCGGGACATCGGCGCGGGGCTGACCTCCATCGAAACCGGCCTTCGGTTGCGGTACGAAATTCGAAGGGAATTCGCGCCCTATCTCGGCGTGACATGGGGGCGGAAGTTCTTCGGCACGGCCGATCGCGCGAGGGCGGCAGGGCAGGATGTCAGCGGCGGTCGCGTGGTGTTTGGGCTCAGGACCTGGTTCTGACCGTGGCCCGCGGGGGCCGGGCACAGACTGCGACCGCGTTGGTGGGCCTCGCGATTACGGCGCGCAGGTCGGGGCGCTTTCGCACGGCCGTCCTCCTCGCTGCCCGGCTCACCAAGCTGGAGGCAATGCTCTCCGAACTCAGCGCCTTACACGAAAACGTTGAAAGTGGCGCTGGCGAACCTCGAGCAGGCCATGCAAGCCGAGGGGGCGCAAGGGCAAGCCGAGTGATGCCCGTCATGGACGAGGGCGATGCCCAGACCAAGCGCTTCATCGGTTCACCGACGATCCGAATCGACGGCGTCGATGTCGAGGGATCGTCTTGACTTACCAAACAACAGTCGGCCACAATCACGCCTCCTGTGAAACGACTGGCCCTGGTCCTGTTTGTGTGCTTGGCGTTGCCCGCGAACGCGGCGACGGCGAGCTTCGTGCATCTGCACACTGACGTCGCTCACAACAGCGATCACCACGACGGTCGACAAGTGCATCGTCACGCGCAATCTCCCGAGGCCGATGATCACACCAGCCAGCACGACTCTGGCGGCCGTCGGGGATCTCCCGATGGGGACGCGGCGGTCGAACCAGGCGCGGCACTCTGGTTCCTCGTCCCGGCGTCGTTGGCTGCTGCGCGGCCCGCCGACGCCACCTCGCACCTCCTGCCCGCTCCATCGTCGCCTCTGGCCTGGACGATGGACTCTGCGGCAACGCCGCTCGAGTGGCCGCCTCCGAATCTCACGAATTCTGCCGACGTCCGCCCGCTCAATCCGCGCGGCCCTCCCCGCTAGTCCCCACAGCCGCGTTCCCGCGTCATATTCGCCGCGTTCGTTCCCCGGCGCGCGGCGTCTCCATATTCCTGTGTCTGCTTATTGAGGTTTCAAATGAGAACTGTCATCGCATTCGTGTCTTCTGTCCTGGTCGCGCGCGTCGGGACCACGACGTAGCCATGCGAACCCTGGCATTGGGCTCGGCGGCCGTGGTTCTTGTCCTGGGCGTGGCCGTCGCGGCCCAAACTCCAACGCTCCAACGGGTCGACGGCCCCGTGACCCTGCGAGACGCACTGGCACGAGCGCTCGAGCAGAGTCCTGCGCTTCGCGCCTTCGATTGGGGGCGCCGGTCGACGGAGGCCCGAACGCTTCAGGCAGGGCGGCGGCCTAACCCGACGATCACGACCATGGTCGAGGATATCGGTGGATCGCGCAACGAGGTCAATCAGTCGCAGACCACGATTCAGCTCGGCCAAATCGTGGAACTCGGCGGCAAGCGAGCGGCCCGCCAGCAGGTGGCCAGCGTCAATCACGATCTTGCCGTCTGGGACTATGAAGCGGCGCGGCTCGACGTCCTGGTGCAGGTCACGTCCTCGTTTGTCGGTGTCCTTGCGGCACAGGAAGCCGTGCGCCACGCCTCGACCGCCCTCGACCTGGCTGGCCAGGTTCGTCGGGCGGTGGACGATCGTGTCGAGGCCGGCGTGGTGTCGCCGATAGAAGCCGCCAGAGCGGAGGTGCTGGTGGCCTTCGCCCAGCTCGACGCGGATCGTACCCGGCGCGCTCTCGACGCGCGCCGGCAGCAGCTCGCCCTGCTCTGGGGTCTGGACCACGCCCGCCTTGCCGAGGCGGTCGGTGATCTTCGTGAGGTCCCGCCCATCCCCACCCTGGAAGCGCTCGACGCGCGGCTGCCGCGCGTACCCGAGGTGGCGCGCTGGGCGAGCGAAGTAGAACATCGTCAGGCGGCGCTGGCCCTGGCCCGGGCATCGCGCGTTCCTGACATCACCGTCGCGGCGGGCTATCGGCGCTTCACGGCCGAGGGCCGCAACGCCTTTGTCGTCGGCGCCACCATCCCGATTCCATGGTTCGACCGCAACCGCGACGGGATCCGCGCGGCCGAGGCCGACGTCGAGCGTTCACGGGCGATGGCCGACGCCGCCATCCTTGGCCTGCGGTCGCGACTGGCAGACGCGTACCGGGATCTGGTCAGCGCCAATGACGCGTTGACGATCCTGCAGACATCCATTGTCCCTGGAGCGCAGGCGGTCTTCGACGCCGTAAGGGAGGGGTATCAACTGGGACGATTCGGGCTGCTGGATGTCCTCGATGCCCAGAAGACGCTGACTGACGCGAATCGACAGCAGCTCGATGCCCTGATTCGATTTCACCATGCGACCGCTCAGGTTGAACGCCTGGTCGGCGGCTCTCTGTCGGGCGTGACGGACGCCCCCGCGTCAGGAAAGTAGATCACCCATGCATAAGACAACGGTTTTCATCGTCGCCATTGTCGGCGTCATCGGCCTCGCTGTTGCGGCGGCAATCCTTCGGACCGATCCCGGGAGCGGCGGCGCCGCCGAACCGGCCGGCGCGCTCGACTATCCTCGTGGCCCACACGGCGCTCGTCTGCTATCGGCCGATGGACTCCAGGTCGAGATGACCATTTACGAGACCGGGGTGCCGCCGCAGTTTCGCGTGTATCCGTTCGACGCAGCCCTCAAGGCGCTACCGCCAGGCGAGGTGGAACTGGTCGTCGAACTGCACCGGCTCGGGGGACGAATCGACCGCATCACGTTCACGCCCGAAGCGGACTATCTGCGCGGCATCGAGGTGGTCGAAGAACCCCATTCATTTGATGTGAAGGTCTTCGCCACGCGCGGAGGCCAGGAGCACTCCTGGTCGTATGCACAGATCGAAGGCAAGGTCCAGCTTGGGGCTGACCAGATCAAAAGCGCCGGTATCGTGATCGGCACCGTCGGGCCTCGTACGATGCAGACGATTCTCGAATTGCCTGGGGAGATCAAAGCCGACGAGACGCGGGTCGCCCATGTGGTGCCGCGCCTGCAGGGCGTCGTGACGGAGGTCCTCAAGAAGGAGGGCGATCGCGTCCGGCAGGGCGAGGTCCTCGCGATTCTGAGCAGCCGGGAACTCGCGAATGCGAAGAGTCAGTATCTGACCGCCGCACATCACGTTGAGTTTGCACGAGTGACACTCGACCGTGAGGAAGCGCTGTGGAAGAAGAAAATTTCGGCCGAACGTGACTACCTGGAAGCGAAACGGGTGCTCGATGAATCTGAGCTCACCCTCCAGCTGGCCGGCCAGCAGCTCGGTGTGCTCGGAATGGCCGCCGCGGCGTTGCCTGGACTCGCGGCGGCGCCCGCAGACACGTTCGCGCGATACGAGGTTCGGGCGCCCCTCGCTGGCACCGTCGTCGAGCGTGACGTGACGGTTGGCGAGGCAGTCTCGGCCGACGAACGGATTTTCACGATCGCCGATCTCACCACCGTCTGGGTCGAGGTGTCTGTGTATGCGAAGGACCTCGGCGTCGTGCGCCAGGGCCAGGAGGCTGCCGTCCTCTCGACGGATCTCGGCACGGAGTCGAAGGGACGCATCAACTTCATCGGACAGTTGGTGGGCAAAGAGACACGCGCGGCCACAGCGCGCCTCACCCTGTCGAATGCCAATGGCCAGTGGCGGCCCGGGCTGTTCGTGACGGTGACGCTTGTGCGGGAGGAGACCGTTATCGCCCTCGCCGTCTCGGCCGACGCCATCCAGACCTTTCGAGACTGGCAGGTCGTGTTCGTCAAGTACGGAGACTGGTTCGAGGCGCGCCCGCTTGAACTGGGACGGACGGACGGGCAATGGGTAGAAGTCTTGAGTGGGCTCAAGGCCGGTGACCTGTATGCGGCGGCGAATAGTTTTGCCGTCAAGGCCGAGATCGGCAAACTCGGCGCGACCCACGACCATTAAGGACGCGAACCATGATTGAACGGCTTCTCCAGTTTTCGATTCGCCACCGCGGGCTCGTCGTCATCGCGACGATGGGCCTGGCCGTGTTCGGCCTGTACAACTACACGCGGTTGCCGATCGACGCGGTGCCCGACATCACGAACGTCCAGGTCCAGATCAATACGGAGGCGCCCGGCTACTCGCCGCTTGAGGCGGAACAGCGCGTCACGTACCTCGTGGAAACCGCGATGGCGGGCCTCCCGAAGATGGAACAGACGCGATCCATCTCGCGGTATGGCCTGTCGCAGGTCACCGTGATCTTCGAAGACGGCACGGACATCTATTTTGCGCGGCAGCTGATCGCAGAGCGGGTCCAGGAAGTGAAGGGCCGACTCCCCGAGGGCATCGAGCCGACCATGGGGCCGATCGCCACCGGGCTCGGTGAGATCTTCCTGTGGACCGTCGAGGCCGAGCCGGGCGCGACGACCGCCGAGGGGCAGCCCTATTCAGGCATGGACCTGCGCACCATCCAGGACTGGATCGTCCGCCCGCAGTTGAAGACCGTGCCCGGTGTCGCGGACGTCAACACGATCGGCGGTTTCACCAAGCAGTTCCACGTCACACCTCATCCTGACAGGCTGATGGCCCACGGCCTGTCGTTCCGGGACATTCTCGACGCCCTCGCGAACAACAACACGAACGTCGGCGCCGGTTATATCGAGCGCAACGGCGAGCAGTACCTGATCCGGGCGCCGGGCCAGGTCCAGACAATTGAGGACATCCAGCAGATCGTCGTCGGCACGGACCAGGGCACACCGGTGTATCTCAGTGCCGTCGCGGACGTTCTTCTGGGCAACGAGCTGCGAACCGGCGCCGCGACCGAGGACGGCAAGGAAGTCGTCCTCGGCACGGTGTTCATGCTGATGGGAGAGAACAGCCGGATCGTGTCCCAACGCGTGGCCGCGAAGATGGAGGAAGTGAACCGGACGCTCCCGGCGGGCGTGGTGGCCAAGACGGTTTACGACCGCACGACGCTGGTGGACGCGACGATTGAGACCGTCAGCCACAACCTGATGCTCGGAGCGTTTCTGGTCATCGCAATCCTGTTTGTGTTTCTCGGCAATATTCGAGCGGCCATCATCACGGCCTGCGCGATTCCGCTCTCGATGCTGTTCGCGATCACAGGGATGGTGGAACAGGGTGTGAGCGGCAACCTGCTCAGTCTGGGCGCGCTCGACTTCGGCATCATTGTTGACGGCGCGGTCGTAGTGGTCGAGAACTGCATCCGCCAGCTCTCGGCTGGCCAGCGCGAGGCCGGACGCCCGCTGACGCGCCCTGAGCGCGTGGAGGTGGTGTTTGACGCCTCCAAAGAGGTGTGGCGTCCGACGCTGTTCGGGCAGTTGATTATCATGATCGTGTACCTGCCCATCCTGACGCTGACCGGCATCGAGGGGAAGATGTTTTACCCGATGGCCTTCACGGTCCTCGCGGCGTTGATGGGCGCCATGATCCTGTCGTTCACGTTTGTGCCCGCGGCCGTCGCCCTGTTCGTGACGGGCCGGGTCTCTGAGAAGGAGAGCCCGGCGGTTCGATGGGCCGAGCGCGCCTACCGGCCGGCGCTCGTGATCGCCATGCGCCACCGCATCGCGACGGTCCTGCTGGCCGGCGTGCTGATGGTGGTCACGGGCGCCATGGCCATGCGGCTCGGCAGCGAGTTCCTGCCCAGCCTCGACGAAGGCGACCTGCTGGTGCATGCCTTGCGCATCCCGGGGACGAGCCTGACGACCGCGATCGAGATGCAGCACACGCTGGAGCGAAAGCTCAAGACCTACCCAGAGGTGGACTACATTTTTTCGAAAATCGGGACGGCAGAAATTGCGACCGACCCGATGCCCCCAAGCGTCGCGGACACCTACGTCATGCTCAAGCCGCGAGAGGCCTGGCCGAATCCGGATCGGCCGAAAGCCGATTTGGTGGCGCAACTCCAGGAAGAGTTGGTGCTCATCCCCGGCAACAACTACGAGTTCATCCAGCCGATCCAGATGCGGTTCAATGAGCTGATCGCTGGTGTCCGCAGTGACGTGGCCGTGAAAGTGTTTGGAGACGACGTGGAGGTGCTGGCCGAGGTGGGCGACGACATCGAGGCCATCCTTTCGTCTGTGCCCGGCGCGGCCGATACGGAAGTGGAGCAGACCACGGGACTGCCGATGCTGACCATTCAGTTGAAGCGCGGCGAGATGGCGCGCCTCGGGCTCAACGTCGCTGATGTGCAGGACGTCATCGAGGTGGCGATTGGCGGCAAGACCGTCGGACAGGTGTTCGACGGCGATCGCCGGTTCGATATCCTGGTCCGGCTGCCCGAGGCTCTGCGAACCGACATGGAGCAGATGAAACGGATCCCTGTACGGCTGCCCGGCCAGGGAAGCGGATTCATCCCATTGGGATCTGTCGCCGACTTCGAGGTGGCGCCCGGGCCGAACCAGGTGAGCCGGGAGAACGGCAAACGGCGGGTCGTGGTCACGGCCAACGTCCGGGGCCGTGACATCGGGTCCTTCGTCACCGAGGCTGAGCAGCGCATTCGTGAGGGCGTCGTCATTCCGCCGGGGTACTGGACCGCGTGGGGCGGCCAGTTCGAACAGCTGCTGTCGGCCCGTGAGCGGCTGCAGGTCGTCGTGCCCGTAGCGCTGCTGCTCATCTTCGGACTCCTGTTTGTCACGTTTGGAAACGTGCGTGATGCCCTGCTCGTGTTCACCGGCGTGCCGCTCGCGCTCACCGGCGGGGTGTTCTTCCTCTGGGCACGCGGCATCCCCTTTTCCATTTCGGCCGCGGTCGGCTTCATCGCCCTGTCAGGCGTCGCCGTCTTGAATGGCCTGGTGATGATCACGTTCATCAACAAGTTGCGTGAGGAGGGGCAGCCACTCGAGGACGCGGTCGTTCACGGAGCGGTGGCGCGTCTTCGCCCGGTATTGATGACGGCGCTGGTCGCCTCGCTCGGGTTCCTGCCCATGGCGTTGGCCACCGGCCGCGGAGCCGAAGTGCAGCGTCCATTGGCGACGGTGGTAGCCGGCGGTATCCTGTCGTCCACGGCGTTGACGCTGATCCTGCTGCCGGTGCTCTACCGGTTGTTCGCACGTGAGCGCAAGGAGGTGGAACTGTGATGAAAGAAATCAAGGCCATCATTCGGACAGACCGCTTGTCGGTGGTCCTTCGCGCACTACACAAGATGCCCGACGTGCCCGGCGTGACGGTGTCGGTTGTGCGCGGCTTCGGGCGCCGCTACCCGCCTGAGGGAGGCGAACTCATGTTCGATGAGGTGCACATGACGAAGGTCGAAATCGTGGTGCCGTCGGCCGTCGCGAACGACGTGGTCAGCACGATCGAACGGGCCGCGCACAGCGGCAATATGGGGGACGGGAATATCTTTGTCATCCCGGTCGAGCAGGCGGTCAAGATCCGCTCCGGGCAGCGGGACGGCGAGGCGCTATGACGGCCGCAGCACCTGTCCATAGCGAGAGGCGGTGTCCTTAGGCGTCTCGCGCGGCAGACGTGCTCACTAGCGTACCCGTGATCGTCTCAAACGCAGACGTATTGTCGGGAGTCTTGGTCCTCGGCGGCCGGTTATAGAGATAGGTCTGGTTCATGACGTCGAACTCGGACGCCTCCGTTGTGGCCCCCACGCACACCACGCTGCTATAACCAGAGCCCGGGTAGTCAGCACAAGCGCCCAACGTCTGAAACAGCTCCTGGTTCATCGAGCCGACGCCCGGCATGTGAGTTTCATGGGTGTTAAAGACCGATTGGGAGGCGATGATATACCCGCGATGGTCGAGCCACTCGGAATGATGCCCTTCGCCCTGCGTGCCGAGATCTTGACCGTGAACAAGCCATGTTCCAGGCGTCCCCGCTGCCGGAACATCTGACCCGCTTCTTTGCATGCCAGCGAAGGATCCAGGACCGACTGATGGGAACAGGCCCCCTGTGTACCTCGGAAGCTGTGTCATGAACCCCGACACGGCACCCATCGTGAAGGGAAGACCTGGTCCATGGTGAGACATACCATGCACCATCTCCAATGTGTCCATGTCGAGCACCATTTGGGGAAACGACTCCCACCTGTGGGTCACGTGGTGTTCGTCCGCGAGTCGATACACCTGGTCGAAGAAGCCCTGATCCCACGTTTGACCGTTGAAGCTGCTGGCGAACGCGTTGGTCCTGACTTCGTTGGTCCCCCCGGCCATGATGTTGACCATCACCTCCCGCTGGACGAACCCGCCGGTCGCGGTCAGCAAATGCATCCCTGGGAGCACGCCCGTGATCGTCGCGAAGCCATCGGCACCTGTTGTCCCAACTCGACTGCCGATGGTGACCGTCCCCGACGTGTAGGGCGTGTTCGGATTCGTGAGGTTGGCGATCGTCGCCCTTACCGTCACGGTTGTACATGGCTCGTGGTCACCTTCCTTGTGAAACTTATCACAAGCGCCACAGTTGTGTTCGTCTCAGTCGCACCGCACACACTTCGACCTGCGGTGGCAACGATACTGGCGGCGATATCGCACTCGGGCATTCCAGGCAACAATGGCCACGATGACCGGGGTTGAGGAATCGTACAGGACGGCGCGTCGCGTGGCTCGCGTCGGCATGGCCGTCAGCGGCCTCCTCGCGTGCAGCAACATCACCATCGGCGTGCTGGCGCACTCCACGTCAGTGGTCGCGACCGGGTTCGAGTTCGCCGGGGACGTGCTGGCGTCAAGTATTGTCGTGATCGGGATGGGCGTCGCGGCCCGCCCCGCTGATGATGACCACCCCTATGGACACGGTCGTTTCGAGACGCTCTCGGCCTTTGCCGTCGGCCTGATCCTCGCGATCACGGGCCTCGCCATCAGCTACCAATCACTGCAGGGCGTTGGTGCCCAGCATCCGGCGCCAGGGATGAGCGCGGTGGCAGCGCTGGTGGGCGCCATTGTGCTGCGCGGCATCATGTCATCGGTGAAGTTTCGCGTCGGTCGCCGGATCCGAAGCGCAGCGTTGGTCGCCGACGCGTGGAATGATGCCGTCGACATCCTGTCGGCGCTGGCCGCCCTGACCGCCGTCGGACTTGCGATGTACGATCCGGTCAGGTTCGCGGCCGCCGATCACTTCGGCGGCTTCGTCGTGGGCCTGATCGTCGTCATCACCGGCTTCCGGATCATGCGCGACTCCTCGCTTGAACTCGCGGACACGATGCCTCCGCCAGAGCTGACGAGCGAACTGCAGGCCGTCGCCCGATCCGTGGTCGGAGTCGACGGCATCGACAAAGTCCTCGCACGCAAGACGGGCCTGCATTACCACATCGACCTGCACATCGAGGTCGATCCCACACTCACGGTCGCCGCATCCCACGCCATCGCCGGACACGTCCGCGCCACGCTCAAGCGCGAACTGCCCTGGGTCGCCGACGTCCTCATTCACATCGAGCCGTCACCCGGGGCCCCATGATCGTTCGAGCCGTGGCCCGGTGGGGGCAGAGACGTGGTGCTGGCGAAGGTAAACGTGCCGGTCGGTCCGTGGCTGGATGCGCCGGGTCGCTCACGTGTGTGTTCGCACAGCACCAGTGAAACGACTGCGACGGGGAGCACCACGGCGCTGGCCCAGCGCGCCTGGACCGCCACGCCAATCGCCGTCAACATCATGACGCCGGCCAGCAACAGCCAGAACACACCGACTACGCGAATGCCCGCCTCGCCCACGTCCACCCGACCCGCCCGCAGTGTGGTCTGGTACGGCATGCCTGGGGCTGTTATCAGCCGCCAGGGCTGCGCACATCCCACGAGATGCGCCACGCCGTGCACTGCCAAAAGAGCCGAGCGTGCATACCGCACGTCCTACCTCCGTCAGCAGTCCATACTCTTGCAGGATCGGTACCGAAGCAGAGGCGCAAGGGGCAGGCGGTTCGGCGGTGACCGTCGCCGAGGGTGCCGGCTACGGCGACATCGCCCCAGAAACACCTCTCGGCCAGAGCCTGGCCTCCGTCATCAGGCTTCTCGGCTACGCCATCGTCGCCGTGCCGACCAGGCAGCGCGATCGACCCGAGGCCTGGCGGCGCGTCCGTTGACAATGGCGTGGCAATGCTGCGCGCCGACGCTACTCCCCATCCTTGCCATACGTGAACAGGGAATACTGAAACGCCTGTGTGGCTCCCCAGGGCGTTTGATGGACGTGCGGCACTGACCGCACCAAACGGAACCCGTCCCCCATCTCCTCGGCCAGCGACTCCGACGAATATCGTGCGACCGGCAGCCCGCTGCACTTGTCAGGGCCCTCCAAGGCGAAGGTGGCCATGATGACCGCGCCTCCAGGCTTGACCACCTGCCTCACACGCTGGCGATATCGTGCGCGCGCCCCTGCGTCCGCCAGAAAGTGGAATACGGCGCGGTCGTGCCAGATGTCCATGGGTGTGAGGGACCAGTCGGCGGTCACATCCGCTGCGATCCACGTCACGTGGGCGGCCGGCTCTCCGAGCCTGGCCTTCGCACGATCGAGCGCCGCCTGCGACACGTCGAGGACCGCAAGACACTGCAGTCCGCGCCCGACCAGATAGTCCACCAGCCGAGACTCCCCTGCCCCGACGTCCAGCACGGACGTGTCTTGGGTCAGGCCGGCGGCTTCGAGCATTCGCACCGAGACGTCGGGGCAGGGCTCGAACCAACTCAGTTGCTGGTCAGTCTTTGTGCGGTAAATCGTGTCCCAGTGCTCGCGACCGTCCATGGCTAGCGCCCGATGGAGGTCACCACGCGTGTTTCGGCCCGTGCACCCGGCTTGGCCGCGACAACTTCGGTCCAGGCGAACACCAACTCATCACCGGCCCGAGCCACTCTCGGATACCCGCTCGTGCGGGCGCTGCTCACCTCTGCCACCGTAGTCGCCGCTCCTCGTGTACCTGCGGGCTGTATCCGCCGCACACGAAACGCGCTACTTCCCGAGCCCTGTTCCATCCACGTCGCCAGCGCTGAACCATCCGGCATCAACTCGACATCCACGCGCCCCAACGACGCCTCATCGTCCACCCGAATAGGATCGCCGAACGTCCGTCCAGCGTCTTTCGAAAACGCCACGAACACCTGGCCTGGTGCAACGACTCCCGTGAACCACGCAATCACGACATCGCGTCCGCGCGCACTGAGTGCCGGACCGTTCACGGGACAGCCGGAAATCTTCCAGCCGTCGTTGTGGACGGCTTTGGGTTCGGTCCATGTGCCGCCGTCAAGGCGCGATACATAGATGTCGCGAATCTCGTCTTCTGTGCGATTGCGGAACGCGGCAATGACACCGTCCGCCGTCACCGCGGCCGTCGTTGGACAACACTCACACACCCGAAGATCGACCGGGGCATCCGCCACCTGCTTCCCCTTGTCGTCGAACGCGGCATAGCGCACGCTCATGGCGCCACCTTTTTCCGCCATGGCCCGGCCGTCCAACCACACCAGCCCCAGGCCTGCCTCAGGCATCTGGAACAGCGACGCGAACCCGTGTTCTGTTTGTGTTCCGTCGTGGTGTGGCAGGAATGACGACGACCACGTCTTGCCGTCGTCTTTCGATTGCGCCAGACGTACATCGTAGGCATAGGTCGACGAGCCGCTCTTCTGTAGCCAATGCGCGGCCAGGGTACCGTTCGCCATCCGCATCACGGACGGCACGTCGGCCCAATTCACAAACCAGTTGTCGCCCGAGGCCGCCGTCCGTGTGGGCGTCCATCCAGTCGACGTCCTCTCGGCAAACTTGAGAAGCGCGGTGGGCCCCTCGCGTTCCACCCAGCTCATCAACACGCCCCGGCTTGAGACAGTCAGTTGTGGCTCACCGCTGTTGGCCATGGCAGGGGACGCGAGTGACTGCAGGCGAATCTCCTGCGGAGGCGCGGCACCAAGAGAGAATCCGTTCCCCACGACGAGGCTCACTGCCATGATCGCGAGCGAACCGGCGACTCCGATGACTCTTGATTTCATAAATCTGCTCCTCTTACGCCTTCCTCAAACGCAACGCATTGCCAATCACCGACACCGAACTGAGACTCATGGCCCCAGCGGCAATCATCGGGCTCAACAACAGCCCGAACACCGGATACAGGACACCGGCGGCCACGGGCACGCCTATCGTGTTGTAGGCGAATGCGAAAAACAAGTTCTGTCGAATATTCGCCATCGTCGCCTGCGAGAGCCGGCGGGCGCGAAGAATGGCCCGCAAGTCTCCATTGACCAACGTAATTCCCGCACTTTCCATCGCCACATCCGTGCCCGTCCCCATGGCGATGCCCACCGTCGCCGCTGCCAAGGCGGGCGCGTCATTGATGCCGTCACCGGCCATGGCGACGATGCGTCCTTCACGCTCGAGGCGTTGCACAACCTCGGCCTTCTGATCGGGCAGTACCTCAGCAATCACCTCGCTAATACCTAACGCACTGGCCACGCCCTGCGCGGTCGTCTTGTTGTCGCCGGTCAACATGACAACCCGCAGACCGACGGCCTTCAGATCACGCACGGCATCCGCCGCACCGGCTTTGATGCGGTCGCCGACACTGAGCAACCCTCCCACCGCGCCATCGACTGCCACGAACATGACCGTCTGTCCCTCGCGTCTGAGAGCATCTGCGCGCGGCTCAAGGTCCACCGTTGAAACGCCGGCCTCCTTCAGAAAAACGTCCGTGCCGACGAGCACGTCGCGCGCCTCGACCTTGCCTCGGACGCCGCGTCCCGTGACCGACTCAAATGCCGTGACCGTGACCAGCGCGACTCCCTTGGCCTTGGCCCCGGCAACGATCGCGGCCGCCAGCGGGTGTTCACTGCCCTGTTCCACGCTCGCAGCACACCGCAACAGGTCGTCGGCGTTGAACACCCCAGCAGTTTCCACGGCCACCAGCGTGGGCTTACCTTCGGTCAGCGTCCCGGTCTTGTCGACGACGATGGTGTCCACTGACTGCAGCAGCTCAATCGCTTCGGCGTTTCGGAACAACACGCCGACGCCCGCACCGCGACCGGCGGCCACCATGATCGACATCGGCGTCGCCAGACCCAGCGCACACGGACACGCGATGATCAAGACAGCCACGGCATTCACCAGGCCGTAGGCCATCTTCGGTTCCGGACCGAACAGACTCCACACGCCAAACGTCACGACCGCGATGAGCACCACCGCCGGAACGAAATAGCCGGCCACGCGGTCGGCAAGACGTTGAATCGGCGCCCGACTGCGTTGCGCAGCGGCCACCATCGAGACGATGCGCGCCAGCAGCGTGTCGCTGCCGACCTTCTCGGCGCGCATGATGAATGAACCCGTGCCGTTAATCGTGGCACCAACGACTTCGTCATCGATGCCCTTGGTCACAGGCATCGGTTCGCCGGTGACCATCGATTCGTCAATGGCACTACCGCCGTCAACGATGACGCCGTCCACGGGCACCTTCTCACCGGGCCGCACGCGGAGTCGCTGCCCCACCGTCACGTGCGGAAGCGGGATGTCTGCCTCTGTGCCGTCGTCGCGGACCAGGCGCGCGGTTGACGGTGCCAAGCCGAGCAGTTTTCGAATCGCCGCACCCGTCTGACTGCGCGCCCGAAGTTCGAGGACCTGGCCCAGGAGAATCAGGGTAACGATGACCGCGGCGGCTTCGAAGTACACCGCGACCACTCCCTCGTGTCGGAATTGGTGCGGAAACACATCCGGCGCCAGCGTCGCGATCAGGCTGTAGCTGTACGACACGCCGACCCCGATGCCAATCAACGTGAACATGTTCAGGTTCCACGTCTTCAGCGAGTTCACGGCGCGCACGTAGAACGGCGCGGCTGCCCACAGACATACCGGCGTGGCCAGCGCGAGCTGGATCCACACGACCGTCTTCATCGAAAGCGGAACCACGCCGACCATGTCGAGCATGGCCAACGCCAGCAGGGGCGCACTGAGCGCGGCCGAAATCCAGAACCGTCGCGTCATGTCGTGCAGTTCGTGATTCTTCGGCTCGGCAGCCGTCACCGTGTTCGGTTCGAGCGCCATGCCACACACGGGGCAGTCCCCTGGCTTTGGCTCGCGGACCTCTGGGTCCATGGGGCACAGCCAGACGTCGGTGCTGGGTGCTGGGGGCTCGGTGCGAGTCGAAGGGCCCATGCCTTTGGGACCGCTCTTGAGCCAACCCTCAGGTTCACTCTCGAACTTTGTTCGGCAGCCAACGCCGCAGAAGTAGTACGTCGTGTTGGCGTGCTCGAAGGAACCGCCCTTGTTCTTGGAGGGATCCACGGTCATCCCGCAGACAGGGTCGAGGTGCGTGACCATTACAGAGGATGTTATCGCTCATCGAGAAGGCGCGTCGATACCATGCCTAAGAACCGCCAGCTGGCCGACGACGTGAGGCGGTCTGGCTGTGACGAATCGTCCAGGCACCATTCTCGCGAACCAGCACATGGGTCGCGATGCCGCCCCCATCCACCTTGCGTTCGCCCGTGGTGTAGCTGATGGAATACTCAGCTGTCACATAGGCTGCGTCAGGGCCCAGAACGTGCACGACGACGTTGCTGTGCGCGAACACGAGGTCCTTGAAGTTCCTCAATTCCGGTCCGAGATGATTGTCGCGGTAGGACGCCCACGTGCGATCAATGCCTCCACCTTCAAACACGGTGACGTCAGCGTGATACATGGTGCCCAGTCGATCAATATCGCGCGCATTGAAGGCCTCATCGTACGCCGTGAAAAAACTCTGCACCTGATCCTGTGGCGACTGGGCTGCGATTGTCACGACCGCAGCCACGAGTACGAGCGCGGTGGCCCATCGAACACGTCGTCGAGTGGTATGCATCATGCCCAGATGGTATCAGCCCCCTGTCGCGTCAAGGGGATCCAACTGCGGTCGTCGGCCTGCGTTTCGGTGGACTCGGAGTGTTGTCGTGTTTTCGAAAAATGCTCGTGCTCTACCAAAACGCGCACTAGAATAGGGCTCTTTAAAAAATCGACTCAAAGGAGCCTCATGTCTGATCATCGTCCCGTCGTAGCACCGAACCTGCCTGCCGCAAGGGGCCCGTATTCCGCGGGGATGGGTTTTGAACGTCTGATTTTTGTCTCAGGCCAGGGCGCCACAGTCCCGGCCACGGGCCAACTCGCCGGGCCCGATGCCACCGCCCAGACCGAGCAGTGCCTGAAGAATGTGCAGACCATCCTTCAAGCAGCGGGCTCAGACCTGCAGCACGTTCTGCGCTGCGGTGTCTTCCTCGTCGACATGAGTGAGTTCAAGGAAATGAACGCCGTGTACGCCCGCATGTTCGGGGACCACCGGCCGGCGCGGACCACTATTCAGGCCGCCGCGCTTCCCGACCCCGACCTTCGCGTTGAGATCGATTGCATCGCGTACGTGCCACAGTCACCCCGGTAACCCAACTTTACGTGAGGACCTCACCCATGACGTTTGTCTTTCGGTACGCCACACCCATTGTCACCACGCTCGCGGTCGCCGGAGCGTTCGTCGTCGCCACCGCCGATACGACGACCGCCGCGGCAGCCGCGGCCGCCAGCACGACCATCACGGCTGAGTTCGAGGCCCAGGCTGGGCAGACGGTCGGGAGCCAAGTCGCTGGTCAAGCTGGTCGTGGTCGAGGCGCCGGTCGTGGCCGGGGCCCCCAGGGTCCTCCGTCGGCCGGCGGGGGGCAGTGTTCCGCCAATCCCCTCAACTGTCCTGATGCCGCCAATCCACTACCAGCACCCGACACCGTATTTCTCGAAGAGATGACATGGATGGACGTCCGGGACGCGATGAGAGCCGGCAAGACGACCCTCATCATCACCACCGGCGGCATCGAGCCTAACGGACCGTGGCTCGCGCTCGGCAAACACAACTACGTGCTACGCGCGAATTGCGAGGCCATTGCACGCCGGCTGGGAGATGCCATCTGTGCGCCGAACGTGCCGTTTGTGCCTGAAGGCGGTATCGAACCACAGTCGAGCCACATGACGACGGTTGGCACCATCAGCCTGAGGGAAGAGACCTTTCAGGCCCTGCTGACCGACATCGTCCACAGCATGAAGATGCACGGCTTTGAGCACATCATCATGATGGGTGACAGTGGCGGCAACCAACGAGGAATGGGCGCGGTCGCCGAGAAGTTCACGGCCGAGTGGAAGGGCGCGCCTGTCGTGGCCCATATCCCGGAGTACTACGACTACAACTCGGTCACGGCATACCTGACAGAACTGGGAGTCGTCACCGCGGAACAAGAGAGTGACGGCCTCCACGATGATGCGGCCATCACCATGAACATGATGGTGACGGATCCCCAGTCGGTCCGCTGGGAGGCGAGAGTCAAGGCCGGCTTGGCCACCATCAATGGTGTCTCGATCGCCGACAAGGACAAGGCCTTGACCATCGGCAGACAGATCGTTGAGTTCAGGACCACCAAGACGGTGGAGGCGATCCGGAAGGCCCGAGGAAAATAGTCGGCCAGGGGGCTCACGCGAGCGGTCGTCGCTCCAGGTCGAGCGTCAGCGTGAGCCTCGGACCCGATCCCGGAAGCCGTTCAGCACTGGCATACGTTCTGTACGCTGGGAGGAACCGGCGCACATAATCTTCGATCGCCTCACGGCTCAGACCGGGCTTGCCTGAAGCCTTCATCGCTTCCTCCGCCTGCACGCGCCATGTCAACACGTATTCCGGGTCCTGCGCTCGCAACACCACCCACACATCCACCAGGTCGGTCCACGCCGCGTAGGCAGCCAATGCCTGATTGGGCGCGGCCAGGTGGGCATCGGGCTGCGCTGACACGTCCACGGGCGCAAATCCAAACATCCATCCCTCGACGATGATCACGTCCAGGGGACCGGTCACGCTGCGCCACGCCGACTCGGGGGCACGATCACCTCTGCCGCCATGGGCAGACTTGTCATAGACGGGCACACGAACCTGCGCGGGCGCCCCGGTCCCGAGAGACCGGAGCGCTTGAATGGTACGCGTCCCGAGTGCCACGTCATGGGTGCCCGGATACCCGCGGTGTTCGAGGTACGGATTGCCTGGATGCGCTGCGGCGAGCCGGAGTTGCTCTTCCCGTGTGAGATAGAAATCGTCGACGGATACGCCGGCTCCACGCAGACCGAGTGCGGGTAGCCGCTCGAGAAGGTGGGAGACCAGCGTAGTCTTGCCGGCACCCTGCGGGGCCTGCAGCCCGATCACCAGCGGTCTGGAGGCGGCTCGCGCGATCTGGTCGAGACAGAAGTCGTGAACGGGTTGATGGAGCGGAGCAAACACGGACCCGTTCATCGCGGTTCGCCACGCCCAGACGAGTGGAATCCAGAGCAGGTTCGACACCAGCAGGTGTGCCATCTGCAACGTCAACGGCGCCAGCAACACAAGATTCAGGACGCCGAGCGCGCATTGTCCGATCACCAGCATGATGACGAACTGCCGTGGTGTCTCCTGCTCCGGCCCCTCGAAAACCGGGTCCCGCCAGGCCAACCACAACACCGTGGACGCCACGGCCGCGGCCAAGATCGGATGCCAGATCCGCAGGCGAATCAGGAAGTGCGCCGTGGGATCAAGATCCGCAGCCAGCCCTTCCACCAATGACGCGTGTGGAAACAGCGTGTCCCCCAGCGCCACGATGGCGCCAGTGGCGGCGACGCCGAGCATAGCGAACATGGTGACGGAAAACAGTCGCGTGGCCCCCGCCGCGCCCCTCGCGCTTGACGGCGCGCGCACGGACCAGATGGTCGTCGTCATCGCTGCCACGAGCAGGAGCGTGTTCACGAGGTGGACGCCCACGTACGCCGCCCGCAAGGCCGACGCATTGTCTTCAACGAGTCTCAGCAACACAATGCCAGCGCCCACGGCGGCCTCAATCATCATGAAGACGAGCGAGATCATGGCCCACGTCCGCACGGCATGACCTGCGGGGAATGTCCGTCTGGCCAGCACCACCAATCCAACCGCCAGCAGCATGACCGCTCCACTGGTCAGGCGATGCACAAACTCGATCACGGTTCCGACGGTCGGAGCCAGTGGAACCACATCACCGTTACACAGCGGCCAGTGACTGCCACACCCGGCTCCAGACCCTGTCGCGCGCACCACGGCGCCCCACACAATCACCAGGACCGTGAGGCCCAGCGCGATCCAGGCGAATCGGACAAACGAACGAACCGGGTCGGACGACATGGCACACGCTCCTGTCATGCATCATATCGGCTGAGCCGCCGACCGCAGCGGTGAGCGTCCTCGGCGCGCCAGTCACGGCCCCGTTGGGAGCGTCGCGGGAACGGAAACTCTCTCCTGACCATTCAATCTGTGCTGGTGTATAGTGTTTGCTGAACTTTGTTCAGCTGCTTTAGGAAGTCTGTAATTGGGGCCGTTTGGTGCCCAGTTATCGGGGATCCATGGCGGCCAAGAGGGGGTAGTAAATGTCGACTCGTTCTTTCCGTATTTTGTGGATTTTGGTCCTGGCAAGCGCAGTGGCCACTCCGGCCATGGCGCAATCGCAAGCCATCAATGGCTCCATCGAAGGTCTGGTCCGTGACAGCTCTGGGTCAACCATCCCCGGGGTCACGGTGACCGTTCAAAACACCGACACGGGCCTTGAGCGCGTCGTCTTTACTGATTCCGAGGGTGCGTATCGGGCAGCGCTGCTCCCGATCGGGACGTACCTTATTCGGGCCACGCTACAGGGATTCAAGGCGGCTGAGCGCGCGGGCGTCACCCTGAGCGCAGGGCAAATCGCGAGCGTGGGCTTCGAGCTGGCGGTTGGCGCGGTGTCCGAGACCGTCATGGTGACTGCGGACGCGTCCATCGCGTCACCGGGTCGAGTCGACCTGGGGCGAACGATCAGTTCGGTCGAGATCAAGAACCTGCCGAACGTGTCGAGAAACGCCTACAACTTCGCGCTGCTCCAGCCGAACGTGACAGGGTATGAGAACGAAGAGTTCGGTGCGACGCGCATGAATGCGAACGGCTCGCAGATGCGGACCAACTACCAGATTGACGGCGGCAGTGCGACGCAGAAAGATCGTGCGGGCCTTCGCATGTTCCAGCCGTCTGAAATCATGGTCAAAGAGGTGCAGGTCATCACGAGCGGTTTCGCACCAGAATTTGGCCAGACGACGGGCATGGTCTACAACGCGGTTTCGCCCTCGGGCACGAACACATTCAGCGGCTCGACGAGCTATCGCTTCCGACGCCAGGCCTTTTCTGCGCGACCATTCACACTCTCTCCGACAGCGCCGAAACCTGACACCCAGGTGAACAACTTCACGGCGACCTTGGGTGGCCCCATTACGCGCGACAAGGCGCACTTCTACGTCGGCTACGAGTATCTCAAGAACGACCTCTCAGCCGGGCGCGTCATCACGGTCACGCCGACGACGGCGGCCACGCTCGGGCTGAGCTCGACGGCACTGGGCGACGGTGTGATTCCCGCAGTCCAGAACGTGAAGATGTTTATCGGCAAGGTCGACCTGCAGATGAATTCGTCGAATCGTCTGTCGGCGCGCTGGTCAGTCTTTCAGAACTCAACGCCTGAAAAC
>JABMNV010000201.1 GCA_013203475.1 Acidobacteriota bacterium
ATCGACCAGCACCGTCACGGCCCCAGAGGACTGACTGGCCGTCGTGTTACCTGTCACTGCGGCGAAGGCTTGGCTGCACAACACACTGTTTGTTGTCCACCCGAAGGTCACCGCCGCCGAACTGCTCGACGTCGCCGCCTGCGTGATCCTCAGGCTGTAGGTGGCCCGATACAGACCGGTCTCAAGCTCATTGGTCGGGATACTCGTTGTGACAATCGCCGCCGCTTGTGCGGTCAACGCGACGGACGCCACCTGACGTGTCGTGTTCCCTAGCCATTGCCGAATTGCCTCGAAGAACCGCACAAGGTCACGCGTCAGCACACCAGCGGCTTCCACAACCTTGGACCGAATCGGCACGGGCACAACATCAGCCATTAGCTGGCCCCACGTATCGGCTTAACAATCGCCTGAATTAGCGCCACGGGATACACCGGGTCACTCACCACCAGCCTGAATACCGCATTGCGTGCTTGCCCCAGCCGGCGCCAGACCGTGCGGACCAGATACTCGCCAATCTTGCCCATGGGCTCCCAGCGTTCAGCGCCCCAAGAATAGCCGCCGTCCTTGGACATCTGCAGCATGGCTTGCGGGTCCGACCCTTGGCCGGTGGCAATTCCCACCCCGCTCTGCATCTCAATCTGCAGCCAGGGATAGGCCACCTGGTCCTGCTCGGCGTCTAGTCCGCGAAACACCCGCAGCCGTCGGATCCCGGTGCCGTCCACATCGGTCGCCACGCTGTTGCTGAGCAGATACGTCTGCCCGTCCAGCCGGCTGCCGACCAGATGCGTGCCGCTGAAACTCTGACAGTGATACATCACCCGTGACGCTTCGTAGCTCGAGGTCGTGACGTTCCAGAAGCCACGCTCGTGCCACAGCCCAGAGACCACGTCGTAGCACCATGACCGCTTGCCGTCCACGAACGAGCAGACCCAGAACGCGTGGCCCATCTCCTGATACGTGAACGTCACGGCGTCCGAGACGTTGGCATAGCCTTGAATCGCAAACTCTACCGGATGCGTCGAGAGTCGCTCGGCGGCATAGCCATTGCCCCGGCAGATCATGCCGTCGCCTTGGTCGTTCTTGGCGACCCAGATGAGCGTGCTGTTGACGACAGCGGCTGAGTACGGCGCCGCACAGCCGGTGTTGAAGAACGCGCCGGGAATCGGGGCAAAGGGGAACGGGAACAGCCCCTGATTCGCCCAGACCTCCGAAGTCACCTCGCCCAGTAACCAGATCTCCGAATTGACAATCGTCATCGAGACCCACGGGTCCGCCGCGAGGGACCGCTGGGCAAACTGCGTCGGATCCCAGGTCGTGCCGTCATCGAGGTCCGACAACCGAATCGTAGACAGCGTCGTGTCGAGCGAAATAAACACGTTGTTCAGATACGCGCCCATCGCCGCCCCAGAGGCCAGCACCACCGACAGCACATTCGTCGCGAGGTCGTAGTTGTAGCCCACGTCCCCCGAGGTGATGAACAGTTGCCCCCCAGCCGCGCCGTTGCTCGAAATGGTCGCCGGGTTCGTGTCCACCGACACCGTGCCGCGCAGGGACGAGGTGCCCGTGGAGAGGACTTCGTAGAGATTGAACCCCGAGACGACAAACACGCGCCCGTCGTAGGCTTGATGCTCGGCCCGAATCGGCCCCGGAGTCAGGTCCAGATGCGCGGTAAAGCCCGGCGTGGGGTAACAGACCGCTGGGGCTTTCGCATTGGCGTCTTCCACCCGCTCGACATACCAGTTGACACACTCGCTGGGGTCAGCGGTGCGGCTCATCGACCGGTAGGACGGGCCAACCAGCGTCGGGAGAATCACTAGACCGCCACCAACCCCACCGAGATCGACCCTCCACCCGAGATGGCCGTCGAGACTCGCGCCCGAACCCAGCCATAGGCCGCCACCGTCGCATGATGCGCCACTTGCGCCCCGCCCGTGAACGTCGAGGCGTTAATCGCCGTGGTGATCAAACTGTTGGTGCCAGAGAACGGCAGCCCGGGCACTTGCCCCCCCGGCTTGCCCACTGGCAGCATTTCCTCGAGGGAAATCGCGCCACCCGAGGTCGTGCCGGAGCTCGACAGGTAAAACACCAGATGCGTCCGACCTCGACAGTCCACCCAATTGCTGATGGTCTCGTCCGCCGTCGCATCCTTCAATAAATCTACGCAGAGAAATCCTTGTGCCATCTATCGCCTCACATGTTTCCGGTCTGGATGTTGTAGCCATACTGGCGCCCGATGTCGCCAATCGCCGCCATGTCGTTGCCCAGTTCCGCCACCGGCATGTTCTGCCGCTTAATCGTCGCCCTGGACTGCACCGCCAACTGTCGGATGTCATCCGGCACACTCATCCCGTGCGGCCCCGCCAATCGGACGGCCAAGCCGTACACGAGCGCCTCCTCAAAGCCGGGGGGAATCTGATACGTGCTGGTGGCATTCGCAAACTCGACAAGGGGCTGTGGGAAATACAACACGAGGTCGTTGTCAGCCGTCGTCGGAATCGGCCACAAGGTCACCGTCCCGAGACCGCCCGTGGTGAACGTCGGCTGGTAGAACACCTGCGTCCATTGCGTACTGGTCTGGTCTTTGTTCTGGAGGGCTTGCCACGCCTGCTCGGAGAGAATGCCGCAGGGCACCTCAATCGCCGGTGAGGCACTGTTGAGCAGCAGCGTGGCCGTCTGAATCCGCGTGGGGCGGATGGTGTTGAAATCCCCGCTCGGCCCGATGGTATACGCGGCCGTATTCGCCGTCACGGTGAAGACTTCCCGCGAAACCACCGGGATGGTCAGCGGCTGAATCGCCCACGACGACAACATCGCGTTCAGCCGGCGCAGGCCGTCGGCAATATCCGCGGCCGAGGTCTGCTCACCCACGCCATAGACGCCCAACGCATCGAGTGCGGAGGTGATGAGGCTGGAGGCGGTGACGGCGGTAGAGGCCACGGGCGTGCCTTTCTAGAAGCCGGGGCAGACATCAAGGGACGCCTGCCCCGTAGGGGGTTAGGAAGGCTTGACGGCGATGCCGGATGTGGCCGCAGCCCCAGTCAGCCCGTCAATGTAGCTGTGCGTCAACGCCAGCGTGTCGCCATACTCGCCAATCGCCACCAGCACGCACCGGCGGAACAGCAGAATGCCGCCCGGCGAGGCACTGGTCAGACTCCCCAAGACCGTCATCGTGGTCGAGGTCGATCCCGTCGCGTTGATGAAGTCGCAGTTCTTGAACAACTGGAACCGGTCCATGCACCCGGCGCCCGTGCCGAGAATCCCCAGCACGCCAGCCGCGTCCGTCATGAACGGGAAAATGCAGTCGATGAACTGGTTCCGCGCTGTCGCCCCGGCAAACTCGACCGAGGCATTGGCCGCGCCACGCGTGACCGTATCGACGCCAATCGTGCAGCCCACGAACATATTCTCGTCCGCGCTAATCTTCACGTTGCGCGACCCGGCATCGTCCGCCGACTCCTGGTCAGCCATGCCGGCGACGTGGCACCCTTCGAACAGGTTGCGCGTGCCGGTGACTGTCAGACAGATCTGCGCGGTCGTGCCGGTCGTGAACCCGTGGTAGAACTGGATGTTCTTGATCAGGCACCCGTTGCCCGACACCGTAAAGAGCGTGGCAAACGCGGTGGCGCCAGACACCGGGGTGATGCGCGACCGGTTGCTGATGTTCACGCCCGAACTGATGCCGATCAGATGCACCGCGTTCTTGTTCCAGTCCAGTGCCGCCGCGAGTCGCGCCGACCCGTTGGCCGCGCCGTTGCCCACCAAGACCACCACGTCGTTCTTGCCCCCCTGGGCCTTGGAGAACGCCGTCGGGAGGTCGGTGTAGGGCTTGGTCTGGCTGCCATCCTGCGTCCCGAGGTTGGACGAGGAGGGCTGGCAGTAAATGATCGTGCCGGGGTTGATGCCGCCCAACAACGACGTAAAGTTCGCGTTCAGATCCGAGATGTTCTTGCTGGTGAGGACGCCCCCACCCGAGATGGTGTTCATATCAGCCTACCTTCCATGCACGCGACCGGAATTGGCCGCGAGACACCCCGCAGGGTGCATGGTCGTACTACTTCGAAGCGCGATGCTTCCGACGCACAATCGGCGTGTCGGGAATCGCCCCGACGTGGTCCGCCACGGTCTCATCGAAGGCGTCAGCCTCCGCACGGGCCTTGTCAGACATCCCACGGTCGTTGTGGGCGCGTTCAGCGGCCGCCAGTGCCAGCGCGGCCTCACGGCTCTCGAGTTCCGCTATCGCTGCAGCCTGGCCGACGCCCCAGCCGCGGCTCTGCAGATTGGCGACCACCGCTTCCGTCTCGGCCACCTCTTTGCGCCAGACCACCGCACCGCCGCCCACGGGGCGCTCGGCGTAGTAGCACATGGTCGGCACCTCTTGATAGACGTAGGGCCGCAGCGGAGACGGACATTGCGCCGTCGGTTGCGACTCCCACTTGGCGAGTTCTCTGGCGTGCGCGGAGTCTTGCGTGTGAATGATCGACAAATGAGTCTCCCTTGAAGACGCCTGTACCCGGGCCAGTCGTCATGACCAGCCCGGGCCGCAGGATGTTTACGTGACTGTCACGGCGTTGTTCGCCACCACGTTCCAGCCGCCCTTGACCGGGGCCAGCGTGATGCTCGCGCCGATGTAGGCCGCAAACGTCAACGTCGTGTGAGCACCCGTCGTGCCGTCATACGCCGAGACCGTCGTGACCACATGGGCCGCGTTGGTCGCCGCTGTCAGCACCACCAGGAACCCCTCCTGGTCCGCTGCCGGGTCGGCCAAGGTCGTAGACGCGAGGGCCGTGGCTTTGGTCAAGGCCACAATCGTGTTGCTGGTCGGCACCGCGATGACGCCGTTCTGCCCCACGCTGACCGCCTTGTAGACCCCGGGATACGCCGGCATCGACGGGATGCCCACCCAGTCGGCCCCAGCCGCGCTGGTCACCACCGGGGCGAGGATGTCGTGCGCGACCGCACTGGTGGAATCCGCCCCGCGACTGCGGACCTTGATCTGGCCCGAAACCACCTGACAGATGCCGTCCACGGTGTACATGAACTCGCCGTCCACCTGCACCCGCTGTGACTTGCTCGAGACCCCGACGCCGGGAAACCCGGTGCCAGAGGTCACGTAAATGATCGAATCGCTTGCCGCGGCTGCGGCCGAAAGAGTCGTTGCTGTCAATGCCATGTCAATGCTCCCTTACGAGGAAAATGCCCGGAAGGCGTAGTAGGGCAGGATTGAGGCAATGCCGCCGATGGTGTCCAGGCGCGACATGCTCTGGTCCGTCTGCGCGTTCCACTGCTCCGACCACCGGATGCTGATCGCCGCGTCCTTGTTGCTCATCCGCTTGCTGTTCGCACCCGGCAGGGGCGACTTGAGGTCGGCCATGACGAACGCGAAGGCCGCGCTGTTGAACACCAGTGACTGTTTGCTCGCGGTCGCCGCCATCGTGGCGCCCACCGTGCCTGTGCTGCCCAAGAACGAGACCGCCGCGTTGTTCGCCGGGGCCGCGGTCACGGTCTGCAGTTGACCCGACGTGATGATGGCCGGAGAAATCGACAACGTCGCCGTGGTTGAGCCCGACAGGTCCGCCTGTATCGAGAACTGCTGCAGATGGCCGCTGTCCTCATACGTGATCGGGTTGACCATGTTCACCCCGTCAATGGTGAAGATGTCTCCCGCCTTGAACGCA
>JABMNV010000202.1 GCA_013203475.1 Acidobacteriota bacterium
AGTGAGGTGTCAGGCGAACAACTCGAGCGTCGGCTCGAGAAGTTAATGGCCTTCCGCAAGCTTCTTCAATTGGTCGAGCGTCGAGGGCCGTCACGCAAGGCCGTCACAGCCCTGCTCGACGGTGGAGCCCACGACAAGACTTTTTGGGCAGACCGCGCCGCTGTTGCCAAGCTCGCGCAACACCTGCAGGAGCCGCAGATTGTCACCGAGGCCATTGAAGACCCTGAGCACCAGGCGTTTGCGGTCGCGATCACTGATCGGTCGCTTGGCTACGACCGTCACTTTCGCCTTGATCTTGAATTTACAACCACGGCCGAGTTCCGCGGCCTGTCAGCGGCTTATGTGGATGTGAGAGATCTTATGGCAGGGCCGGTGGTGATCCGGACTGCCGGCCGCGTCGAATCTCTCGTCGACGTTGATGACGACAGCACCGACGAGACCACAGTTGTGGACAGCCTTGACACGCCGGCTGTCGCGACCAAACCCGCGGCGAAGGAAAAAGACGCCGACAAGAGCGTCGAGTCCATCGACGGTCTTATCGACTACTTCGTCGCTGCAGGCCGCCGTGGCCTGGCGATTAATCGCTACAAGGGACTTGGTGAAATGAACCCAGACACACTCTGGGAAACCACCATGGATCCCACCAAACGAACACTCCTGCAGGTGCGTGCAGAGGACCACACTGAGGCCGACTTGATGTTCACCACCTTGATGGGTGATCACGTTGAGCCCCGGCGCAAGTTCATCGAAGACCACGCCCTCGACGTCAAGAACCTCGATATCTAAGTGTCAGACGCCATGGATCAGAATTCTCCGCTGCGGCTTCCCGTCAACATTGAAGACGAGATGAAGCGCTCGTACATGGATTACGCGATGAGCGTCATCATCGGGCGAGCGCTTCCTGACGTCCGTGATGGCTTCAAGCCCGCAAATCGTCGCGTGTTGTACGCCATGCGCCAGATGGGTCTGGCGTCGAACCGTCCCTATCGCAAGTGCGCCAAAATCGTCGGCGAGGTCATCGGCAACTATCACCCTCACGGGGATTCGCCCGCGTACGACACACTTGTGCGCCTCGCGCAGGACTTCAGCATGCGGTACCCCCTGGTCGACGGCCAGGGAAACTTCGGCTCAATCGATGGCGACCGGCCAGCAGCCTATCGGTATACCGAAGCCAGACTAAAGTCGCTCGCCGAAACGATGATGGCGGATCTCGACAAGGAAACGGTCGACCATCGCCCAAATTTTGACGAGACGACCGAAGAGCCCACCGTCTTCCCGTCACCGTTTCCCAATCTTCTCGTCAATGGGTCCACGGGCATCGCCGTCGGCATGGCCACGAGTATCCCGCCGCACAACATGCGCGAGATCATCGATGGGACACTGGCCGCGATTGAACATCGCAACGAACCTGAAGATGATCGCTTCAAGGCGGTCTTGCAGACCATTCCGGCGCCAGACTACCCGTCGGGCGGAATTATTGTCGGTCGCGCTGGTGTGCATCGCGCCTACAAGACCGGTCGCGGCGGCGTTGTGGTCAGAGGGAAAGCGACCTTCGAAGAAAGCAAGAAAGGCGACCGCGTCGCCATCGTCTTCACCGAGATTCCGTACCAGGTCAACAAGTCCACCCTGATTGCCGACATCGCGTCCCAGGTGAGGGACAAGCGACTGGAAGGCATTTCAGACCTTCGCGATGAGTCGGATCGTGACGGCATGCGGATCGTGATTGAGCTCAAGCGCGGCGAATTGCCGGACGTGGTGCTCAACAACCTTTATAAACATACGAAGCTGCAAATGAGCTACGGCATCACGCTGTTGGCCATTTCAAACGGGCGACCACGTGTCCTGAACCTGCTTCAGATTCTTGAGCTCTTTGTCGAGTTTCGTCGAGAAGTGGTGCAGCGCCGCATCGAGTTCGAGCTGCGCAAAGCTGAAGCCCGTGCCCACATCCTCGAAGGGATCAAGATTGCGCTTGATCACCTTGATGCCGTGATCACGCTGATTCGCGGGTCCAAGAACCCAGCCGAGGCGCGCGCCGGCCTGATGACCAGCTTTGGGTTATCAGAGCGTCAGTCGCAGGCCATCCTCGACATGCAGCTTCAACGTCTGACCGGGCTTGAGCGGCAGAAAATCGTCGACGAGCTGAACGAACTGGTCGCGTTGATCACCACACTTCGAGGCATCCTTTCCAGTGACGATCTGATCATCGGCATCATTGTCGACGAGTTGAAAGCCATCCGGGAAAAGTATGGAGACGATCGCCGCTCAGAAATTATCGAAGCCCAGGGCGACTTCAGGGTCGAAGACTTAATTGCCGACGAAGACGTCGTGATCACATCGACGCAGACGGGATACATCAAACGCAGTGCGTTAGAGGAATACCGGACGCAGCGCCGAGGAGGCAAGGGCCTGATCGGGATGCAGACACGGGAAGAAGACGTGGTTCGGCATCTCTTTATCGCGAACACGCACGCCTATATTCTTATCTTCACCGACCGTGGAAAGTGTTACTGGTTGCGCGTGTACGACATTCCTGAAGTCAGTCGAAGCAGCAAGGGCAAGTCGATCGCCAATCTCGTCCAGATGGTTGCGGGCGAAAAAATTGCGGCCCTGCTCCGCGTGCAGAAGTTCCCAGACAAAGAGGGAGAGCGGTTCATCGTGATGGGCACTCGGCAGGGCACCATCAAGAAGACTGACCTCAAGGCGTTTTCGAATCCGCGGTCTGCCGGCATCATTGCTATCCATGTCGGCGAGGACGACCGGGTCATTGCCGCGGCGGAGACCGACGGACAGAAAGACCTCGTGATCGGAACCCGAAATGGCATGGCGATCCGATTCAGCGAAGATGACGCGCGCACAATGGGCCGTACGGCAATGGGCGTGCGCGGCATCAGGCTCCGCAAAGGCGACGATGTGGTGGCGATGGAAGTGGTGAGCGATGACGCCACATTGCTCACCGTCTGCGAAAACGGCTACGGCAAACGCACCGAGGTCGGCGAGTATCGCAAGCAGACACGAGGCGGAATTGGTCTCAAGAACGTTCAGGCCACAGATCGCAATGGTCTCGTGGTTGGCATCGCCTGCGTCACCGACGAACACGAGCTCCTGATGGTCACCGAGCATGGACAGATCATCAGAATGCCTACGACCGGCCTGAGGCCGATTGGGCGCGACACACAGGGTGTGCGCCTGATTGATTTGGCTGACGACGATCGTGTGGTGTCGATTGCCACACTTCTAGACATCGAGGGCGAAGCGGTTGACGGTGAGGCCAGTGAGAGTGAAGCCGTTGTCGACCCCGGCCGAGAGGACGATGACGACAACAACGGGCCTTCGGACGAGTAGTTCCTAGGCTGGTTCCAGTGCGGCGTAGCGCGCCACGAGTTTCTTGGTGCCCACCGCATTAAACTTCACAGTCACTCGTGTGTCGTCGCCCTGTTCTTCGATGGCCATGATCGAACCAATGCCGAACTGCTTGTGTCGAACACGCAGTCCTACTTTCAGGCCGGTTGGAGACGACTGATCTTCATCTTCGTAGGATGCAAAAGGCGTTTGCGCGGTCTCTGTTTTCTTCGACGCCCCGAAGCGTCGCGCGTAGGGATTGCGCGACTCGTACCGGGTCGAATTCCATGACGGCGCGACGACAGGCTGAATGCTTGTCATCAGTTCCGAAGGAATTTCATCAAGAAACCTGGAGGGTTCCGTTGACTGGTAGTCGCCAAACACGCGGCGTCTTGCGGCACTGGTGAGAATCAGTCGCTCTCTGGCTCGTGTCAGGCCAACGTAGCAAAGACGACGTTCCTCCTCGACTTCTTCCTCGTCTTCAAGTGACCGCGAATGGGGAAAGAGCCCTTCTTCCATACCAGCCACAATCACCACCGGGAATTCAAGACCTTTGGCCGCGTGCATCGTCATCATCCACACCTTGGCGTCGTTTGACCCTTTCGCTTCATCGGCTTCTGAGAGCAGCGAGAGTCGGTCAACAAATCCGCCAAGTGACGCCTCCTCCTCTCGGAGTTCGTATTCTCGGGCGGCAGACACCAGCTCCATGAGGTTCTCGATTCTTCCTTCCGCATCCTCGCTGCGTTCGTCCCGAAGGTCCTTGAGATAACCCGAGCGATCAAGGACCAGACCAAGCGCAATCGAGACACTGGATGACGCACAGTCAGTGGCAAGGGTCGCAATCAGGTCTCTGAAGCCACGAAGTGCCGTCAACGCGCGCGGAGACACTTGTCTCTGGTCCAGCACCACCAGCAATTTCGCCCACATCGAGCGCGAAGATGAGACGGGTTGAAGGCCAACCCCGAACAAGGGTGCGTGGCTGTGATCGGTTTCATCAAGATTGACGGCGTCCAGTGTCTGGAGGATCGTCTTTCCGATCCCGCGCGTTGGAACGTTGATGACACGCCTGAAGCTGACGTCATCATGTGGGTTCATGACGAGTCTGAGATACGCGAGACTATCCTTGATTTCCTTGCGCTCGTAGAACCTGACGCCGCCGATGATCTTGTAGGCGATGCCCTCTCTCATCAGCGCGTCTTCAATCGCTCTGGACTGGGCATTCGTGCGATACAAGATCGCCGTCGTGGTGCTGATGTCCAATAACCGGGTCTCACGAATGGCCTTGGTAATGTAGTCAGCCTCCTCAATTTCGTCGCCCGCCCGCACGTAGATGATCGGTTCGCCGCCTGTACGATCAGTCCACAGCCGTTTGTCCTTACGGTTCCGATTGCGACTGATGACGGCCGATGCCGCATCAAGGATGACCTGAGTCGACCGATAGTTCTGCTCGAGCTTGACGACAGTTGCTTCCGGAAAATCCTCTTCGAAGTCGAGGATATTGCGCAGGTCGGCACCACGCCACTTGTAGATCGACTGATCAGGGTCGCCGACGACGCAGAGGTTCCGGTGGAATTCAGCCAACCGCTTGATCAACATGTACTGGGGGCGGTTGGTGTCCTGATATTCGTCGACCAGGATGTACTTGAATTTGCGCGCGTAAAACTCACGGACGCGCTCGGTCGACTCCATCAGGTCAACGGTCTTGAGCAGGAGATCGTCAAAATCGAGGGCGCTGGCATCACTAAGGACACGCAGGTATATCTCGTATACCTTGGAGACTTGCTGATCACGCAGACTCCATCCAGTCGACTTCATGTCCTGAGGAGTTTCAAGTCGGTTCTTCGCCTGACTGATTCGAGACAACGCCGCGCGTGGTGTCAGCATCTTGTCATCGATATCCGCCGTCCGCAGGGCCTGTTTGACCACGGCCAACTGGTCAGACGAATCGTAGATGACAAAGTCCCGCGTGAGACCAATCGCTGGGGCTTCCCGGCGAAGGAGCCTGGCGCACAATGAGTGGAATGTGGACAGCCACACCTGGCGGCAGTCACCGCCCAGGTGTTCTTCGACACGACCACGCATTTCTTGAGCAGCCTTGTTGGTAAACGTCACCGCCAGTACTTCGCCAGGCTGGGCGTGGCCGTTGGCCACCAGATGGGCGATCCGAACGGTGATGACTCGCGTCTTGCCTGAGCCCGCACCTGCAAGAATCAGGAGGGCTCCTTGCGTGTGCAATACCGCGTCGCGTTGGGAGGGGTTAAGAGAATCGAGTAGGTCCATCCGAAGTCCCTGAGGATACCACTCGCTCATAAGCACACCCTATGCCACCATCACACAATTTTGACGACTGATAGCATGATGAGCATCCATGGTGCCAACGGCAGGTACGCTCTTGAGGAAGATCTGGGACGCCCACACGGTGCGCCGCCTTCCCAATGGACAGACGCAGTTGTATGTTGGTCTGCATCTCATTCATGAGGTGACCACTCCTCAAGCATTCGACATGCTCGCGGCCGAAGGGTGGCCGGTGCGTGCGCCACATCGTACATTCGCGACGGTTGATCACATCCTTCCCACCGATGGCCAGTCCCGGCCGTTTACCGATCTCATGGCAGAGACGATGACGACCGCGTTGGAGAAGAATTGCCGGACGCACGGAATTCCTCTGTTTGATGTGTCAAGTGGTGTCCAGGGCATCGTGCATGTGATTGGTCCGGAGCTCGGCTTGACCCAGCCTGGCATGACCATCGCGTGTGGCGACAGCCACACGTCGACCCACGGTGCGTTCGGTGCGCTCGCGTTTGGAATTGGGACATCGCAGGTTCGCGACGTGCTCGCCTCGCAGTGCGTGGCCCTTTCACCGTTGCAGGTCAGACGTATTGAGGTGGAGGGCCCGTTGTCGCCGGGTGTGTTCGCGAAAGACGTCATTCTGGCCATTATTCGACGGCTCGGTGTGAATGGCGGGACTGGTTTTGCCTACGAATATGCTGGCTCCACGCTCGACGCCATGTCGATGGATGAGCGGATGACGATCTGCAACATGTCTATTGAAGGCGGCGCGCGCATGGGCTACGTCAATCCAGACGCCACCACGGTGGCGTACCTCAAGGGGCGCCGGTTCGCTCCTGAGGGCCCGTCATTTCAGGAGGCCGCAGACCGATGGCTGGCGATGGCGTCAGACGAGGGAGCGTCCTACGACGACCGCGTGTCGTTCGCGGCTGGAGAGATCGCGCCGACGGTGACGTGGGGCACTCATCCAGGGCAATCGGTGGCCGTCGACGAGTTGCTGCCGGATCCTCGTTCGATTGAGGGACCTGAGCGGCTCAGCGTGGAAGCGGCATTGGCGTTCATGCAACTCAAGGCCGGCGGCGCCATTGCCGGTCAACGGGTGAATGTTGCGTTCATTG
This sequence comes from Acidobacteriota bacterium, assembly GCA_013203475.1. GTDB lineage: Bacteria > Acidobacteriota > Vicinamibacteria > Vicinamibacterales > SCN-69-37 > SYFT01. The sequence goes on from JABMNV010000202.1 coordinate 6,747, forward strand.
GATCCTGCACCAATGGCCGGCTTTCGGACCTCCGCGAGGCCGCCGCCATCGTCAAGGGCCACAAAGTCGCTCGGCATGTTCGGGCCTTGGTCGTGCCAGGCTCACAGCAGGTCAGGTCAGCGGCGGAACGCGAAGGGATCGATCAGGTGTTTCTGGAGGCGGGATTTGAGTGGAGGGGCGCCGGGTGTTCGATGTGTCTGGCCATGAATCCAGACCGGCTTCATGGCGACGAGTTGTGCGCGTCGTCGTCCAATCGGAATTTCAGGGGCCGGCAAGGGAGTCCGACCGGACGCACGGTGCTGATGAGCCCGGCGATGGTCGCGGCCGCTGCGGTGGCAGGAGAGGTGGTTGATGTCCGAAGATTCAGTCGTTGAGCGCGTGGCGGGTCGAGTGGTCGTGCTGCGTGGTGCTGACGTGGACACCGACCGCATCATGCCAGCGCGTTTTCTCAAGGCCGTGACGTTCGAAGGCTTGGAGCAGCACCTCTTTGCCGACGACCGCGCGGCGAATCGGGCTCGGGGCGACGTGCATCCCCTCGACGAGGCGGCGGCTGGAGGCGCCAAGATTCTCTTGGTGAACAGCAATTTCGGCTGCGGATCCTCAAGAGAGCATGCTCCTCAAGCCTTGTTTCGCTGGGGATTTCGAGCGATCGTGGCTGAGTCTTTTGCCGAAATTTTTGCCGGGAACTCTCTGACCATCGGCCTGGTCTGCGTCACCGTTCCCGCAGACGTGATGGCGACATTGATGCAGGATGCTGGTGTCAAAGTATTGACAATCGATCTGCGCGCCCAGACCTTGGCTGTTCCTGGTGTTGCCCTGTGGCCAATCACTCTTCCAGAAGCCTCGCGGATGGCATGGCTTTCAGGAGAGTGGGATGCGACGGCGCTATTGCTGGCCGACTATGACGAAGTCGCCAAGGTGGACGCCCGTTTACCATATTTGCGCACCACCTCAAGAAACGCTTGAGCGGCGTGCGAGAGTTCGCCGTCGCGCCGATAGACGAATCGCAACTGACGGGGCGATCGAAGTTCGGGCACTTTCACGGCCGATAATTGTCCTCGAGCGATTTCAGCCAGCGCGCATCGCCTCGGAAGGAGCGCGACGCCAAGTCCTGTTTCCACGGCCCGTTTGATGCCATCGAGGCTGGGCAGCGACACTCGAATATTGAGTGGCGCATGCCGTTTCTCATACAGTTGAAGTACCCGTTCCCTCGCCGGAGACGGATCGTTGTGGGCGATGATCGCCTGACGTCCCATTTCCTCCATGGTGATCTGCTTCTTCTTCGCCAGAGGGTGCCCTGGCGGCACCAACAGTACCAACTCATCGGTGCCCAGAGAAAGCGATCGCAGCTCTCGGTCTGGCGGTGCAAACGTCAGCACCCCGAAATCCAGCGTTCGCAGCAGCAGCTCCTGAGCCATCTGCCTCGAGTGCACCCGGCGCACGTCCACAAGCACGCCGGGATGATCCTTGTGAAACTGCTTGACCAATGGCAAGAGTGAGTGAACGCCCGCCTCATTGGCACCGACGACGACGCGTCCCTTCTTCACGTCACGGAGTTCGGCGACGGCCAGTGACGCCTCGCTCACCAGACGGAGCGTCCGCTGAGCGTAGTCGAGCAGCAGTTCCCCCGCATCAGTCAGCGTGCCATCGCGCATGGCTCGATCGATCAGGCGCTCGCCGCAGTCGTCTTCGAGTCGTTTGATGGCCTGGCTGACGGCCGGTTGTGTGCGCCTGAGCTTTCGAGCTGCTCGCGAAAAACTGCGTTCGGCGGCGACGGCGACAAATACCTTCAGGTCTTCAAGAGTCATAGGCTTCTCACGATAAATAATACGCATGTAAATCTAAAGTTCATAACTTTGACTTTAACTCGATGTGCTGATCACACTGTCAGGCATGGCAGTTGACCGGCTCGTGATCTTCGACACAACCCTCCGCGATGGCGAACAAGCACCCGGGTTTTCACTTCGGGTGGAAGAGAAACTGCGCATGGCCAAGCAACTCGAACTGCTTGGTGTCGATGTGATCGAGGCGGGGTTCCCCATTTCATCCGAACAAGATGCGGAATCCGTCCGACGGATTGCCTCATCGATCGACGAGGCGGTTGTGGCCGCGCTGGCGCGCTGTGTGCCAGGCGATATCGACCGGGCTGCATGGTCGATCGCCCCCGCCAGGCGCGGGCGCATTCACACCTTTATTGCCACATCTGACCTCCACTTGAAACGCAAACTCAACATGTCGAGACAACAGGCGTTTGACGCCGCTGTTGCGTCAGTCACCCGTGCGCGTGCGTACACCGATGACGTGGAATTTTCTGCCGAGGATGCGACTCGGAGCGACCTCGACTATTTGTGCAGGGTCATCGAAGCGGTGATTCGAGCCGGGGCGACCACGGTGAACCTGCCGGACACGGTGGGCTACAGTACGCCGGATGAAATCGCCTCGTTTTTCGTTGACGTGATGACACGCGTCCCCAATGCGGACAAGGCCATCTTCAGCGCGCATTGCCATGATGACCTTGGGCTGGCGGTGGCGAACACCTTGGCCGCAATTGGTGCGGGGGTGCGACAGGTGGAATGCACGATCAACGGCATCGGTGAGCGAGCGGGGAACGCATCACTGGAAGAAGTGGTGATGGCGACCCGTGTGCGTGCAGACCGCCTGCCGGTGACGACTAACATTCACCCGTCGCAACTCTATGCATCCTCACAGTTGTTGACGGCGCTGACCGGCGAGGCCGTGCAGGCCAATAAGGCGATTGTGGGGCGAAATGCGTTTGCACACGAGGCCGGGATTCATCAGGACGGCATGCTCAAAGACCGTCGGTGCTACGAAATCATGCGCCCCGAGGACGTCGGCGTGCCCCAAACCACGCTGGTACTCGGAAGGCATTCCGGCCGACATGCCGTGGCCAGACGTTGCGAACAGCTCGGCCTGACGTTGAGTCGGCAGGACCTGGACCGCATCTATCGACGGATGGTGACGTTGGCGAACCAGAAGAAGCACATCACCGATGACGACTTGGCGACAATCGCGTCGACCGTGTTGGGCGTATCCGTTGCAGGGCCCACGCGCGACCATGCGCTCGAGACGTTGCACGAAGCTGGTTACGGATTCGGCGTGTGAAGGCTGACATACTTGTTCTTCCTGGAGATGGCATCGGGCCTGAGGTGACCGCTGCGGCCGTCGTCGTGTTGGAGCACATCGCCTCGAAGGCTTCTCACTCGTTCACATTTCACGAAGGATTCATCGGTGGAGCGGCGCTGACGGCTGGTCTGGAGCCCCTGCCGGCCGAGACGCTGTCCTGCGCCCGAGGTGCCGACGCGATCCTGCTGGGCGCCGTCGGTGATCCCGCCTTCGACCAACGGCCTCCTGGCGAGCGTCCCGAATCGGCGCTTCTGCAATTGCGTCGTGCGCTTGGCCTGTACGCCAATCTTCGCCCTGCCCGCATGTGGCCGGGGCTTGAGCAGGCAGGGCCCCTCAAACCAGAAGTGCTGGCCGGCACGGACGTCATGGTCGTTCGCGAATTGACGGGGGGCCTGTACTACGGCGAACCGAGAGGGATCGCGGCCGACGGCCAGTCTGCGGTCAATACGCTTCGGTACTCGGTGATGGAAGTCGCTCGGGTGGCCCATTGGGCCTTTAAGCTGGCTCGCGGTCGGCAGCGGCGCGTCGTGTCTGTCGACAAAGCCAATGTGCTTGAGGTCTCACGCCTCTGGAGGCAGACAGTGACGGCCGTGGCGGCCGAGTATCCCGACGTCAGATTGACCCATGAGTACGTGGATGCCGCGGCGATGAAACTGGCCCTCGCTCCATCGTCCTTCGACGTGTTGCTGACCGAGAACATGTTTGGCGACATTCTGTCGGACGAAGCGGGCGCACTCTGCGGCTCGCTGGGACTGCTGCCGTCGGCCAGCCTCGGCGATGGACCGGGGCTCTTTGAACCCGTGCATGGCTCGGCACCATCGATTGCAGGCCAGAACCGGGCGAACCCCATCGGAGCCATCCTGTCGGCCGCGATGCTGCTCGAACACGGCCTCGGTCTGAGCGAGGAAGCCGCGCACGTCGTGCGCGCCGTGGGAGCTGTCCTCAAGACCTCCGCACGGACGGCTGATCTTGCGAACGCCGGTCAGCCCATCACGGGTACCCGGGAGTTCGGCCGACTTGTGGTCGACAGACTGTAGCTACTCCACCGTCACTGACTTGGCGAGGTTCCGCGGTTGGTCCACCGGCGGGGGTCGCCGTGGACACGAGCGTGGTGGTGGCGGCCTGGCCGCAGGAAAAGAATCGATAGGTACGACACCTGTGAGTCCTTCAGGTGCCAATCTTCCAGTCACCCTTTTCCAGAAAGGCTTCGATGGTCTGTCGGTGGGCCTTGTTGATCAGATTGGAGTGAGACACACCTTGAGACCTGGCGAACTCGGCCAGGGGCATGATCGTCTTGCCTTCGAGATAGGCCAGGCGTTTGTGGTAACTGCTCGTCAGCGCCCTTCCCACGATGTTTTCCATGATGGCCGTTCGGCCGTGTCTATCAAACTCGACGAATGCATCATAGTACCGCTGCCGATCGATAAACTTGATGTTGATCGGGACGAATCCTTCCCGGATCAAGGCGTAGTTGTTCAGGACGCGCCCGATGCGTCCATTGCCGTCAACGAACGGGTGCGTGTGTTCAAAGGTCAGGTGGAATCTCGCGATGCGCTTGATGATGTGTTCATGCTGACTGGCACGGTAGGCCACCACCATCTGTTCGAGTCGTTTCTGGATCGCTTCCGGCGGCGGAGCAATGTGGCTGCCCACGCGAACATATTCCCCGCTGGCCCTGAATCGTCCCGCAATGTCATCTCGGATGTTGGCGAGCAACATCTTGTGAAGGAGCCGCATGACGTCCAGCGTCAGGTCCTCTGATCCGGCCATCCTGTCGATGTAGGCCACCACCCGCGCGAGGTGCCTGGCTTCGAAGATCTCCCGTTCAGAGATCAACCTGTCGAGATTGATCTGGCGGAGAATCTTCTCCGTTTCGTCCAGCGTCAGCGTGCTGTTCTCGATGGCATTCGAGTTGTAGACCTGCTCGGCGATTTCGGCTTCGCTGATGAGAGCAATCAGCGCGTCCTTACCGATCGCGGCCTGGTAATACCGTTCCCTGAGGGCGTGGACTCTCCTGAAGACAGCAAGCACCTTGGCCATTCCAGGTATTTTTTCATGCTTTTGCACTTATAAGCGTGAAAATATACGAATATCAACCACATATTCACGGTTTTGACGTGAACCACTTTGGTTCTTGGGCCGGAGCAGGTGCGCTTTGGTGGGGAAGCCCGAAGTCCGCGGTCTGGTCAGACAACAAGCCGTGCCCTGATCGCTCTGAGCCTCGCTGTCGTCGTGCCCGCACGCCTGATCTTGCGACCCCCGGTCAGCCCATCACGGGCACCCGGGAGTTCGGCCGACTTGTGGTCGACCGGCTGTAGCCCTACTCCACCGTCACTGACTTGGCGAGGTTCCGTGGTTGGTCCACATCGCAGCCCCGGCGGACCGAGATGTGGTACGCCAGCAGCTGAAGCGGCACCGTCATCAGAATCGGCGTCAGCAAGGGGTCGGCATCCGGGACCGTC
>JABMNV010000203.1 GCA_013203475.1 Acidobacteriota bacterium
CGTCTTCACGCCGCGCGTACAACGGGCTGGCGGCGGCAATATGCATGGCCACTTCTTTGACGAGCGCCTGGAAGTCGTCCGTGCGTGCGACAAAGTCTGACTCACAGTTGACCTCGACCAGCACGCCGATCTTGCCACCCATGTGAATATAAGAACTCACGGCGCCTTCAGAGGTAGAGCGGCCAGCTTTCTTGGCGGCTTGCGCCAGGCCACGCTTGCGCAAAATGGTGTTGGCGGCTTCCAAGTCGCCCCCGGCCTCGAGCAAGGCACCTTTGCACTCCATCATCCCCGCGCCGGTCTGGTCGCGGAGGGTCTTGACTAACGCTGCGGTAACTTCGACGGCCATGATTCTCCTCATTTGTGGCAGTACACGAAAACGCCGGCCTGATGGGCCGGCGTTTTTTTCTCAGTCGTCACTCGTTCGCACCTGACGGCGCGGGATGGGGACGTAAACGCGGGGCCCTTACACCGATGCGGCAGGCGTCTCCGCCGGGGCCTCGGCTGCCTTCGCTGTTGGCTCTGGCGCTGGCTCGGCCGGCATCTCTTCAGCTGCCGCAGATTCTGCGATGCCTCGACCCGCCAGAATCGCGTCGGCGATTCCGCCGGTAAACAACCGAATCGAGCGCAGGGCGTCGTCGTTGCCTGGAATGACGTAGTCGACCTGGTCTGGGTCGCAGTTCGTGTCCACCACACCAATCACCGGGATCTTCAGTTTGAGTGCCTCATCGACGGCAATCTGCTCGTTCCGCGTATCGACGATGAAGATGACATCGGGCAGGCGACTCATGCCGCGGATGCCGTCGAGGTTCTTCGACAGCTTGCGGCGCTCCTTGTCCAGACGCGCGATTTCCTTCTTCGATAACGTGTCGTAGCGGCCGTCGGTGGTCATGGCCTCCAATTCACGGAGTCGACCCAACGAGCGCTGAATCGTCGTGAAGTTGGTCAGCAGGCCGCCGAGCCAGCGCTGGTTCACATAGAACATGCCGCAGCGCTGAGACTCTTCGGCGATCGCGTCCTGTGCTTGTCGCTTGGTCCCGACAAAGAGGAACGTACCGCCTCGGGCGGCCGTTTCGGTCGCAAAGTCTGCGGCCTCCTTGTAGAGCTTGGCCGTTCGGCCCAAGTCGATGATGTAAATGCCGTTTCGTTCGCCGAAGATGAATGGTTTCATCTTCGGATTCCACCGTTTGGTCTGGTGGCCGAAGTGTACGCCCGCTTCGAGCAGGTCTTTCATTGCGATCGCACTCAAGACTGCCTCGTCTCCAAATCCTGGAACACTCTCGTGATTGAGATGGTTCCAACCCTCACAAAATTAACGCTTGCTGAACTGGAACCGCGCACGCGCGCCCTTCTGTCCGTATTTCTTTCGTTCTTTTGCGCGCGGGTCGCGCGTCAACAGACCTTCTTTGCGGAGCGGCAAACGCAGCTCCTCGTTGAAGACGAGCAGCGCCCGGGCAATGCCCAGTCGCAGGGCGCCGGCCTGGCCAGCAACACCGCCGCCCGCCGTCGTGGCGAACACATCAAATTGAGTCAAGGTCTCAGTCGACACCAGCGGGTGACGAATCACGAGGCGGAGCGTCTCGGTCGGGAAGGCGACTTCGACCGGCTTACGATTGACCGTAATCGTGCCTGTGCCTGGACGAAGAAACACGCGGGCGACTGAGGTCTTGCGGCGCCCCGTGCCGTAAAACTGTGTTGCTGCTTCCACGTTACGCTACCTCAAGCTTGCGCGGCTGCTGGGCCGCATGCGGATGTTCGCCGTTTGCGTACACCTTCAACTTGCTGAACATTGCAGAGCCGAGTTTGGTCTTCGGCAACATGCCGTGCACCGCTTCCTCAAGAATCCGCGCGGGCTGCTTCTGACGTACGATTTTCGCCCGTTCTTCTCGCAAGCCACCCTCATAACCACTGTGGTAGCGGTAGAGCTTCTGCTCTTCCTTCTTACCCGTGAGTTTCACTGTGGCCGCGTTCACGATGATCACGTGGTCGCCCCGGTCAAGGAACGGCGTCCACTCTGCCTTATGCTTGCCCTGCAGCAACCGTGCCGCCTGAGTCGCAATGCGCCCCAGAATCTGCCCGTCTGCGTCGATAATGTGCCACTGCCGGTTCACAACCTTGGCAGAGGGGATAAACGTTCCCATGCTTCCCTTTCAGCCGGATCCAGAGTACGGCAAACCGCAAGGATAGCCATCCTGTGCAGAAATGTCAATCAAACCCGCATGGTTGGCGGGGCGGCATTTTGTCCTGACTGCTTACAATATTGCCGGTTTCACGCACAAACCCGGGGGTGGGGCACTTCAGGTCGAAACTGAGCGCGACCGTGTCTCGTACTCTGGCTCAGACGGACAGAAGCCTCCTTCAGACTTGGCATCAGCCTTGCGGTCTGGACTGGCGTCATGGGAATCGCCGCTGCGTTCAGGCCACCCGTCGTTGGACTCGATCTCGGGTCGCACGCCGTCAAAGCGGTCGCCCTCCGGCGAAACCGACGAGGCTGGTCGCTGCTGGCCGCGGGCGAACTCTCCATGCCATTCGGGGAAGTTGGGACCCAGGCCCAGGTGAGTGAAACAGCTGCGACGCTCCTCGATACCCTCGGACTCAGGCGGGCACGCATCGCTGCGGCCCTATCGGGGCACGCGGTTATCGTCAAACGTCTGGCGCTGCCGTCGATGAGCGCGGCCGAGTTGGCAGAGGCCATTCCCTGGGAAGCCGAACAGTACATTCCGTTCGCCCTGTCCGATGTGCAACTCGATTATCAGGTGCTCGAGGGCCCGAGTGCCCTGCCGGCCGAGGCGCTCGACGTCTTATTGGTCGCCGCGCGCCGCGACCGCGTCCTTGAGCGGGTCGCCACCATCGAGCAGACCGGTCGGTTGCCGGTGGTTCTCGACGTGGAGGCCTTTGCGTTGGCCAATGCGTACCAGGCCAACTACCCAGAACGGACCGATGGGCTCGCCGCCTTGGTGCACATTGGTCGCGGCACCACCGTGGTCTGCGTCCTGGAGCACGGCCAGGTCGCATTCACGCGTGACATCAGTCTGGGAGGCGGTGCCTACCTCGACGCGTTGGAACGCGATCTTGGACTGGACTCGGCAAGCGCTCAACGCGCCCTGCGCACACCAGCCGTCGGCGGGGCTGGTGTGGCCGGGAATGGTGCGGCCGGGGATGGGGTGGGCGGCGTGCTGCAGGACGTGCATCGCCAATTCGTGCTGGAAATCCGGAAAACTCTGGATTTCTATTGGAGCACCTCCAGGCCTGTGACACTCGACCGGATGGTGCTGTCGGGCGGAGCGTGCCAGATCGAGGGGCTCAGGACCGTGCTGACCGACGAGTTCCAGGTCACCGTGGAGCTGTCTGACCCGTTTCGCCAGATCGCACGGCCTTCTCGTCGCGAGGGACACCTGCTGCATTTCGATCCCGACGTAGACGCGCCTGCTTATGCTGTGGCGGTCGGGTTGGCAATGCGGGGAGAGCGGGACCGATGATTCGTGTCAACTTGCTGACCGGGGGGACTGGACCGGCGCCCTCGGCCCTGGGCCGTTGGTTCACGGTGCCGCGTGAGCAGCGGGCCGCGCTGGTTGGCCTGACGGTGCTGCTGGTGACGGCCCTCACCGCCGCAGCGTGGTGGTGGTCCATGGATCGTGAGCGCCTTGCACTGGATGCCGAGATCGCGGTTGCCGAGGTCAGCATCACACGGCTGCAGGATGCCGCTCGGTTGGTTGAGCGCGCCACGGCTCGACAGAGGGAACTGGAAGAGCGTCTGGCGCTGATAGAGCGGTTGCGCGCCACTCAACGCGCCCCCGTCGAGTTGCTCGACACCATCAGCCACGCGTTGTCCGACGGACTGTGGTTGCTGGAATTGCGCCAAACCGGTCCGGTTGTTCAACTCGAAGGCCGGGCGGTGTCTCTTTCGGCCCTGACCGACTTTGTCGATCGACTTCAGACGTCCGGCCGTTTCCTGCACACCATCGACATTGTGACCACCGGCATGGAGACGGTAGCGGAGTCGAGCGTGGTGCGTTTCGCGATTCGTGGGGAAGTACGAGGAGGCCTCTAGACCGATGGCCAAGAGCTTTCATCAGTATTCTCCACGGGCGCAGGTGGCCATGTGCGCCGCACTGTCGGTTATGGGGTTTGCCGCCGCCTGGCAGGTGCTGCTGGGGCCGGATCAAGTGCAGCTCCAGGACCGACGTGATCGGCTCGCGATCGTGACGACGGAGGTGGCGCGGGCCACAGAGACCGCTCGTCGCCTGCCCGAAATGCAGCAGCAAGTGGCGGACTTGGAACTGGCGTTGCAGCGGACGACAGCCGTACTGCCCGATCAAAAAGATGCCCAGGAGGTCTTGCGCGGCCTGCACGCGCTGGCCAGTGAGGCCAATCTTCGGTTGAGCAGTTTCACGCCGAAACCCGTGACCGAACGCGCGGAGTACTCGGAGTGGCCGATCGAGGTTGGACTCGAGGGTGGGTACCACGATCTGGGGCGGTTCTTCGATCGCGTTGCCGCCGAGTCCCGGCTCATTTCTGTGTCGAGCCTGCATCTCAAAGTGAACCCGCAACTGGCCGGCAGCAATCGCGGTCTCGTCCTGGCGTCGTGTGTCGCCACGACGTTCGTATTCAGTGCATCGCCGTCAGGAGGACGTCCGTGAGTGTGGTCAACACAGGGGTTGTGGGTACGGTTCTGTGGGCGTGTGTAAGCGCTGGACTCTGGGCGCAGGTGCCGCTGCCGATCGGGACACGGGTCGGGGTCAACGACGTGAGCGGGTACGATTCACAAGGGCGTCGCGACCCATTCGCGAGTCTTGTGATCGAGCACCCGACTGCGGCGCCTCCAGTGGTGGTGACTCGGGCTGCGGGACTGGCCGGCGTGGCCATCGCCGACGTGCACATCAAGGGCATCATCGCGAGCGGGCCCGTCGGGGGCAGTGGACAGCTCTTTCTCGCGCTGATTGCCGGCCCGGCTGGGGTGACCTATCTCGCTCGTCCCCGTGACCGCCTGCACGACGCTGTCATTCGGCGAATCGACCGAGACGGCGTGGTCTTCCTGGCCCAGGTGGCCGACGAGACCGGCGCGACTCGTGGGCGCGAGGTTCGCAAGACGCTGCGGCCATCGACAGGGGAGTCGCGATGACCCGTCCGTCTCCGCGGCGCCGGCGTGCCAGCCTGATTTGGGGCGTGGTCGTGCTCTGCTGGCTGCCCGCGACGTTGTGGTCGTCACAAGTCCCTGCGTCTTTGATGACCCCGCAGGGGCAACCGCGGCAGTACACGGGCGCCCCCGCAGACTTCGATTTTCAGGACGCCGATCTCCGCATGGTGTTGCGGTCGTTCGCCGAAATCAGCGGACTCAATCTTGTGATCGATCCGACGGTGACTGGAACCGTCGACATCAAGCTGACGCGGGTGCCGTGGGACCAGGCGCTTGAGGTCATCCTCAAAAGCAGCCGCCTGGGGTACGTCATCGAGGGAACCGTTGTCCGGATCGTGCCGCTGGGCGTGCTCGCGGCTGAAGAGGACGAGCGGCAGAAGCTCGCCGACTCACAGGCCCCAAGCTCCCTCGAGGTCCGCACCTTCATTCTCAACTATGCGTACGCGGCTGATCTGGAGCCGCTGCTCAAGTCTGCGATCCTTTCGAAGTTCGGGGACACGCAGTTTGACGAGCGCACCAACATCCTCATCGTGCGCGATGTGCCCGATCATCTCGTGGCCGCAGCCGAGCTGATTGAGACGCTGGATCAGCCTGAGCCGCAGGTCGAAATCGAAGCGCGGGTGGTGCAGACCAACCGTGATTCTGCACGGGCACTCGGCGTGAAGTGGGGCGGCACCGGGCGCATGGCCCCGGCGTTGGGGAATACCAGCGGTCTGTCATTCCCCAATGCCGGGGCCATCGGTGGCCGGTCGGGCGATGGCACTGGCGCCGTCGTCGATATGCCCGTCGGCGCGCCGACGTCGACGATCGGCCTTGCGCTTGGGTCCATCAATGGGGCGTTAGATCTGGACGTCGCCCTGTCTGCCCTGGAGCGGACGGGAAACGGTCGCATCCTGTCAACGCCGCGTGTGACCACCCAGAACAACCGCCAGGCCGAGATGACGCAGGGCGTGCAGATTCCCATTCAGACCGTGGCCAACAACACCGTGACGGTCACGTTCAAAGACGCTGCACGAAGTGCCAACGACCCCGCTGACCACCAGACACGTAGTGAGTAATCGACGCCGCATCACGCGCTCCTCATTCCGGGTCTCCCCAGTCGGCAAAGTTCACACTGATACGAGC
>JABMNV010000263.1 GCA_013203475.1 Acidobacteriota bacterium
GTCGAAAGACTTGCAACTGCAATCCAAATCAACAAGCACCGCATCCACATGCGTTCTCCCCCCGAAACTCTCTGTCTGAGCGTTAATAGAGCACTCGACTGCCTGCACCGTTCCTGCGGTATCGTAACACTAAGCCTGCGCGTTTCGAACTGGAGCCTGACGCAAGTCGATGACGATCGATTCGAATCCGGCAAAGTCAGAGATGTTTTAAGGACTGTCGTCAATCATTGATGAGGCAACTTAATTCAAGGCTGGCGGGACAGTCCATGCTTCATCGAGAAAACCTGATTGGAGAACCGTTTCATCCACGGTGAACTCGGTGCTGTCTTCGGGGTTCTCTCCAACCTTCGTGATTGCCCAGTCGCCGAGACGCGGAAAAACCATGTAGCTGAACCGCAGTTCCGACTCGTGGTAGGTGTGACCGCTGTTGAAGACGACGTAACGATCTCCGGCACCAGGCAGTCGATTGGGACAGATCATTTGTAATCCGTGGTCAACCGCCCCATGGCGCTCTGTACCAACCTGAATTTCCTCGCGGGTCCACTTGACCGGCATCCCGGGCAGAGTCTCTTTGATCCAGCGGTTACTGCCCGGATCACCGAAGAGAATGAGGTTGCAGCGGCGCAAATCCTCTTCAGTTACTTCCGTGTCGTTTTTGATCGGCAGGTCGCCGCGGTAGTGACGCCGCCATTCGTCAGCGAATCGCTTCAGGTTGGCGTCCGCCCAGTCGCCGACGGCAGGGTGCCACGGCGTACCGGTACCTCGGACACACAGAAACGGAGTTTCAAAGGCATCGTCGATGGGGCCCTGCAAACCCGGTCGTTTTCCAGTCAACGTGATGCTGTCCAGTTGACCCTGATAGTACCACGTGTCGTTCTTCAATTCGAAGACCAGAGTGCAGGCAACACCAGTCCGCCAGTTCGGCACGGCAATTTCCTTTCCCGCGATCGTCAGACTCAAAGGAGGTCTCTGATCGGGCTCAAGTCGTATCGCAAAGCGAGTGATGTGCCTGAGGTCGGTGACGCTGATCGAACCGTCCTCGGCGATCTTCGCATCAATTTGAGTACGCTGATAATGTTCCTGCAGGCCAAGAATTTCGATCCAGTGGCAACGGCTGAACTTGAGCGTCCAGGTGACAAAGTGAATATGTCGAGGTCTCGGGTCGAGACCTTTTGCAGCGTACTCTCCGAGAAC
>JABMNV010000204.1 GCA_013203475.1 Acidobacteriota bacterium
AGCCAGGATCAAACTCTCAAGTTAAATTCGCTGTCCTCCGCTCCCCACATCGGCGCTTGCGCGCTGACCTGAGTCACTCGGGTGCAACTGTATTAACCCGAGACAGCCTGTTGAAGTGGCTCTCGGATTGCGTTACGTCTAAGTCGGTGGTTCGCCCTCGGCCAGTCTTACAACCAGCTCTGGCGCCACCCGCTGATACTTGACGGGTTATTTGCTTGCACGTTCTATCTAGTTTTCAAAGAACCGAAGTTTCTTGCGCTCCCCTTGTGCGTTCGTTTGCCCTTGGGGGAACCTTTCAACTGTATCTTCCGAATCAGCGCCTGTCAACGAAAATCTTACTGGTCATTGGCTTTTGTGCCTGGCTTTCTTGCGATCCACCCGAACACAACCACCAAACAGCGACGCCAACGCCCACTCAACCTCACCAACGTATTTCCTGATGTCCGACGAACGGAGAATCGGGCTTACGATCGAATCACTTTCGTGACCCCGGATTGGTGGGCGCGGCAACCACTGTGGCAGCCGGTCGTACCCGGGACTGGAGAGTGTCGCGTACCAGCAGGCCCACTGTCAATCGCTATTTGGCTCCAAGGCCAACGTAGAATCGGAATATCCCCTCAGGCCGACACGCTACGACCGCACCAGGAGACGGACGGCCTTGCGCCCAACCTCCAGCACCACCACCGGTCGACTCAGATCGACACGCGTCGTCACAACGGTGACGCGCGCGCGGTCGAGCTTGACGCCACCCTGCTGAATCTTCCGAGCCGCATCACTGGTCGACGCCGCAAGCCCCGCATCAACCAACACTCGCGACAACGCGACCGACCCGCCCGCCGGAATAACCACCTCGACCCCGGGCAGGGTGTCAGCACTCAGTTCACCTTTGCTGAAGCGGGTCTCGAACGCCTGCCTGGCCCCCATCGCGGCCTCGGCACTGTGGAAATCACTCACGATCCGCTCGGCCAGGTCTTGCTTGACCGCTTTGGGATGTTTGGTACCGGCAACGACATGTTGCCTGAGCGCGGCAACGGCCGCCTCAGTCTCATCGGTCAACAACACGTAGTAGCGCCACATCAGGTCGTCACTGACCGACATCACCTTGCCAAACATCTCGTCGGCCGACTCGGTCACGCCGATGTAGTTACCGAGGCTCTTTGACATCTTCTCGACGCCATCGAGTCCCTCGAGCAGCGGCGTGGTCATGACCACCTGGGGTGGCAAACCATACCCCGGCATGATGTCGCGCCCGACGTTGAGATTAAACAACTGGTCCGTGCCTCCCAACTCCACGTCAGCCTTGAGAAACACGGAGTCATAGGCCTGCGCAAGCGGATACAGGAACTCGTGGATCGCAATCGGTTTGCCGGCGTCAAAGCGCTGGCGGAAATCACGCCGCTCAAGCATCTGCGCCACGTTGTAGCGAGCCGCGAGGCGGACGAGGCCTTCGGCCCCAAGATCACCCAGCCACCGTGCGTTGAAGTCGACCACAGTCCGCTGCGGATCGAGCAACGTGAAGACCTGCGCCTTATACGTCTCGGCGTTGGCCGCGATGTCGTCACGCGTTAGCGGCGGTCGGGTCTTCGATCGACCGGTCGGGTCGCCGATCAACCCCGTGAAATCACCGATCAGAAAGACCACCCGATGGCCCAGGTCCTGGAAGTGCTTCATCTTCCGCAACAGCACCGTGTGGCCCAGATGCAGGTCTGGCGCCGTCGGATCAAACCCCACCTTGACCACCAGCGGCACGCCGGTCTTCGCCGAGCGCTCGAGCTTCGCTTTCAACTCGCCGGCGCGCACGACGTCCACACAGCCCTTGGTCAGGTACGACAGCTGTTCGTCAATCGTCATTGTCACGACCGCTTCACTATAGCAACGCCGCGACGACGCGCCGCCATCCAGGCCCGACGAATCACGTCGCGACTCTGCCGCCAACTCCGGTCCGCTCGCAGGAGCCAGGCGGAATCCGGATGGGTCGCGGCGACGAACCGCTCAAGCTCTGCGTCCATTTCGACAGCACTCTGGAAGGTCACGCACTCTGCCACCTCGAATCGGTCATGCCAGAAGAGCCACTGCAGGCGCTGCTCCAGCGGAAGCTGCAGCAAATGCCTCAGAGGCAACGAGAAGCGCCAATGACTATGGACACGATGGGACTTCATCAAGAAGCGAACCTGCGCGTCGTCCATCTCGACAAACCACCGATGGTGTGACAAACCGGCGAGTCTCGGATGCTCCCATCCTCGTGAGCACTCGGCCACTCGGCCACTCGGCTCGGCGTTTCGATATACCCTCGCTTGCCGATGCGCATCATCTCCTGACACACCCACAACGGGTCGCGGATGTCCTCCAGAGTCTGGGAACAGATCACGAAGTCAATGGGCTTGTCAGCGAACGGATAGGGCGTCCGTTCGCAGATGTCGCGCCGAATCCAGGTGGCCTCGGTGAAGCTCTCTTCCGTCGGTCCCTGGAACGGGGCGCCACCAAAGGTCCGGTAAAAACCACGTGTCTCATAGGGTTCGGTATCGAGAATAAAATTGGCGCGATTGAAGGGTGATGCCCAGCCCCCGGTGTCCAGGACCACGTCGGTGGGCGACAGCATGTCAAGGACCCGCGGCACGTTCGCATCAAACATCGCACGCTCCTCTGATGACGCGACGACCCTCGACACGACAGTGGCCGTCAACCACGCGCTGGATCGCCTCAGGATACGCCCGGTGTTCCTCCACCAGAATCCGTGCCGACAACGTCTCCGCCGTGTCATCGTCACGCACGGGGACGCTCACCTGGTGAAGAATCGGTCCCGCGTCGAGCTCCGGCGTCACGAAGTGCACGGTCACACCGGACACCTTCACTCCGTGTGTCAAAGCCTGCGCCTGCGCATCAACACCTGGAAATGATGGCAGCAGAGAGGGATGCACGTTGAGCACGCCGCGCGGAAAGGCCTCACAAAACGTGGGCCCGAGTAGGCGCATGAAACCGGCGAGACACACAAGGTGGACCCCGCGAGACGTGAGCGCAACCACCAGCGCCTGATCGTAGGCATCGCGCGTGGCGAAGTCCCGGTGCGACACAACAAGCGTGTCCAAGCCAGCGGCGCGCGCCCAAACCAGCCCTGGCGCATCATCGCGGTTGGAAATTACCACACGCACGTCAGCGCCCAACCGCCCCTCGGCGACCGCCTCAACAATCGCGCGCATATTGCTCCCCCGCCCGGAAATCAGGATTCCGAGGGGAATGGGTGTCTTTCCCACACAATCCGCCATCTTAGAGACAGGCCTCCCTGACCAGGATTCGGCATCACCTTTGCTAAAAGGGGAGGCCACTTGATGCCACGACGCGCTCGTTCAACCCAACACGCCAGCTACTTCCACATCATTAACCGCAGCGCCAGACGTCTGGTTCTTTTTGAACATCCGGCTGATTATCGTGCCTTTCTCGCCGTTCTCAGTGACGGCCTCACCCTCCACCCGCTCAGACTCATTGCCTATTGCCTGATGCCCACACACTGGCATCTGGTTGTGGGTCCAACGAGTACAGCTGCGGTGTCTCGGTGCCTCCATTGGGTCACATCTACCCATGCCGTCCGCCTTCACCAAGGCCGGCAAACCGCTGGAAAAGGTCCAGTGTACCAAGGACGCTTCACCTCGATGAAAATCCCCGCCGTCGGAGACCTCATGCGGGTCTGCCGCTACGTCGAACGCGATGCGCTGCAGGCACGACTTGTCCAGCGGGCTCAGGACTGGCCGTGGGCCAGCATGACTGAACGACTCGACCCGACCGACGGTCTTCCCCTGGTGAACACTCCGTTCCTGTCGTCAAGAGCCTGGGTGGACTATGTCAACCGCGCCCGCCTCGGTGATGATCGGGTTGCGGCTCTGCCCCCCCCCTTGCTCCCCCTAAACAACTTCGCCGAGTGGCCATGCCGCCTCGCCTGAGGCCCGAAGAGCCGACAAGAGAGATGACACATGTTCTGGCGCGCAGACGATCACGAACCCGACACCCATGTTAAACGCGCGAAACATCTCGGCGTCAGGCACGCCACCGGCCTGCTGCAGCCACGTAAAGAGTGGCGGCACGTTCCAACTGGCCGGATCAAGGCGAGGCGTTCTGCCGACGGGCAGCGTCCGTGGCACATTTTCGGTCAGTCCACCGCCCGTAATATGCGCCATCCCCTTGATCCTGCCTCCTTCGAAGAGCGGGCTCACGGAATGGAGATACGTCTTGTGGGGTCGAAGCAGGGCCTCCCCCACGGTCGTGCCCAGTTCCGCGACATGGCTGTCAACGGTGAGCTTCAGGGATTCGAACACGATGCGGCGAGCCAGTGAGTAGCCGTTGGTGTGGAGCCCCGAGGACGGCAGGCCAATCAGGACGTCACCGGCAACGATGCCACTACCATCGATGAGATGTGGCCGCGATACCACCCCAACGATAAAGCCGGCCACATCATATTCGCCGTCGGAGTAGAAACCAGGCATCTCGGCGGTTTCACCGCCGAGGAGCGCACACCCATTGGCGCTGCAGGCCTGTGCCACGCCACGCACAATCTGCTCGGCCACGTCAGGAGCCAGTCGCCCCGTGGCCAGGTAGTCCATAAAGAAG
>JABMNV010000021.1 GCA_013203475.1 Acidobacteriota bacterium
AATGAATGAACATTCATTCAGCGCATGCCCAAGACGCTCCGCCCACCAAACCGTCCCCCTGTCGACGCGGACAAACGTGTCCTCATCCTTGAGGCCGCAACGCGGGTCTTCGCCGAGCGGGGGTTTTTCGCGGCCCAGGTCGCCGACATCGCAAAACGGGCCGGCATCGCGGCCGGAACAGTCTATCTGTACTTTCGAAGCAAGGACGAACTACTTATCACCCTGTTCGACCAGACGATGCGGGACGCCATCCGCGAAGGTCGCCACGCCCTCGACAGCGTGGATGACCCGGCTGAGCGCCTGCGCACGATTGCGCGACTCCACCTTGAGCGACTGGGGAACGACCGAAACCTGGCGGTGGTGTTCCAGGTGGAACTACGCCAGTCCACCAAGTTCATGGCCCGCCTGTCTGCGACACGTCTACGAGACTATCTCGGACTGATTCGCGACACGATCGCCGAGGGCCAGGCGCGGGGTCTGTTCCGGTCACACATACCTGCCACACTCAGCGCCAAGATGTTCTTTGGAGCACTCGACGAAATGGCAACGAACTGGATTTTGTCTGAGCGTCGCTACACATTGGCCGACGATGCCGACGCAGTCGTGGACGTGTTTCTGTTTGGCGTAAGCAAAGGAGCCAGCTCGTCATGACACACCATCTTCGGTCTGCTGTAGTCCTGGGCGCCGGCACGATGGGTGCGCAAATCGCGGCGCACCTGGCCAACGCCCATGTGCCGGTGCTCCTCCTTGACGTCACGGCAGAGGCCGCCGCCGCTGGTCTCGCACGAGCGCGGGGGCTCAAGCCGGCTCCGCTCTTCGTCCCCGAGGCTGCGGCGCTCATCCGCACGGGAAGCCTTGACGATCTCTCCGAACTGGCCACCGCTGACTGGGTCATTGAGGCCATCATTGAAGACATCGCCATCAAGCGGTCGCTGGTTGCCCGCATCGACGACGTGCGCGGTTCCGACACGGTGGTGTCATCCAACACGTCCGGCATTCCGCTCGCCGCCATTGCGGAGGGGCGCTCGGACGCGTTTCGGCACCACTGGCTCGGCACTCATTTTTTCAACCCGCCACGCTACCTTCGCCTCGTCGAGGTCATCGCGACAAAGGACACGGCCGCGGCCGTCACCGACCGCGTCCGATATTGGCTGGATCATCTGCTGGGCAAAGGGATGGTCCCGGCCAGAGACACACCGGCGTTTATTGCCAATCATCTCGGCGTGTTCGGGGTCATGCGACTGATCGACGTCGTCGCCGATGGCAGTTTCTCTATTGAAGAAGTGGACGCCATCACCGGGCCTGCGACTGGCCGTCCAAAGAGCGCCACGTTCCGCACGGTGGACATCGCGGGCCTCGACATTCTGGCGAAGGTCGCAGCCGACCTCTCCGTTCGGCTCCCACGAGAGGCGGACCGCGCGGCGTTTGGGACGCCGGCGCTCGTCACGAGGATGCTCGAAGGCGGACTCCTCGGCGACAAGACAGGCCAGGGGTTCTACAAGAAGGTGCGCGGCGCTGACGGCAGTGAAATTCTGACGCTCGACACGGCGACGCTGACCTATCGCAAGAAGCAGTCCGCCAAGCTCCCTGAACTTGACGCGGCCCGAGGCATCGCTGACACCGGGGCACGCATTCGTGACCTGTTCCTGGGTGAACACCGAACGGGCACGCTGCTGCGCCGCACCCTGGGTCCCACACTGCTGTATGCCGCGCGCATCGCCACTGAAATTGCCCACGACATTGATGACATTGATCGTGCCATGCGGTGGGGATTTGGGTGGGACCTCGGGCCGTTTGAACTCTGGGACGCCATTGGCGTGGACGCGGTGCTGTCGGCGTGTGGGGCGGCTGACCGTCCGGCGATCCTGGCCGAGCGCGCGACCTTCCGTGAAGGCGCGTTGCCACCTGCAGCGCCCGACTTGCTCATTCTGCAATCAGCACGAGACCGCACGGCCATCGTCCGGAGCAACGCCGGCGCCAGCCTGGTCGACCTGGGTGACGACGTGCTCTGCGTCGAGTTTCACTCAAAGATGAACGCGATCGGAGGCGACACCATCGAGATGCTCAACGCGGGTGTTCGCGAAGCCGAGGACAACTTTGCGGCGCTGGTGGTGGGCAACGAGGGTCTGCACTTCTCTGCCGGCGCGAATCTCATGCTGTTGTTGCTTGAGGCACAAGAGGGTAACTGGGACGACGTTGACCTGATGATTCGAGCGTTCCAGGGAGCCACAATGGCGCTCAAGACCGCGGCAGTGCCGGTGGTGGTCGCCCCAGGAGGCCTCACGCTGGGCGGGGGATGCGAACTGAGTCTGCATGGCGCTCGAATCCAGGCCGCGGCTGAGACGTATATGGGTTTGGTGGAAGTCGGCGTGGGCCTGATTCCAGCTGGCGGAGGCACCAAGGAAATGCTGCTCCGCGCGCCTGATGCCCAACGTGCGTTTGAGACCATCGCGTTTGGCAAGGTCTCCACCAGCGGACCTGACGCGCGGCGCCTGGGATATCTGGCCGACGCCGACGGCATCACGATGAATCGCGAACGGCTCCTGACCGATGCGAAATTCGAAGCGCTGTCGCTGGCTCGCGGCGGCTATCAACCGCAGGGACGCCGGACCGCGATCGCTGTCGGAGGCCCCACGACGTTCGCGATGCTCTCACTGGGCGTGCATCTGGCCAGGCGCGCGGGACGCATCAGCGATCACGACGCACTCATCGGCCGCAAGCTGGCCTGGATTCTCACAGGCGGCGACGTGCCGCACAAGACGACGCTGAGCGAGGATCAACTCCTCGACCTCGAGCGCGAGGCCTTCCTCAGTCTGTGCGGTGAGCCGAAAACACAGGAACGGATCGGCTACACGCTCAAAACGGGCAAGACGCTCAGGAACTAGTCATGACACCACTGTCGCAACTGCCGCTCCTCGTGGTTCCTGGTATTCAGGGGCATTGGGAATGGATGCGCCCCGCGCTGGCGGCGCTGCGGCAGACGTCTGGGCTGGCAGGTTACACACCGACACACGACGGCACAGTGCTGACGTTCTCACTCAACGAAGAGAACGGGACCGGTGATCCGTTTGCACAATGGGATGCCAGAATAGACGCACTGATTGATCAGTTTGATCAGTCTGGCGCCGGTCGAGTCGTCCTGGTTGGTGTCTCATTTGGCGGGCTGGTTGCGGCTCGGTACGCGGCCCACCATCCTGACCGCGTCGGCGCGCTGATTCTGGTGTCCTCGCCGTCCCCGCGGAAGGCACTCGGGACGGCCGAACAACAGTCACTCCGACACCCCATCGCAACCCTGCCGCTGTTTGCGTGGCGGGGCGCCCGACGGCTGCTTCCCGAGGTGTTGGCCGCAAGGCCCTCGTGGGGCTCTCGACTGTCATTCCTGTCTTCCTACTTGTGGCAGGTTCTGAGGAGGCCGATTGCCCCGGCGCGGATGGCGCGCTGGGTACGGGCGTGGCAATCGATGGACATCGGCCGGGACTGTGCGCTCATCACGGTGCCGACCCACCTGATTATGGGTGAGCGGCACCTTGATCGCGTTGTGCCCGTGGACAGCACTCTTGACTATCAAGCGTTGATTCCAGGATCGTCGGTGGCCACCCTCAGGGAGACTGGACACATCGGACTGGTCTCGCGGCCGGACGCATTTTCCATCCTCATTCACGAGTTCGTTCATGCTGTTGACGATTCCAGGTCCCGTCGGTCCGCTTGAGGCGAAGCGCTTGAAGATTTACTGGGAGATATCCAATGACTGACGCCGTCCTGGTTGCCGCTGTGCGCACGCCTATCGGAAAGGCTCCGAAAGGGGTATTCCGGACGACGCGGCCGGACGATTTGGCTGCATTGGTCATCGCCGAGGTCCTGAGCCGCACGCCGGGCCTCGACCCTGCCACGATCGACGATGTGATCCTGGGCTGCGCGATGCCTGAGGCCGAGCAAGGGCTCAACGTGGCACGCATCGCCAGTCTCCGCGCCGGCGTCCCGGTGACTGCATCGGCCGTCACGGTGAACCGCTTCTGCGCATCGGGACTTGAAGCGATCTCACAGGCGGCAGCCCGCATCATGATTGGAGCTGCCGACGTCATTATCGCGGGCGGCACGGAATCGATGAGTCTGGTGCCGATGGGCGGGCATACGGTGGCTCCGAATCCCACGCTGGTCCGCGACTATCCGGACGTGTTCCTGAGCACCGGTCTGGTGGCCGAGAACCACGCTCGCGAGAGCGGCATCACTCGCGAGGCACAAGATGCGTTTGCCCTGCTCAGCCACACTCGGGCCATCGAGGCAATCGACGCTGGCCGATTCGCCGACGAGATCGTCCCGGTTGAGGTGGCGACTCTGGATGGGATGGTGACCGTCGCCACTGACGAGGGCCCACGCCGCGCGACGTCCCTAGACGTGTTGGCTGGACTGCGGCCGGCCTTTCACATCACCGGCACGGTGACGGCCGGCAACTCGTCGCAAACCAGTGATGCCGCCGCTGCCGTCATCGTCATGAGCGCCACTCGTGCGTCGGCGCTGGGCCTGACACCACTCGCCCGCTTTGTAGGCTACGCCACCGCCGGCGTGAAGCCGGAACTCTTCGGCCTTGGTCCTGTGCCGGCGATCAGGAAAGTGCTGGCCCAGACGGGCCTGACAATCGCCGACATCGATCTCGTTGAACTCAACGAGGCATTCGCGGCGCAGGTCCTGGCGTGCACGAAGGAACTGCCGATTGACTCAGACCGACTGAACGTCAATGGCGGAGCGATCGCGCTCGGACATCCCCTCGGCTGCACGGGTGCCCGACTCACCACGTCGCTGGTGTACGAACTACAGCGTCGCCAAGGCCGCTACGGCATGGTGACGATGTGTGTGGGCGGCGGGATGGGTGCGGCTGCAATTTTTGAACGAATGACGGCCTGAGGCCGACGAAGGAGCCCTTGATATGTCTACCACTCCCCCCACGGCGACCCAGACCCGGCGCGGTGCCGATTGGCTGCTTGAGCCCACCGACCCAGCAGACGTCTTCACGCCTGCGCGTCTGAGCGACGAGCATCGCCTGATTGCCCAGACGGCGACGGAATTTCTTGAAAAGGAAGTGGTGCCGGCGATCGATCAAATGGAAACGAAGGACTGGACGCTGGTTCGCGCCCTCGTCGCACGCGCGGGTGAACTTGGGTTGCTCGGTACGGATGTGCCTGAGGCCTTTGGGGGCATCGACCTGGACAAGGCGTCAGCGATCGTGGTCGGCGAGATCATGGGCGGCAGTGCATCGTTTGCGACCACGTTCGGGGCGCAGACCGGATTGGCCATCATTCCGATTCTGTGTTTCGGGACGGAGGCACAGCAGCAGAAGTACCTGCCCGGCATTGTGTCTGGAAGTCTCGTCGGTGCGTATTGCCTGAGCGAATCCGGGTCTGGGTCAGATGCACTGAGCGCCCGGACCAAGGCGACCAGGCAGCCCGACGGAACCTGGGTACTCACTGGCGAAAAGATGTGGATCACCAACGGAGGTTTTGCCGACCTTTTCATTGTGTTTGCCAAGGTAGACGGTGAACACTTCTCGGCGTTTCTGGTTGAACGCGGATTTCCCGGCGTGTCGAGCGGCAAGGAAGAACACAAGATGGGCCTGCATGGGTCGTCCACCACGCCGGTGCTTCTCCAGGACGCCCGCGTGCCCGCAGAGAACCTGTTGGGCGAGGTGGGCAAGGGCCACAAGATCGCGTTCAACGTGCTCAACTACGGCCGATACAAGCTCGCCGCGATGTGCAGCGGCGGCGCGAAGCTGGTCGTTGGTGAGGCGGCACGGTACGCGGCCACACGACAGCAATTCGGTCAGCCCATCGCTTCGTTTGGCGCCATTCGCCACAAGCTCGCGGAAATGACCGCGCGGACGTTTGGCGTGGACAGCATGTTGTATCGCACGACCGGACTGATCGACGACATGATCGCCCGCGGTGGAGGCACGTCCGCTGCGGCCCTGGCTGCGCTCGAAGAATTTGCCATCGAGGCCTCACTCCTCAAGGTGGCGAGCAGCGAAATGCTCGACTACGTCCTGGACGAGAACGTACAAATCCACGGCGGCAACGGCTATGTTCACGACTACCCGGCTGAACGGCACTACCGGGATGCGCGTGTGAACCGCATTTTTGAGGGCACCAACGAAATCAATCGGCTTCTGATCCCGAGCATGCTCATCAAGCGAGCCCTCAAGGGTGGCGTCCCCATCATCGCGGCCGCCAAACGCCTGCAGGACGAACTCCTCACGCCTCCGGTCGCCGCCGTGTCTACCGGATCAGCGTCCGCGGCCCTGTTGGCGGGACCGGTGGCGGGCATGAAGAAGGCCGCCACCCTGGTGATCGGTCTCGCCCTCCAGACGTATGGCGCTGCGCTCGAACAGGAGCAGGAAGTGCTCATGCTCGCGTCAGACATCATGATGGACACGTTCATGGTTGAGAGCGCCCTGCTTCGGGCCGAGCAGACGTTGGCAGCCGGAACACCCACCGCGGCGCTGCAGGCCGATGCGGCCGCGGTGCTGACGCACGATGCGGCGTTGCGCGCTGACACAGCAGCGCGGACGGCGATTCAAGCCATGACCACGGGCGATACGCAGCGCACGATGCTCGCGGCCCTCCGGCGCCTGCTGAAAGTCACTCCGGTGGACACGGTGGCAGCCCGGCGTCGACTGGCCGATGCGATCACTGAGAAGAAAGCGTATCTGTTTCGGTAATGGTGCTGGGTGCTTTAGTGCTGGGTGCTCGGTGCTGGGGCTTGGCGCGGTAGAATGGCGCGTGCGCACCGTCACGATTCCCGTCCTGCTTGCCGCGTTCGTCATCGCCCATGGGGGCTGCACGTCAGGGCCGCAGCCGATGGATGACACGTCGCATGATCAGGACACCCTGACGTGGCGGGCCTCCAAGGATGCGATGTTCCGGTCGGAAACAGACTCGCCGATACCCGCCGCTGACCGGGCGGGATTCCGAGGCCTGCCGTATTATCCGATTGACTCGGCGTATCAGATGCCGGCCGTGTTGAACGAAAATCGCGAGGCGCCCAGACTCGTCATCGAGTTGCCAACGTCGTCGACCGAAATGCGCCGGATGCAACGGGTCGGCACGCTCAGTTTCAGTCTGAAGGGCACGCCGCTGACGTTGACGGCGTTCGCGGACGAAGGGACCCGGACCATCACGCGACTCTTCGTGCCGTTCGGCGATCTGACCAGCGGGACCGAGACCTACGGAGGTGGCCGCTATTTGGAGCTGGAGCGGACGTCAACGACGCTGTACGACTTGGACTTCAATCGTGCGTATCATCCGTTCTGCGTGTTCAACGTGTCGTACGTGTGCCCGGTGCCTCCTCCTGAAAACCGATTGACGGTGGCGATTCAGGCCGGAGAGCGTTTGTCCGCCTCACTGCCGCGCTAAACGTCCTGCTGACTATCCCAGACCGAGTCGCTTTAATACCCGGGCACTGAACGTCTCGTCAGGGACGGTCGGTGCGTTGGCACTGAGCAGGTCCAGTGCCTCGGAGACTGAGCGCACGACAGCGATCTTGAAGCGCTTGGCGGTCTCTTCCCCGTCCGGGTCGTCCCCGCGAGACACCAAGAGGGGCCGGCAGTGGGAATCGTAGACCACGTCCACACAGTTGCGCGGCAGGTCGTCGATGAGGAAGTCGAGATCCAGTGCCAGCGCCGCCCGGCCACGGGACCCGTGGACTGCCAAGACACTGGGGGATTCAAACCCTTGCTCAACCAGCCAGCGGTGGGTCTGCCGCTGAACAGGGTGCCCGGCGGTGGCTGGGCGCTGGGTGATGAAGAACACTTCCTATCGGCCATCCTGTGACAGCTCAAACAGCCGACGGGTGACACCGGGTTCAATGGGATCGAGCGTGGTCCAGAAATTCTCGATGCCCCTGATAGCGTCCCACACCACACCATCGGAGTCGCTTTGGATACGTTGCTCCACGCGCCGGTAGGCGGCGGACAAGTCAGCCAGGGTGCCATCGAGATCACATGCGACGCGTAACATATCTGGTCAATCTGGTCAGCGACTGCCGGGCACGACACGTTTGGTGTGTTGGCCCCGGGAGTCCGGTTCACTTTCGATCAGCACGAGCTGGCCGGTTGCATTGTGTGTGAAACGCTGGTCAGGCTTCCCGTCTGCTCCGAGGTCGAACTCGGCCGTCTTGACTCGCCCCCCCTTCGTAGACTTCCCATTTGTCCATCCTGCCATCGCCATTCACATCTTTTTCGATTCGCACGAGCTGGTCGTTCTCGAGGAACTCGCGAAGTGTCATCAGGCGAGCACCGGTGGCGTCGATGTCAAAATATTCGACACGCGTCACGGTGCCATCCGGCCCCACATAGGCCCATGTATTCGGCTCAAGGGTTGGCGGCGCGGTGGCCGTTGACGGCGGAGCCGAAGCCGCAGGGTCGGGCGGGGGCCCCAGGGCGGCACGAATCCAACCGGCCCGCACCAGCTTTTCCTGGTCGTCGTACTCTTCCCAGCGGTCGATCACGCCGTCTTCATCTTGATCAAGTCTTGAGGACACGGGTCGTCCCGCCGTGATCTGGGTCCAAGTGTCGACCACACCATTCTTGTCCCGGTCGAAGGTGATCTCGGTGAGTGCACCAGTTTCGTGGTCGTAGACCCCTCTGGAGGTGGCCCTGAGGCGCTCACTTTCTGGATCCGGACCACACGAGGCGCCCAGGACCAGCACCAACAGAAGGCCCCCGAAGGGCCGTAAGTGTCGAGTGCGACCGAAACGCATACACTATTATGCGCTGGTTGGTCCTGCCGGTTGGGCCCTGTAGTATTGACCCTGCCGTCGGGGCACGATAAGGTCCGGAGTATCCCCCCATGCGAAAAACCCTCCTGATGATCCTGTTCGCGGCGGGCATTGCCCCCGCGCTACTCGCCACCAACTGGACCGATTCGCGAGGTCCAAGCCGCAATGGGTCGTCCCCGGAGCGCAATCTGCCGTCGCAGTGGTCGCCCGCGGGCGAAAACCTGGCGTGGACGCTGCCGTTTGGAGGTCGCTCCACGCCTGTCATTTTCGACGATCGGCTCTACCTGCAGACCACGACGACGGGTGACGTGGCGTTGACGCAGGAGCGCCTCGTGGCCGTGGACGCCAATTCCGGACAAGTGCTCTGGGAGCACAAGGTCAGCCAATACCTGAGCGACGTGCCGCAGCATCGGGGCGGATGGGCCTCACCTGCCGTGGATCCCAAGACCGGAAACATCTTCATGTTTACGGTGTCGGCCGAGTTGCTGGCTCTTTCGCCTCAGGGCACGGTGTTGTGGAAACGGTCCATGGCGGAGGAACACGGCGTCATCACAACGCACGGTGGTCGCACGACCTCACCGATCGTGGAGGGCGACCTCGTCATCCTGAACGCGCTGCTCCAGGGCTGGGGCGACCTGGGGCGCCCGGGCAACCGCTACTTCGCCTTTGATACGGCCACTGGGCAGACCGTGTGGATCAGTGCACCGCAGGCGAGGCACTACGACACGAACTACTCGAGTCCGATCGTGGCCAACGTCGATGGCATCCAGCAGTTCATCGTCGGCGGCACCGATGGCGTGTTCCACGGCATGAAATTGCGAACGGGCGAACCCGTCTGGAGCCTTGAGGTGAGCAAACGGGCCATTCTCAACAGCCCGCTCTTCCGCGACAACACGGTGTACATCACCCACGGCGAGGAGAACCTCGACACCACCGAAATGGGGATGATCGCAGCGATCACGCCGACCGGCACCGGGGCGCTGACCGGTGCTGCCGTCAAGTGGAAGACCCACGGATTCATGGCAACATTTTCGTCCCCGGTGATGGACGACGAGCGGCTGTATGCCGTGGACAATGGCGCGATTCTCGCGGCGCTCGACCTCAAGACCGGCCAGGAACTGTGGAGAAAGACACTGGGCACCCTTCAGAAGGGATCGCCCACACTGGCCGACGGCAAACTGTTTATCGGCACGGAGAACGGCAAGTTCTACATCCTGAGGCCCAGCGCGACCGGCGTGGAAATCCTCGATGAAGACGTGTTGGGCACCGCCGATGAGCCTGAACCGATCATCGCGTCACCCGCAGTGGCGAATGGCCGAATCTACGTCACGTCGATGGAACGCGTCTACGCGATAGGACCGAAACAGGCCACCACCGCCAGCCCGACGACTCCGACCTCCTCTGCGGGGATGGCCAGCGGTCCGGCGACGGCGGTGCAGGTCTTTCCGTATGAGGCACTCCTCGACTCTGGTGCGTCGCAGAACTTTGTCGCTCGGCTCTTCAACGCGCGGGGTGAGTTCATGCGCGAAGCCAGTGCCGGCGAGATCCAGTGGACCACCGACCAACTGGCGGGCACGATCAGCCGGGAAGGCCACTTCACCGCGCCGGCAGGAGGTGCGGCCGGCTACCTGAAAGCGACCGTCTCCGGCGTGACCGGTCAGGCCCGCGTCCGCGTGATTCCCGCTCTGCCCTGGTCGTATGACTTCGAAGACATCACAGCAGGCCCTGCGTGGTGGACGTCGAATCTCAAGATTCAGACACAGGACGTCGCCGGCAGTCGGGTGATTGTCCGACCGCGCGACGGAAGCGTGGGCCGCCGCACCAAGCTCTTGATGGGGCGCCCCGACTGGTCAGACTACACCGTTGAGGTGGACGTGCGCGGCGTCGAAATACGGCGTCAACGCGGTGACGTCGGCGTGATCAACCAGCGGTACATCTTGATGATGTTCGGCAACAACCAGAAGCTCGAGTTGCAGCCGTGGCAGGCGGCCAACGAGATGACGGTCAGCGTGGACCAGATCACGTGGCCGGTGGATACCTGGTACCGCATGAAACTCCGAGTCGCCAATCAAGCGGACGGCACTACGCTGGTGCAAGGCAAGGTATGGCCAAGCGCCGAACGCGAACCCGACGCGTGGACGATCGAGAAAGTCGACCGCATTCCGCACCGCGAGGGTGCGCCCGGTTTGTACGGAGACGGCATTTCAGACGTGTTCTTCGATAATTTCAAGGTTTATAAGAATCAATAGGAATTTTGCGATGAAGAAATTCGCTCTCGTTCTCGTATGTGCGCTGGCAGTCACGACCGCCCCCTCGGGTGCCGGCAAGGGCGTCACGGACTGGCATATGTGGGGGGGGGCACCAGACCGCAATATGGTGTCTGATGCGACAGGCCTACCCACGAACTGGGATGTCAAGACCGGTCAGAACATCAAGTGGGTCGCGGCGCTTGGATCCCAGAGTTACGGCAATCCCGTGGTCGCCGGGGGTGTCGTACTTCTTGGCACGAACAGCGAAGCGACTCGCGATCCGAAACAAGCCGGTGACCGCGGCGTGGTGATGGCCTTCCGCGAATCTAACGGAGAGTTCCTCTGGCAGGCCACCTATCCCAAGCTGTCGTCGGGACGGGCGAACGACTGGCCGTTCCAGGGCATCGCGTCTTCACCCCTAGTCTTGGATGACATCGCGTACTTCACATCAAACCGCGGCGTGGTCGTGGCCGTCGACATTCATGGTTTTCAGGATGACGAAAATGATGGTCCGTTCAAGGACGAAGAACTGACGGGCACACACGACCCGGACATCATCTGGCAGTTCGACATGATGGAAGAAGTGGGCGCCTTCCCTCACAACCTGGCCAACTCATCACCGAATTTTTACGAGAACCTGATTTATGTCTCAACGGGAAACGGCCAGGACGAAAGCCACGTGAACATTCCGTCACCGAAAGCGCCGGCCATCATTGCGATCGATCGCCGCACGGGCGCACTCGCCTGGGAAGATGCCTCACCAGGCGACAGGATTTTGCACGGCCAGTGGTCCACGCCGACCGTGGCAACGATCGACGGCGTGGCGCAGGTCATTCACGGACAAGGCGACGGCTGGATTCGAGGCTATGAGGCACTCAGCGGCAAGAAATTGTGGGAGTTTGATGCCAATCCTAAAGACTCGGTCTGGCCCAAGACGAGAAACGAACTCATCTCAACACCCGTGGTCTACGAGAACGTTGTCTACATCGCGAACGGCCAGGACCCCGAACATGGTGAAGGTATCGGCCACCTGTACGCCATTGATGCGACCAAGCGTGGCGACATCACGCAGACCGGGCGACTGTGGCACTACGACAAGATTCGCCGATCGATCTCGACGGTCGCAATCAAGGACGGTCTGATTTACGCCGCCGACTTCAGCGGGTTCCTGCACTGCGTCGACCTCAAGAACGGACAGCCTGTCTGGGTGCACGACATGTTTGCTGCCATGTGGAGTTCTCCCGTCATCGTGGACGGCAAGGTGTATCTCGGAGACGAGGACGGCGACATGACGGTGTTGCAGCACGGACGTGAACTGAAAGTGATTAACGAAGTAAACATGGGCAGCTCGGTCTATTCGTCGCTGGTCACATCCAACGGCGTGATGTTCGTCATGACGCGCAACAACCTGTTCGCCATTCAAGAGGGCGCTAAGCCTAGATAATTGGGCAATTAGGCAATTAGGCAATGGGGCAATGACGCAATGAGGCAGTGGGGGAATGGCGTCGTGGTTCTTCTCGTTGTGGCCTTGGGAGCTTGGAGCGCGGGTGCCTTCGCTCCCGTCGCTGCGGCCCAGACGTCGTCGTGGTCGCAGTTCCGTAACAGCCCAGCACTGACTGGCATCGCTGCCTCGACTCTTCCTGCGACCCTTCGTTTGCAGTGGACCTACGAAGCGGGCTACGCGATCGAGTCCTCGGCCGCCGTGGTCAACGGTGTCGCCTACGTCGGCACCTCTGGTGGGGCGCTGCTCGCGCTCGACGCGGCAACCGGGAAACTCAAATGGTCGTACGAAGCCACCAGTGATGACCTCGGCATCGGCGAGTCGTCACCAGCCGTCGCCAACGGATTGGTCTACATCGGCGACCTCGATGGTGTCTTTCACGCGGTCGACATCGTGACCGGCAAGGCTCGCTGGACGTTCAAGACCGGGGCGGAGATCAAGTCATCTCCGGTCGTGGTCGGCGGCAAAGTCCTGATTGGATCGTACGACGGCCATCTCTACGCACTGGATGCCGCCACTGGCACGCTCCTTTGGAAAGCGGCCACGGACAACTACGTGCACTCCACACCGGCGATTTGGAATGGCGTGGCTTACTTTGGCGGCTGTGACGAGATTTTTCACGGCATCCGCATCAGTGACGGCACGTCCGTGCTCGCGCTCAGCACCGGGGCCTACACGGCGGCATCACCCGCCATTGTGGATGGCATCGCGTACTACGGCACGTTTGCCAACGAAGTGGTTGCCGTGGATATCGCGGCCAGGAAGGTCAAGTGGCGTTTCCTGGATCCGGATCGCCAGTTCCCCTTCTACTCTTCGTCAGCCGTGGCCAATGGCACCATGATTCTTGGGGGACGCGACAAGAATATTCGCGCCCTCGACATGGCCACGGGCACACAGCGTTGGGTCTTTCGCACGCGCGCCCGCGTCGAGTCCTCCCCCGCCATCGTCGGCACCCGGGTCATTGTCGGCTCCAGCGACGGGAAGCTGTACGTCCTGGATGTCGCGTCCGGAGAAAAGCTGTGGGAGTTCGACGCGGCTGCCCCCATTACGGCCTCGCCCGCAGTGGCCGGCGGCCGCGTCATCATCGGGGATGGCGACGGACGAATCTACGCCTTCGGGTCGTAGCCCTCAGGTTGCGAGCGGAGTAGAGACGCGTTTCCATGTGAGCAGGGTCACACCGGGCCCCCAGGCGAGAGTCCAGGCCATCAGATGCCAGAGATAGTTGCGCCCACCGTCGGGATGCTCGGTCCAGATGCCGGACACCAGGTAGAACGTCACACCACTGGCGACGGCCGCGGCAAGTCCAGGCAGGATCCAGCGACGCACCGTGGCCAGTTCCTCGCGCAGCCAGGCGGCCACGGCCGCCAGTACGATCCACGTGAACACCCAGGCCGTCAGCAGTGCCGCCAGGTAGCCTAGTCCACCCGCTACCGCGTAGAACGTCAGCGCGCCGGCGACACCCGAGAACACGCCGCCCAGTGCCCCTCGCCACAACGCGCCAGCATGATGCCCGAGCACCAATCCCACAGCGAGCAACAACACGGCACCATGAAGAATGCCATGCCAGGCCGTGTGCGACACGCCGAACTCAAACCAGATGAAGTCGCCGACGGTGGCGACCAGGGCCACGAAGATGGTGCGCGCCAGGAGCGTCACAGCCACCGTGTCACTCCGGCAGAGCCGTGCCCTTCGGTTCTGGCAGGAAGAAGCTCAGGATGACCCCCACTCCATACACACCGGCGACGACCAAGGTTGCGGCCTTCGCCAGTTGCAGCGGTGGGGCTCCCTCCATGATTGGCGCCAGAAGCGAGGTGGTCACAAAGGCGAACGACGTCCCGAGCATGCGGCCACCGATATTCGCCGCAAAGGACTCTCCCGTGCCGCGCAGGTGGGTGGGAAAGACACGCGGCAGATAGTTGCCCCAGAAGCTGAACTGCGCAACGGTGAAGAAGCCGGCGAAGAACACGCCCCACTTGAGCAGTTCGAGATTGTCACGCGCTGGATAGAGAAAGACGAGTGGAACGATGATGAGGCCTGGCACCTGGAACACGCGCAAGAGATTGCGGCGCCCGACGATAAGGAGCGCGAAGAACGCCAGGGCGAACCGCCCGACCAGCCCGCCAATTTCCTGATACGACTGCACAGCCGAGATGATCTCCTGCTGCGCCGGCTTCGCGAGCGAGGCCACCTCTGGAAGACCGGGCACCATGCCGGGTATCTGCTGGATGGCTCCAAACGCCGCGCCGTACGAACAGGCGACCATCAATGTCGTGATGATTGTCGTGCGCCGCAGGTCAGGACTAAAGAGCGCGGCGACGCTCGGGCGACGGAGCGTGCCTGCGGCCTTCTTTTCAGCCCAGGCGGGTGACTCGGGAAGAAACGGCCGAATCAGAATCAAGGGAAGCGCAGGGATCACACCAGACATCAGGGTGTACCGCCACGCTTCATGCTGGCCGTAGATCGCGGGCAATGCATCGGCGTAGCGCACACTCAGAAAATACGCTCCAGTGACGAGCAAGCCGCCAATCGACGAAAAGGCCTGCGTATACCCCAGCGCCTTTTCTCGCAGCTTCGGGTCAGAGAACATCTCGGCGAGCCAGGCGACGGCGGCGACAAACTCCACACTGACGCCGATAAACGTGGTGCAGCGGAAGAACAGGAACCACCAGACACTGGTCGTGAACCCTGCGGCGAACGCAGAGCCCGCGTACAGCAGAATGCTCCAGACCAGGACCCGTCGACGGCCGTAACGGTCGGTGAGATAACCGCCGAGCAACCCGAAGATGCCGCCGGCAATGGCTGGGATCCAGAACAGCAGTCCGATCCAGTACGAAAACTCCGGCGTCCCGGGTGTCACACTGATCAAGCTCGCCAGCGCCGGCCGCGCGATCAGCGGCAGCATCAACAATTCGTAGATATCAAACGCAAAACCAAGCGCCGCAACTGCGCAGATCAGCCATTGGACAGGCGTGAGCCGATTCGTCATCGTGCAGACCTCATGTGAAGAAACGGCATTATGCCATGGCGTTCGATCCCGTGCGGCGTGTCGCTACGTGGTCCGACGCCTGCGGTGAGACGTGGGCGGCTCGGTGCCCGGCATCTTGCGGACGACCGTGGCTCGAACGATGAAGTAGGCGAGGAGGCCGACGGGGCCGGCAATGAAGGTCAACGCCAAGCAGGGCACGACCAACAGATGCGGCACCTCCAGTCGCTGGGCATCGCGCACTTGCCAGGCCCCGACGAACAAATCAAACGCCAGGTAGTGGATCCAGCCAGCCAGCAGGAGCCATTCATTTTGAAACAGGCGACCGACCTCCTCAATTGAACCGAAGCTCCCCTTCATCACGTTGAGGTCAGACAACATGACTGCCAGATAAAGCGCTGCCAATACGCCTGGAATCACGTAGGCGGCCAACACGCGCGTCCACCGCCACGCCGGCATGACTGCCAAGAGGAGCCAGCCCGGAAGCACGACCAAATTACAGGCGATGAAAAGATTGGCCACCGACATATGGAATTCGTACGAACTGGTACGATTCTACTGCAGTCGTCGGACGATATCGTCGGGTATTGCCGTGGATCGGACGACGTGATCGGCGTCTCTGGTGACACAGGCGGAGGTCATCGAGCCGGTCGCCATCACCTGCTCGCCTTTGACGATCGTGCAGGAGTAGCGAATCGAGCGGCGCCCGATCGCCTCCACCCGGATGTCGACCTCGAACTCTTCCTCAAACGCCAGCGGCGCCTTAAAATCGCAACTGACGGCCACTCTGGGAAATCCGACGTCTTCGGTCTCGGGAACAATGCTCATTCCGACTGAACGCCACAACGCATGTTCGGCCTCTTCCATGTAGCGGAAGTACCAGCTGAAATGGACGATGCCAGCCAGGTCTGTTTCGTGGAACTGGACGCGTCTGGAATATCGAAAGCGGGCGGGCATCTGGTGATACTACGCCGTCGTGGCGGAAATCTCGACGCGCGCCGAGCGCTGCGCGAACTCGGCGAGCGCGGCATTGAGCGGTGCCAGGTCGGTGAAGACGTTGCCCACCAGCGTGTCGACGATTGAACTGTGCAGGTGCGGGTATTCGTCGAGGAATTCCCGAAAACTGAAACTGAGGTCGTAGAACGCAAGAACGAGGGAGCGAAAGCTATTCACGGCGTGCTGTTGATCTCGCAGGTATCCTTCAAACTTGGCGGCTGACACATCCCCGGCTTCGAGCGCGGCATGAATGGTGTCAGCGGCCATCTCGCCGCCCTTGAGTGCAAGGAACACGCCCGACGAGAACAGCGGGTCCAGAAATGAGAACGCGTCGCCGACCAGACAACACCCATCTCCGGCTGCCTGGGCCGAGTGGTACGAGTACTCGCCGGTGGCCTGCACGGGCTCAACCTGGGTGGCCCCCTCCAGGTGATCGTGAATCCACGCACAGTCGCGCACTTCTCGCGCGAAGATTGCTTCCGGGTCGCGCGTCTCCCGGTACAAATACTCTGGACCGCCCACGACACCAACGGAGACGATGTCGGAATGCTGCGGCACGTACCAGAACCAGCCTTTTTCTGGAACGTACGCAACGGTCGTCGCACCGGCGTCAAGGCCGGGATCCCGCTTGGCACCCTTGAAGTAGGTCCACAACGCAATCTTGTGAAGATCCGCGTCGCGCTTCAACCACCCGAATTTTCTTGAGAGCAGCGTGTCGCGGCCCGTGGCATCGACCACGACCCTGGCCCGGATTTCCAGGCCCCGCGTACCGTCTTTTTCGTCGACCCGAACACCGACGACACGTGTGCCCTCCATGAGCACGTCGCGAACCGTGGCCCCCTGACGCACCTCGGCCCCTTTGTCGCGGGCGTTGTCGAGCAACATGGCGTCGAACTCACTGCGCACCACCTGCCACGTCACCGCACATTCGTGAGCGATCGTCTGAAAGAAATAGAACGGGTGCGACACGCGCCCGGCCGTTGAGACGAATTGCACGCTGTATTTCCTGGTATCCGCGGATGCGTGCATCTTGTCGAGGACACCGAGGCGATCGAGCGTGAACCAGCAATAGGGAATCAGCGACTCGCCGATGTGATACCTCGGCATGCGCTCTCGTTCGAGCACGACAACGCGGTGACCACGGGCGGCGAGCAGCGCGGCGGTCGTGGAGCCAGCAGGGCCTCCACCAACCACGATGACGTCGTAGTCCGCTGACTCGGTGGGCATTATGTGTAGCGGACGTCCTGATGTTGTGGCAGGAAAAACCGCGGCAAGAGTGTGTCGACGCGCAGCAGTCCGTCGCGCGTCAGTTCAAAACGCTCAGGCGTCTGCGTGTTGAGCCAGCCTTCGCTTTTGAGCGTCGCGATTTCCATCCGGAAGCGCTCAGTCACGTTGACGCCGTACGCATTCTGGAAGTACTCGGTCGCGATCCATCCGCGCTTGAGCTGCAGCACGAATTCACGAATCAACCGTTCATCAGGCGTCGGCTGATATGCACGCGCCAACGGCAGTTGGCCGTTGGTGACCGCTGCGCCATACGTGTCCCACTTATCAAGATTCTGTACGTGCACGCCATTGATATGACCAAACGACGCCACACCAAGGCCCAGCAGATCTGCGCCCTGCCAGAGGCGATCGCGGTAGACGAATTTGGCGTTGGAATCGCGCACGGCCGTGTACGCGCTGCCCACGTGATACCCGGCTGACTCCAGCGCGGCAAATGCTTCTTTCACCCAGCGCCGTTTGGTCGCCCAGTCGGCGACCGTCTCGGCGAACTGGCCTGTGCCCTTGAGTTTGTCGGCGCTAATCGTCGTGTTGTACGGCAGCTCCA
This sequence comes from Acidobacteriota bacterium, assembly GCA_013203475.1. Taxonomy (GTDB): domain Bacteria; phylum Acidobacteriota; class Vicinamibacteria; order Vicinamibacterales; family SCN-69-37; genus SYFT01. The sequence continues at coordinate 18,327 of JABMNV010000021.1, forward strand.
TTTGATAGATCGTCACGCTGTCGGGCTCAAGCGCCAGGGTCTGCTCCACGCAACGATGCCAATTCTCGTCGGTCTCACCCAACATGCCGGCGATGAGATCGATGTTGATCTGCGGGAAGCCCAACTTGCGAGCAAACCCATACGCGCGCCCAATCTCTGGTGACCGATGCGCGCGGCCGTTGGCTTCAAGGATTTTGTCGTCGAAGTTTTCCACGCCGAGGCTCAGGCGAGTGACGCCCATCTGCCGAATCGCGCTGAGCTTGGCTTGGGTCAACGTGCCCGGCTCACATTCAAAAGTGATTTCTTCAGCCGTGGTCCACGGTGTCCGCTTCGTCAGCCGCGTCACCAGCCGATCGAGTTGTCCCGTGGACAGAAACGAAGGCGTGCCGCCACCAAAGTAGACAAAATCCAGAGGCCGTCCTGCCAACGCCTCAACGGAGCCGTAGAGTTCCCACTCGCGGGCGAGCAGATCAAGATACGACTCCACCTCCTGAGCGTTCTTGTTGGTATACACGCGGAAGTAGCAGAAGTGGCAGCGCTTCCGGCAGAACGGAATGTGCAGGTACAGACCGAGCGGCACGCGTGGTGAATCACCGGCTGGCAGTGATGGTCGGCTCAGCGCTGGGCGTGCCTGTGCCTCTACGGCATCCTCAGTCCACATCGAAAACGGCGGGTAATTTGCGACGAAGTAACTGCCAACCTCGGTGTCGGCCACCGCAGCGGGGTCTTGCGCGTTGTGCATGTGTTCTTTCACTATACTTTGAGGAGACGGCCTGCGTGTCACTCGCGTCGGCCAACTTGAGCACGCCCGGAGGGTACTTGTCGTGAAAATCCGTCGTCTGTCCATCGTCCCTCTCATCTCGCTCATCCTGACCCTGTCGGGATCAGCCGCATCGGCTCAGACCAGTGCGACCCTGGCTGGCGTGGTCCAAGACGCGTCCGGTGGCGTCCTGCCGGGCGCTCAGATCAGTGCGCGCCACGTGGATACGGGCGTGACACGGCAGACCATCACCGGTGCCGACGGCCGCTTCACATTCGCGGGCCTGCCCGCTGGGGAGTACGAGGTCCGGTCTTCGCTTTCCGGCTTTCGCCCATTGGTGCGCGCGGGGATCCGTTTGACCGTTGGCGAGAATGCGTCGCTCACTCTGGTCCTTGACGTCGGTGCCTCGGAAACGGTCATGGTCAGCGGCGCGGCATCCCAGGTCAACACGCGGTCGGCGGAACTGAGTTATCTCGTCGACCAACGCACCATCGCCCAACTCCCGGTGAACGGACGGAACATTACCGACCTGATGTCACTGCTGCCTGGTGTCACCCCATTTCCCAATCGCGATAACGGTTCGGTCGTCGCCCACGGCCTTGCAATGAGCGTGAACGGTCAGAACCCCAGGTCCAATGTGTATCTGCTCGACGGCACGTTACTGAACGACTTTACGAATGGTCCGGCAGGCTCTGCGGCGGGCACAGCTCTGGGCATGGACACCGTGCAGGAATTTCGGCTGGAAGCGAATACCTACAATGCGGAGTACGGGCGCAATGTTGGCGGGCAGGTCAATGCCATCACGAAGTCGGGCACGAATACGTGGACCGGCAGTGCGTTTGAGTTCCATCGCAACGAAGCGCTCGACGCACGCAACTATTTCGACGTCGGTGACGAGCCCAACTTTGTCCGCAACCAGTTCGGCGCCACGCTGGGTGGCCCCGTGCGTAAGGGCCGCGTGTTCTTCTTTGCGGGATATGAGGCGCTGCTCGAAAACCTCGGCCGCACGATCGTGACCACCGTACCCGACGACAACGCACGCGCGGGCATCCTGCCTGGCGGCGTGACTATTCCGGTTAATCCAGCGGTCGCTCCGTACCTGAACGAGTTTCCACACGCGAACGGTGAGAATATCGGCGGGGGCCTGGCGCGGTACACGTTCTCGTTTGACCAGAGACTCACCCAACATTTCGGCCAACTGCGCATCGATGCGGTGCTGGCGGACGGCATCCAGCTCTTTGGTCGCTATACGGTCGATGACGCCGAACAACGTCTTCCAACGGACTACCCGCAATTCCCGCGTTCGTTTGTGTCGCGGAACCAGTTTGCCACCGTCGAGTACCGACAGGCCTTGTCATCGACCTTGCTGCACACGATCCGTTTCGGGTACAGCCGGACGCGAATTGGTCAAGCGGTCGAGGCCAACACCACGGAAGCCGTCGGCGCCTTCGTCCCGGGCCGCTCCCTGATGGGGGCCATCGACATCGGCGGCCTGCCGCGGTTCGGCCCTCAGATTTCGGTCGACGTCCGACTGAACCAGGACGTCTTCAGCCTGAACTATGACGCCACCAAGGCCACCGGGCGACACCTGCTCAAGGCCGGCGCTCTGGCCGAGCACTACGTCTCGGAAGAGTTCAACCCAACGTTCAGCCTTGGCATCTTTCGCTTCGCCAACCTTTCGGCGTTCCTGCGTAACACCCCGGCCTTGTTCATCGGGCTGACGCCGGGCGGCGATATCAACCGGAAGTGGCCGTTCACGGTCTACGGTTTCTACGTGCAGGACGACGTGCAGGTCACGCCGCGCCTGGCGCTCAATCTTGGGCTGCGGTACGAAGGGTCGACGATGCCCGTGGATACGGGTGGGCGCGACATCAACATGCGCGACTTGGTGGCCAGTGCGCCCACACCTGGTCCGCTCTACGACAATCCTGGGGGCGCGCTGTCACCCCGTCTCGGTGCGGCGTGGGACGTGCGGGGCGACGGCCGAACCTCAGTGCGGGGTGGGTACGGGCTCTACTACAACACCAACAACCAGCAGGACCTGATCGTGACGGTCACCAATCCGCCCAGTACGCCTCGGGTGATTATCCCGGGACCGACATTCCCCGTGCCTCCCTTCGAACGGGGCACCGGCATCGCGGTACGCCCCATTCAGTACGACATCAAGTTGCCGCGCGTCCACATGTGGAACGTGAACATCCAGCAGGAACTCTTTGCGGACTGGGTCGTCACCCTGGGGTATGCCGGGTCGCGTGGACAGCATTTGTGGCGTAACTCCGACGTCAACGTCCCGACGCCAACGACATTGCCTGACGGGACCGTCTTCTACCCAGCAGGACTCACCCGACCCAACAGCAGCTTCTCAGCCATCGAGTTGAAATCGAGCGACGGCGACGCGTGGTACAAAGCGCTGGTCGTGGAGGTCAAGAAGCGCTGGGCGCACGGCCTGCAAGTGCAGTCGTCTTACACGTGGTCAACCTCTGAAGACACCACGCAGAATGCGACGTTCTTCTCTGACTCCACCTCGGCGGCCGTGTCGGCGTTGCCCGAATTCATTCCCAACTACAACAAGGGGTTGTCTGACTTCCACGCGGCACACAACTGGGTGACCAATTTTGTGTGGGAACCGCTCTCGGGGTGGCGGCTGTCGGGCATCGCCCGCCTGCGCAGCGGCAGTCCGCTGACACCGTTCGTGCAGACGAATCGATCGCGGTCGTTGTGGTCGCCATCGCTTGGTCCCGGCACCGGACCGGACCGGCCCAGTTATGCGGCGGGCCGTGGCCCCGAAGACGCCGTGACGGGCAACCCGAGCCAGTGGTTCAACCCATCAGCGTTTGCCTTGCAGCCAGCGGGCACGTTTGGCAACGTCGGCCGCAACGAACTGATTGGCCCTGACCTTCGGACGGTCGATCTGGCACTGAGCAAGTTTGTCACGCTCAATCGACTCGGCGCCGGTCGCGGGCGCGGGGAACTGCGAGCAGAAGTGTTCAATGTCTTCAGCCGCGCCAACTTCGGTCCACCATCGCTGGTCGCCTTCAGCGGAACATCGGACAACGAAACCCCACTCTCGTCGTTCGGCAGGATCAGCTCGACGATCACTTCCGCCCGGCAGGGGCAGGTCGGCGTCCGCATCAGTTTCTGAAGTGGGGTCCGGGGTCCGGCCTTAGGCCCGACGGGGTGTCCTCGGATAGGATGCTGCGATGCATTGGGTAGCACTGGCAATAGGCGCGGCACTGTCCTGGGGGTTGTACGGACCGGCGATGCACCAGGGACAGGTCAAACTGGGCAGTCCGTTCCGGGCACTGCTGTGCGTGGGCGCGGCGTACTTCATCATCGGCGTGATCGTGCCAGTTGTGGCGCTGATGGCGCAGGGCGAGCTCACCAAGGGGTGGACCACTGACGGCGTGCTGGGCGCAGCCGGAGCTGGGGCCCTTGGGGCCGTCGGGGCCATCTTCATCATCTACGCGTTTCGCGCCGGGGGTGTGCCAACCTATGTGATGCCGTTGGTGTTCGGCGGCGCGCCAGTCGTGAACGTGTTGTTCACGATGTATCAACATCCCCCGAAAGAATCGCCGAATCCCCTGCTCTGGGTCGGGTTCGTGTTGGTCGCAGCCGGCGCCTCACTGGTGCTGTACTTCAAGCCGCAAGCATAAGACAATTAGGCAATTGGGCAATGAGGCAGTGAGGCAATGCTCAGACGCCCCATTGTCATTGCCCCATTGCCTCATTGCCCAATTGCCTCATTCCTATTGCCTGCGCCATCCGCAGGAGTCCAGGCCAAGGAGATAGTCCATCCCGATGTCACCGATCGGAGCGCCCGGCGGTGGCTGAAGAATATCGGCGGGCGGCATGTCGGCATACGGCCGCTCGAGGAACCGCTTGATGTCTTCACCCAGCAATTCGCGATGGGCTTTCTCGGCCGCATTGGTCGTGGTGTCAGGGCTCAGGGATCCGCGAGTTGGCAGCGACCGAAGCGTCTGCGACGCGATGGCTCGCACCTGGGTCATTGGTGCTGACTGGGCCAACGACATCAACTGGCTGACGACCACGCGTTCCATCGCCCGGTTGACTTCGGACTCATATCCGTTCGCAGGCCGCACATCAAACACGGTCGCGGCCAGGCGGTTGATGACGTCGTCGAGGCCCGGCAGTGAGTTATCGACTGCCTTTTGCGCCACCATCCGCGCGGCCCGGGTGTTGGTCAGCATGCCGCTCACCACCAATTCGGTCGCTGTGACAGCGGGGGACACGGGATCAAACGCTCCTCCGGTCAGGCGGGGGAACGTCTCACGGGTCAGACCGAACCCTGGCGGACGCGGCGGAATGGTCAGCACGACGGCTGACGGCAGGACCAGATCACTCATCCGGAGTGCGCCCATGAGCGCGTCGAGGGCGGCGTTCTGTTTCTCGGCCGAGGCCCATCGCATCGGCGTCCGGCCATCACCGCGCATCGCATAGATGTACTCCTGGCCGCCCAGGGTCGTGACGGCGGAATCCACCGCATATCGATGATGAAGATAGACAGGCACCAGCGCTTCTTCGATGGTCGCCATGGGACGGCCGAGCTGAATGGCACGCTCGCCAAACCCTTCCATCGCCGCGCGTCTCAAGGTCAGCATGCGCGTCAACTCTGCCGCCGGATCGGTGCCGTTATTCCACTGGTCCACTCCGGGATTGAGGTCGAGGTCCTGATTCGACATGTACCGGAGGTCCTTGTCCCAGGCATCGTCGAGAATCTTCTTCAACGCGGCAGGCTCGTCGGTGCCAGCCGGGAACTGCGAGTAACCGTACTGGATGGACACCTTGTCCCAGGGACCGATGCCGACTTCGTAGGCCTTTGACAAGTCCATCGTGCCGTCTGGCTGCAGTGTAATCAGCGGATGCGGGTAGTCGAGCACTGAGATTCGCCCCGCCGTGCTGTTGTAGTAGTTATGACCAAGCCCGATGGTGTGCCCCACTTCGTGCGCCGCGAGCTGACGAATGCGAGCCAGCGCCGTCTGCTCAAGGATGGCGGGCTTCTCGGTCCCGTTGGCGTAGGGGGACAGCAGGCCCTCAAAAATCAGATAGTCCTGACGCCACCGCAGCGAACCCAGTGAGACATGGCCTTTGAGAATCTCACCGGTACGCGGGTCGGAGATTGAGCCGCCGTAGCTCCATCCGCGCGTGGACCGGTGCACCCAGGTGATGGTGTTGTAGCGCACGTCCATCGGGTCGGCCCCTTCGGGCATGACCTGCACCTGAAAGCCGTTTTGGAAACCGGCCGCTTCAAACGCCTGGTTCCACCAGCTTGCGCCTTCAATCAGGGCCGAGCGGACCGGCTCAGGAGTGCCGCGGTCCACGTAGTAGATGATCGGCTCGACGGGCTCGCTCATCGCCGCGGTGGGATCCTTTTTTTCGATGCGATGGCGATTGATATAGCGGGTCCGCATGTCGGTGCCAATGGGCGCCGAGTAGTCCAGAAAACTCGTCCCACCGAACGCCGAACGCGGGTCCGTCAAGCGCGGCGTGTAGTTGAGGTCAGGCAGTTCAATGAACGAGTGATGCGTGCGAACGGTGGCCGCCGATGCGGTAGGAACCACGTCTCCAACCCGTCCGCCCTGCAGCGCGCCGCCGCGTCCGCCGCCACCACCACGCCCGCCGCCGCCATCGCTGACGAAGGAGGCGATCAGGTCAATTTCCGAGTTCTTTGGAAACACCTTCGTGCCATCCATGTTGACCGCGCTGCGCGTCCGGTCGAAGCGATACCCGGCGCCCAGACGACCGGCGACGCCGTGCGTATCGCGCATGATGAAGTCGGTGAAATCCACCAGGGTCCGACCGTCGGCTTCTGCCGCAATATTGAAACCCCACCAGACGGACTTGGCGAACGCGTCTTCCACGGACTTGCGTTCAGCCGCGTTGTCGCTGACCGCGCGGTAGTCGTAATTGGGCTGCACCATCAGCACACGAGGGCCGACGCGCTGAAAGCTGACGATCGCGCTGGGACCGAGTTGGGCGCGGTCCAGACCGATGTCATTCGAACCCAAGCCGGCGGAAAGTCCGCTGGCGTAGAGGATCTCTTTGCCGAGTTCTGGGATCTCGAGGAAGAGCGAGCCGGACGCCTCGTCCCAATACAGGGGGTAGAAGCCGTCGAGCTTCTGCATCCCTTCTGTCCGGTCCGCGATGCTCGGAATCTGGACGCGTCCTGCGGCACCGGCCGCCTGACCGCCGCGGCCACCCTGACGACCCGCCTGGGGACCAACACCGGCCTCACCAGACAGTCCGGCCGGTACGGCCAAGGAGAGCATCAATACACAGCTCAAAACTACCAAAAACCGTAGCGCGCCACGTTTCATCCGGTTCCTCCTCAGGAAATCCTCTTGCGAAGCCCCGATTGTAACGCCAACCCCAGCATTCCCTGCCAAAAGGAACCATTCGGCCAAGAGATAATGTCGGCGTGCTCCAATTGCTTGAAGAGGAACTCCGCGCGCGGTTGGCCTTGCCGCTGCCGGGCGCGGACGTCCAGCGCCGATTCGCCCCGCGCCCGCCGCGCCGGCGCTGGGACCCGGCGGCCCGGCCGGCCGATGCTCGTGCCGCTGCCGCGCTTCTGCTGTTGTATCCGGGCCCGGCTGGCCTCTCAGTGGCCCTCACCCTCCGGCCCACTGACCTGCCGCATCACGGGGGCCAGATCAGTTTGCCGGGAGGAGGCCTGCATGACGGAGAAACCGCAGAGCAGGGTGCCTTGCGCGAGGCGCAGGAGGAAATCGGTATCAACCCCGAGGACATTCGAGTCATTGGCCCCCTCTCGTCGCTCTGGGTCATCGTCAGTCGGTTCATCGTGCAACCAATTGTCGCCGTCGCGGACACACGACCGGACTTTGCGCCGTCACCACGCGAGGTCGAGACACTGATCGAGGCGCCGCTTTCAGTGCTGCGCGACCCGGCCGCGATGAGTTGGGACCGTCGGGTGATTCAGGGGGCGGACATCTGGGTCCCATATTTTGATGTCGATGGTCATCATGTGTGGGGTGCGACGGCGATGATGATTGGCGAGTTGATCGCGCTGCAGGACCCGGCGTTTGGCCCTGGTCCCCTGCCGACGACCTGAAGCAATCGATATCCCACAGGTGGCGCCACCTGCGGTAGGATCCGGGAGTTATGACCACTCGAACGATTCGACTCCTCCTCCTGAGTGCGGGTGCGCTGGCGCTGTCCGCGTCGATCTTCACTCCACTGTCGGCCCAGCAGGCCCCGACCACGGTCAGCGATCCGGCGATGTTCACGGGATTGAATTACCGCAGTGTCGGCCCGTCTCGTGGAGGACGCGCGACCGCCGTCACCGGCGTCCCGTCCCAACCGACCACGTTCTATATGGGGGTCGCCAGCGGTGGCGTCTTCCGCACGACGAACAATGGCCAGAGCTGGGAACCGATGTCTGACGGCCAGATTCCGGTCGGATCGATCGGAGCCATCGCGGTCGCGGACTCCGATCCGAACGTCATCTATGTCGGCACGGGATCGGACGGTGTCCGGAGCAATGTCTCGACGGGTCGCGGGATGTACAAGAGCATCGACGGCGGCGAGACGTGGTCCTTCTCTGGACTGTACAGCGCCGGCCAAATCGGCGCTGTTCGCATCCATCCGACCAACGCCAACATCGTGTGGGTGTCAGCCACGGGCGACATCTTTAAGTCCAACAGCGAGCGCGGAGTGTTCAAGACCACCGATGGCGGCGCCACGTGGAAAAAGGTGCTGTACCTGTCTGACGAAGTGGGCGCGATGGACGTGGAAATACAGCCGGGCAACCCGAATGTGGTCTACGCCTGGATGTCGCGGCTCGAGCGCAAGCCCTGGACGATTATCAGCGGTGGTAAAGTCGGCGGTTTTTACAAGAGCACTGACGCGGGCGAGACGTTTGCCAAAATCAGCACGGGCTTGCCAAACGACCTCATCGGCAAGGGGAACCTTGCTGTGACGGCGGCCAATCCGAACCGCATCTATGCCTTGATCGAAGCGGAACCGGGCGGCGGCTTCTATCGGTCTGATGACGCGGGCCAGACCTGGGCCAATACCGGTGCCCCAGACAACATCCAGGCGTCGATGACCCAGCGTCCGTTCTATTACACGACACTGGGCGCTGACCCGACGAACGCCGACGTGGTCTACGGTGGCGCGGAAGGTTTCTATAAGTCAGCGGACGCCGGCAAGACGTTCCAGTCGCTGCGCACGCCGCACGGCGACAACCACGACATCTGGGTCAACCCGAACGACGGCCAGATCATGGTCCAGTCCAATGACGGGGGCGCAAACGTGTCCACCGATGGGGGCCAGACCTGGTCGTCGCAGAGCATTCTTCCGACCGCCGAGTACTACGGCGCGGAAGTGGACAACGAGTTCCCGTACAACATTTATGGCGCGCAGCAAGACAACAGTACGTTGTACTTCTCGTATCTCAGCGACCCGTATGCCATGGACTTCACGGGCGGCCCAGGCTGCGAAACCGGCCCGATCATTCCGCACCCGACCAAACCGAACATCATCTATGGCTCCTGCAAGGGCCAGTACAGCGTGATGAATCGAAAGACCGGTCAGTCCAAGCCGTACTGGATTGGCGGGCAGTCGCTCTATGGCAACGACGGCGGGGACCTGATCTACCGCATGCAGCGCGTGTCGCCGATGGCGCTGTCACCGCACGATCCTGAGGTGATGTATTACGGGTCGCAGTATCTCCACCGTACGCGCGACCTTGGGGTGACGTGGGAGAAGATCTCACCAGACCTGACGGCGTTCCCCCCATGCTGCCAGGGTGGCAGCGGTGAACCCATCACGCGAGACGTCACGGGGGAGGAGTTCTACAGCACGCTGTACGCCATCGCCGAATCGCCGCTCGAGGCCGGCGTCATCTGGACGGGCGCCAACGACGGTCCGTTTCATGTGACGCGCGATGACGGCAAGACCTGGACAAACATCACGCCCAAGGACCTGCCTGAAGGCGGACGCGTGGCGTGGATTGATGCGTCACCCCACCGGAAGGGATCAGCCTACTTCGCTGCCTACCGGTACCTCCTCGGTGATTACCATCCGTACCTGTATCGGACGGATGACTACGGCGCGACCTGGACGCTCATGACCCCGGGCACCAACGGCATTCCCGCCGACTGGCCGACGCGCGTGGTTCGCGAAGATCCTGATCGCGAAGGACTGCTGTATGCCGGCACCGAATTCGGCATGTTCATCTCGTTCAACAACGGCATGAGTTGGCAGTCGTTCCAACTCAACATGCCGCGGGTGCCGATCAACCAGATCACGATCCACAATAAGGATCTGATTATTGCCACGCAGGGTCGGTCGTTCTGGGTATTCGATAACCTCAGCCCGGTGCAGCAGCTCGGCGAGGCTCCAAATCCCGGTGTCACGGCCCTCTTCGAATCGCGCGACGGGTATCGCACGCGGGTTGGCCCAGACATCCTTGGACCGACGATTGACTACTACCTGCCCTCAGAGCCTCCTGATGATGTGACCATTGAGATTGTGGACGCCAACGGTGCTCTGGTGAACTCGTACAGCTCAGCGTCGGCAGCCGGTCGCGGCGGCGCAGGCCGGGGGGGACGGGGCGGAGGTCGCGGCGGCGGACGCGGTGGCGGACGTGGCCAAGTGGCGCCGAACATCGACCCAGCCATGATGGCCAGCCGAGAGGCGGCCGCTCCAAGGCCGGTGGTCGGGCGCGTGACGAAGGATGTCGGCTTCAACCGGTTCGTGTGGGACGTGCGTCACCAGAACGGCCTGACGATGGCGCCGGCCGAGTACGAGGTGCGACTCAAGATCGGCGAAGCCGTTCTCAGGTCCCGCTTCACGGTGTTGATTGACCCGCTCATCGCCGAGGACGGCGTGACGCCGGCAGACCTGCAGGAGCAGTTCGACCACGGCGTCAAGATGGCGGCATTAGTGGCGAGCGTGAATCAGACAGTGGCACAGGTCACTGCCGCGCAACAGGCGGCTGCCAACGATGCGGCAAAGCTCGCGCAGGTGGACGCGATTGCCGACAAGCTCAACACGCAGCCGATCCGCTACGGCCGCCCAGGCCTGCAGGCACATATTCAGTATCTGTCACGCCTGGGTCTCGGTGTGGACCAGAAGGTGGGCCGCGATGCACTTGAGCGCTACGCGGTGCTGAAGGCCGAGCTCGACCAGCTCATCGAAGAGTTCAACGCGATTAGACGGTGAGAGGTCCTGGGGTCCTGAGGTCCTGAGGTCCAATCGCCCGCTACAGCAGGTCTCGTCCATTCGTCCGGAGCCACGCTTCCGCCGCGCGCCAGTCGTCACACACGGCAGCCACTTCGCGCCAGAACTGACGCGAGTGGTTGGCCTGCTTGATGTGCATGAGTTCATGCAGAATCACGTACTCAGCCACCACGGGCGGCATCTGCACCAGGCGCCAGTTCAGCGAGATCGTGCCCCGCGTTGAACAGCTCCCCCAACGCGAGCGCTGATTCTTCACCGACACGCGCCCAACAGTAAGGCCATGCTGTGACGCGAGTTCCAGACACCGCGGCGGAAATTCCACGGTTGCGAGACGGCGCAGGTGCCACTCGACCGCCGCACGGACATCGCCTGCCTTGGCGGGTGTCTCAAGACGCTGTTTCGAGGCAATCTCTCCAGCGAACGCGATCGCGGTCTCGGTGAGCGTCAGCGGCACCCGCACGCCGCGAAACCAAATCAACGTGCCAGAGTCCCAGGCCCTCTGTCTGGCGGCCCGATTGAGTCGTTCGCTGGCAATCCACTCCCCTTGCGTTTGCGCAAACGCCAGACCTCCCTCCACAGACGCACCTCGCGGCACAGTCAGACGCAACCCGCCTTCAGGAGTGACGCGCAACACATACCGCCGGGCGCGGCGATGCCGCGCAATCGTGAGGGGATAGGTCTCAGCCCCCACTTGCAGCACAGACGGCGCTTTGGAAGACGCCGGCGTTGGCCGGGCTCGAGGCTTGGCCCTGGACTTGGCCTCAGGGTCGGCTTGCCGCTGCCAGGGCAGAACCAGTTGCATGAGAAGAAGAGTACATCAGGGGGTGCTACGTACTACGTGCTGGGTGCTGGGTGCTGGGTGCTGGG
>JABMNV010000205.1 GCA_013203475.1 Acidobacteriota bacterium
CACCTGGGCTAATCGACGACTAAGGAGGTGAGGAGGTGGGGAATTGGGGAATTGGGGAGGTTGGGAGGTGGGGAGGTGGGAAAATGGTTCCTTGTATTTGGCAGTCGTGAATTGTTATTGGTAAGCTGTCTGTTCACCTGATGGTGGGTGTAGCTCAATGGTAGAGCACCGGCCTGTGGCGCCGGTGGTTGCGGGTTCAATTCCCGTCATCCACCCCATCCCATATTTCCCCTGTGGTTTCTTGAGGGGCCAATCACCCCTATAATCTGAGCGTGCAGCCGCCTTCCACTCCGTCGGCGCCGGACCAGCCGCTCTACGAGGCTTTCTTCGGGCTTCGAGAACAGCCGTTTGCGCTGACGACCGACCCCAAGTTCCTCTTCATGAGCGCGTCGCACCGGCGCGCGTTTGAGGAACTCCTGACTGGACTGCGGCGCCGCGAGGGGCTCTTGCTGCTCACCGGCGAGACCGGCATGGGCAAGACGACACTCTGCCGGGCCGTCATCGACGCGCTGGGCCATCGCACGTTCTCGGCACTGATTCTCAATCCCTACATGTCGGACGCCGAAGTGCTCCGGGTCATCCTGCGCGACTTCGGGTTGGTGAGCCGCGACGAGATCCGCAAAGGGGCGTTTGCCAAGGCCGACATGCCCCAGTTGCTCGATACGCTGGAGGCGTTTCTTCGCACACTCATCCCGCTGAACTCCTACGCGGTGGTGATCATCGATGAAGCGCAAAGCCTTCCGCCCAAAGTACTCGACCAAATCCGGATGCTCGGTGGCTACGAACAAGACGGGCAGCGCCTGCTGCAAATCATTCTGGTGGGCCAACCCGGGCTACTGACGACGCTGCGCAGTGATGCCATGCAAGCCCTCGACGGGCGTGTGTCGCGTCGCGCGGTGCTTGGCGCGCTGCCGCCGGCAGAAGTGGACACGTACATCCAGCATCGGCTGTCTGTCGCTGGTGGCAAAGACTCGGTGGGGTTTCCTTCCGACAGCGTCAACACCATCGCGCAACTGACACGGGGTGTGCCCCGCCGCATCAATCTGCTCTGCGACCGCGCGCTGGAAGAGGGCCGCGTGGCCGGCACCAACGTCATTACGGCCAGGCTGGTGCAACAAGCCGCACGGGCAGGTGGCAACCGGACGGCACCTGGCGACGAGACCGCAGACGGACTGTCGGACCTCGCGCTGCAGTTTGAGCACGAGGTCGTCACGGCTGACCGGAGTCTCATGTTCGGTCAAATGGCCGCGGCCGACGAGACAGCGGCACCGCCAAAGACGCGCCGCCTGCTCGTGGCCACCGCGTTCATCGTTGTCGCACTGGCCGCCGCAGCCGGCTACTACGCCTGGGCGACGGTTGACACGGCACCGGGCACAACCCCGGAAGTCCCAGAGGCCCCGCCGAAGGTCTACGTCGTGCCCGCTCCCCTCCCGCTCCCGACAGACGACGAGATGTTGTCCATCATGCAGGAACTCGAGCGGTCCAGACAAGGGCCACAACCTGAACGTTAATCCCCCCACGTTTGGGTGCCACGGTCAGGGTCTCGAGTGCGTCAGTCACAACCGACGTCGAATCCACGGCCGCCACAGCTGATTCCATCTCGCGCTCAAGAGTGGCCAGCGCCTCGTGGGCCGACGCCAGATTCTGTTCAGCACGTTTGACGTCTTCGGCTTCCTTTGCCCCCCGCATCATTCCCTTCGCGCTCGTGGAGGCTTTTCCAATCGTGCCGGCAGTCAACCCACCCCGGCGTCCGAAGATGGCCCCCAACATCACTGAACCAATGGTGCTGGCCACCGAAAGGCCGGCTTGGACGCGATGCTGCGAGACATCCTGCTGCTCCTTGCCCAGCGCCATCTCGGCCCGCCGCACTTTTTCGGCGGCGGTCCTGAGCTTGGACGCAAACTTCGTCCGCATCTTGTCCACGGTGGCATCGCGCGCCTCACGCGCCAGTGACGCCAGGCGAATGCGGAAGTCGCGCTCGTCTTCATCCACCTGCGAAACGACGCTCAGGCCGGGATGGCGGAACAATGTCAGTCGCTGCGTGCGCCCGGCCCAGCGATCGAAATCTCTGGCCCACTTCACGAACGCTCTGGCCTGTTGCGCTTGTGCCGGCAGCGGGCCGAAAGAGCCAGTCTCGGGCGCCTCTGCCAGCAGGTCTTCTGGACGCAGATCGGTCGGGGCCCCGGTGTCCCAGTCGATCACCACGGTCGACGGATCGATCGGCACAGTCACCGCCACAAGCCTGGACTCGTCCACGCCTCGCTTGGCATCGGCAAACGTCACCCGCGCCGCGCCATATAACGTCGGCATCCAGATGGCCGACGACGAACCAGCCCCGTCAAAGAACTGGGGAATCTCTGGCGCCAGCAACGGACGTGCGACACTGGCCGTGTGCGTCGGAGCCGACGGTTGATTGACTGCCGTTGCGGCGGGTGCCGGGGGCAGCACTTGACCGAGTGGTCGAGCCAGACGCTTGAGGTCTTCGCGTGTCAGCGGGCCCCGCAGGTACGACAAACACCAGCGGGTCTCGATTTCCACCGGGGCTGCCCGGTGGACGTTGTGGACGAGGAAGCGGCGCTTACCCAATCCCGTGATTGCCGCCTCAGCCGCCGCCCGGTCCATCGTCCCGCCCCCGGCCCCCTCGAGGCCGTCGAGCAGGCGCGCGCGATCGCGATCCGTCTGCAGCCGACCGATGAACCACGTCCCCGCATTCGACAGGGCCTTGTAGTCGAGGTCCACGGGATTCTGTGTCGCCAGGCACACCCCTACGCCAAATGCCCGCGCCTGCTTGAAGAGTGTCAACAACGGCCGTTTTGATGGCGGATTCGCCACCGGCGGCAGGAACCCGAACACTTCATCCATGTAGATGAGCGCCCGCAGGCTCGTCGTGCCCGACTGCATCCGCATCCACGCCACAATCTCGCCCAGGATCAGCGACACCACAAACATGCGTTCGGCGTCGTCCAGATGCGAAATTGAGATGATGCTGACGCGGGGCTTGCCTGCCGCGTTGTACAGGAGACGGCCGATGTCGAGGGGCTCCCCATCGAGCCACGCCGCAAATCCGGGCGATGCGAGCAGGTTATTGAGCCGTGTGGCCAGAACGAATCGTTCCTTCTGTGGATAGAACGACTCCAACTCCATCACACCCAGCCGCGTGATGGCTGGCTGCTGAATCTGTTGAATCAACGCCCCGAGTGCGACGTCGCGCCCGTCGGCCCAGGCGTCCCGCACGATCGTCGAGAGCAAGATGTGGTCGCGACTGGTGAGTGGGTCGGCGTCAATGCCCAGCAGGCCCAACAGCGCTGCCACCAGGCTCGACACCCGATCCCCAAGCACCTCGTCGTCGTCGCGCACCGCAGGCGGCGGCGCGGCCAGTGAGCTGAGGACGGACAAGGGCGTGCCGGCCTTCGACCCCGGCGTGTAGACGGCAAACTCGGCGGCCTCGCGCATGCGAGTGATCCGCGCGCCGTCCTGCCCCCAGCCAGCCAGTCCGTCGCGCCACTTGGTGGCCTCCCGTTCAGCGAACGCCTCCACCGTCAGACCCGCCCGGGCCGCCTCATCTGCGCTCACCCATGGAGCAAACGAGGCCGCGTCCAACGCTGGAAACGACAGCATCACGTTGCCGACATCGCCCTTGGGATCGATGGCAATCACGGGCACCCCATCGATCGCGGCCTCCTCGAGCATTGAGAGGCAGAGCCCGGTCTTGCCGCTGCCGGTCATGCCGACGCAGACAGCGTGGGTGGCGAGATCCCGCGAGTCTAGGAGGAAAGGTTCAGGTTGTGTCGTGCCGGTCGCCGAGTCCACCGGCCGGCCGAGATAGAACAGTCCAAGTTTTTCGAAGTCACCCATACATCACCCCCGCGCACGCTTCCGCTGAGGGACGGCCTTGATCGACGCCTTGCCCGTTGCCGCCTTGGCCGCCTTCTTCTTGTTGACCGACACCCGTTCAAGGATCTGCCGCAAGGCTTCCATGAGGTTCACCACCTTGGGAGGCGCCTCGTCAATGGGCGCGACGATCTCGTCTCCGGCAATCTTGGCGTCAATGATACGGCGCAGTTCTTCCTGATAGTTGTCTTTGTACTGAGTCAGATCGCCGCCCACTTCGAAATTCCCAATGACCTGGCGAGCCAGTTTCAATTCGTCTGGTTTGATCGTCGTGGGCACAGTCTTGAGTTCGTCAATGGCGCTCATCGCACGCACCTCGCTCGCATGCCGCAACGTGTACATGATCAACCCGTTCTCGCGCGGCAGGATGGCCACCAGGCACTCGCGTCCATACAGGGCCATCTTCCCCAAGGCGGCCTTGCCGTGCATGCCTTCGCGCATGACCGCGAACGCATCCGCCGCCACCTGCCCATCAGGCGCCAGAAAATACGGACGCTCGACGTACACCGGATCGATCGTCGCCGCATCGGTGAACTGAACCACGTTGATGACGCGCGTGGATTCAGGCCGGACCTTCGCCAGGTCCTCATCCTCCATCACCACGTACTTGCCCTTCTCGAACTCGTAGCCCTTGACGATATCGGTGTTGGTGACTTCGGTTTGACAGGTCTGGCACCACTTCTTCTGATTGATGCGCGACCGACACTCGCCGTGGAGCTGGTTGAAACTCACCGTGGCAGCCGAGTCTGTAGCCGGAAACACCCGCACCGGAATGGTGACCAGACTGATCGTGAGATACCCCTTCCACGTCGGACGTGCGGCCATTTCGACTCCCAGGCATGAATCGTGCCCCGTGATTATCGGTCGGTTCGGGGTCCACCTGCACGGTGCACGGTTTTGAGTGCTACCGGGCCGACTTGGGGGTAGGCTAGACTCGATTCTATGGCGTCGCGAGCCGCAGTCGGCCTCCTCACCCTCATCGTCGGGACGATGTTGGTCGCGCGGCCAGATCCACCGAACCACGAGAGTCCAGCAGACGCCGAACAGTGGTTCACGCTGCAGCGGGCCTACCCCACTGGCGCACGTCCAGCGGCCGACACGCTGGACCGAGTGGCCGAAGCGCGCCGAGACGAGCGGAAGGCGCGGCCGGCGCTTGCGTTGCCGGGGAGCACCTGGGTGTCGATTGGCCCGCGGCCAATCCACGTTTCAAATACGCAGCCATACGCGGGGCGCATTACCGCTGTGGCCGCCCATCCGACCGTGGCCTCGACGATTTACGTCGGCGCCGATGGCGGAGGCATCTGGCGAACCACGGACGCCGGTGTCACCTGGACCTCGTTGACCGACGACCTTCCGGTGCCCGCGATTCAGTCCCTCGCCATTGACCCGGTCAACCCGATGTTGATCTACGCGTCCACCATTCAGCGCACCTACGCCACCCGATGGCTGTCGTCGACCGACGGCGGCCTGACCTGGACCGTGGGTGCCATCACGCTCACCGACGGTCGCACGCTCTCACCAGCGCTGTGCTCCGTCAATGTGTTCAAGGCCTGCATCCCGCCCTCATCGGGACGCATCCTCATTGATCCGCTTCGGGCCGGGTCAGCCAACACCAGCACGATCTATTACGTCGGCGCGAGTCACGTGCTCAGGTCTGACGACAGCGGCCGTACGTTTCGTGCCGTGTTGTCCCTGCCTGTCGATCTCGATTTCTCCGGATCGGCGGCCCCCACGCAGAATCCCGAGGCTCCGTATCTACGGGATGCCGCCCTCGACCCCTCAAGACCCGACGTGCTGCATGCCGTGGTCGCTCAACCACAGTGCCTGGATGCTGGGTGCGATCGCATGACCAGCACCATCTCGGCGTACCGCACGTTCAACGGCGGGGGCCTGTGGTCCACGCAGGTGCTCACGACGCTGGGTGAGTATGAGCTGTCGAACGAGCTGAACACGCGATACTCCGATCCGGGTGCGGTGTACGTGCCTCGCGCGCGAGTCGCCATTGCACCCTCGGCTCCCGACACAGTGGCCATCGCCGTGCGGGACCTGATTCAGACCAGGCCGCGTGTGTTTCGCAGCAGCGACACAGGAGGGTCGTGGACTGAGACCACAGCACCCGCCACGTCGCTCACCTGGCCACTCGCGCTCGCCTTTTCCCCCAGTGACGCCAACACGCTCTATGTCGGCAGCAACGGTGTGTATCGATCCACGAACGGCGGACAGACGTGGGCGACGCTCTCGCCGACCCACGCCGACAACATCACGATCACATTCACGGCCAACGGTGCACCGCTCATCGGAAGCGACGGCGGCATCTATCAAGGCACCACTGGCACCAGCACGGCGCTGACCGTGCTCCATCGTGCGCTTCCGGTGACCGAGTTCTATTCGGTTGCTGCGCATCCATCGAAGGCCCTGCTGCTGGCCGGGGGCACGCAGGACAACGGCACCCTCATCTTCCAAGGCGCTATGGGGTGGTCGCTGATCACGGGTGGTGACGGGGGCGATACGCTCTGGGATCCTGATCCTCAGACGACCACGTTGTACGCCGAGGTCGAGTGGATTCCAATCGGCACGTCCAATGTATTTCAGTTTTATCGCTGCCAGCTGGGCGGGTGTCTCCAACGCAAGTCGGGAATCGACCTGTCGCTCGACGGTCCATTTATTCCGCGCATGGCCATGGACCCATCCAACGCGGCCACAATCTATCTCACGGTGGAACGTCTGTTCCGCACCGACAACCGCGGAGACAGTTGGGCGGCCGCCTCGCCCTCGGTCGCCAACGACTTGCGCTGCTGGCAAGACCAGACCCTGGGCCGGACGTGCGCTCGGGCCAGGTATTTCACAGCGGCCGCCGTCGCAGCGACAGCTTCGCAAACGCTGTACGCGGGCACGCTCAACGGCGACGTGCGCCGCACGGTCGATCGGGGTCTGACGTGGACGAGCGTGGCCGGCACGGACGCGGGACCGTTGCCGGTGCGTGCGGTGACCGACATCGTTGTCGATCCACTCAACGCACAAAGTGTCTACGTCTCGTATTCCGGTTTCGATTCCCTCGGTACGGGGCGCGGACATGTCTTCCACACGCCCGACGGGGGGCAGACGTGGACCGATATTTCGGCGAACCTGCCAGATGTCGCGGTCAATACGCTGCTGATCGATCCTGATTCGGTGGGGTCGGCCACTCCGGTGTTATATGCCGGCACAGACGTCGGTGTGTACCGGGCTACGGTCACTGACGCGCCCACGTGGCAAGTCTTCGGCAGCGGATTGCCACCGGTCATTGTGAATCGCATTGTCTACAACCCCACAACGCGGCAACTGGTCGCCGCCACCTACGGTCGAGGCATCTGGGTCATCTCGAGCAGGTTCAGCAAGTGACGAGGACGATCATCGTCTGCATCGCGCTGATTGCCCCGGCCGCGTGCGGCGGTGGGTCGCCCGCCAGTCCAACACCGACGACGGTCGATGTGGCGGGCGCCTGGACGGGCACCTGGACGTTTAGTGCCGCCGGCGCCGCGATCACGGATACGGCGACGCTGACAGTGAACCAAAACGGCGCATCAGCAGCCGGCCCCTGGTCGGCAGGCAGCGGCCCCGGCGGTCAGGTCACATTCACGGCCACGCCGACGTTCTCAGGCACGATCTCGGTGAGCCAGATTCTGCTCAGCGGTCAGGTCTGCAGCGCCTCCACCTCCGTGACCGGCACAGCCTCGACGACGCGTGTGGCGTTTACGCTTGGCACGCTCCCCACGGCTGGCCTCTGTCAGTGGGCGACGAACCAGCAGTTCGTGTTTACACGCTGAAGCCGCACCACTCACATGACACGAAGGTTGGTGTCCTCGTCGTCGTCCTCGAGTTCTTCTTCCTGTTCCTGTTCCTCTTCACGAGCCCAGCGCCTCCGAATAACCTCTGCGCGGAGGCGTCGGCGCCGCTTGGCGAGTGCCGCCAGCCCGATCACGCCCAGCCACAGGACCGTGGACGAGGCGGCCAAGGGAATCCACATCCTCCACGCGCGCTGACGATCCCAGAACTCCGCCTCGAACGATCGAACCGAACGGGCCGTCACCTGCGCGAGCGCGGCGTCAAACGATGCCCCGCCCGCCACCACTCGCAACACCGCCGCAGGTGCATCCGCGCCATAGGCCTGCATCAGGTCCCGCATGACACCGGCGGACACTGAGTAGGCGCGCGCCGCAGCGCCCTGATTCGCGAGGAAGAGATCGTCGATGGCCTCGAGCGTCAATCGCGGACCAAAGAGCAGTTCGGAAGCCAGACGCGTTCGGTCCCCCAGCCTCCAGGGACGTTCGACGGCCATCGCCAGTCCCTCATGAAACCACCGAGGGACCGGTTGCCCCTCGGCAGCCCGATCAATCAACACGTGGGCCACTTCGTGACGCAGCACGTCTTCGAGCGTGTCATGGGGGTACGACGGAGAACGCGACGGGAAGAGCACGACCAAGCTGGCGTTGCCGACGGCATACCCGGCGACCCACGGCGGAACCTGACGGGCCCACTCGCTGTCATCAGCGGCCAACACCACGCGCATCGGCCGCCCAGCCCGCGCCACACCCACCAGCCTGGAGATGTCCGCGAGGTGGCTCAGGTCGTACGCCTCCAATCTTGTCCGGACAGAGGCCATGTCGGCTGGGGCCTCGATGACAAGGGTCGGGACCATCGATTGGGCCGGCATCGATTGGGCCTGAACTGGTTGGGCCAAACCGGGCACACCCGTCAGGCTGACGAGTAGCGGCAGGACTGAGACGCGCAGAAGCAGGGCCGAGGAACGCACGCGTTCATTGTGACGGCATGGGCGACCTCTGGCCCACCGTTCGCAGCCGTCTTGGCTGTGACGATTGCGGCCAGGTTCTGGCGGCGTAAACTCCTCGTGGAAGTCAAAGAACCGGTGAGCGGCTGCGGGTGTTCCGCAACGTTGTGCAAGCCAGCGCGGGAAGTCGTCAGACAATCGCGGAGGATCCAGTGACAGATATCGAGGCCAAGGCGAACGTCCTCCTGCGAGAGGTGGCGGCTCGACAGATCGTCGTCGATCGGCTGCTCGGTCGGTCGGTGTGGAACGGCCTCGTCCGGGCCATGATCGTTCCGGTGATTGCGAACGTCCTGTTCCTTCTCGTGTGGAGCGTGTGGGCCCAGAGCCGTCCTGAGTTTGCAGGCATTGTGCTGGGCGGTGCACTCTCAGCCCTGCTCTGGGTGTCGCTTGCCGTCATGCAGATCGCGGGACGGCTACACGCGCTCGCAACCATTCTGGAACGGTCGGGCGTGTTGGCTCAGTTCGTTGCCGCCGATGGCCGCCTGACAGACGCTGGATCGCAGGAAGGCGACACGCTGCCCAACAGCGCGATGGAGCGAGCGTTGGCCGGACAGAATCAGAGATGGACAACCCTATGACACAGCAATGTGCGGCCTGCGGATCGAAGGAACTCCTGCGTCGGACGCGCCTCTTCAAACGCGGAGGTTGGTTTCCTGGCGAGGTCTCGCTGGACGTGCCGAGCCCGGGCTTCGCCGGCTCGGGCAACTTCCGGAGTGGCCTACGAGCAGCGACCTGCGTCACCTGCGGCCATGTCCAGGTTCACGCGACCGACCTCGTTGAACTGCGCCGCGCCTACGAACAGCAACAGAGCAACTCACTGAGTGTTGCGTAAGGTCCCTACATCTGCCGCTTGCGGCTGAGTGGCAGGTCGTTGGGCGCTTGCAAAGGTCGCGATGCAGAGGCCGGCCTGACTACGGAACGGGTGTAGAATCCGGCTATGGAGTGGCAGAGTCGGATCGAGGTCAAGCCCGGGGTGCGCAACGGGAAGCCGTGTGTCAAAGGGACTCGCATCACCGTGTACGACGTGCTGGAGTATCTGGCCGGCGGGATGCGTGAAGATGAGATTGCCGCCGACTTTCCTGACCTGACGCTCGATGACATACGGGCCTGTCTGGCATTCGCGGCCTCGCGCGAGCGCCGTCTCACCAATTCAGTGGCGTGAAGCTGCTCTTCGACGAGAACCTGAGTCCCCGGCTGGTTCAGTTGGTCAGTTCCGGCTATCCCGGCAGTGTGCATGTTCGGGAGGTCGGACTCAGGGGACATGTCGATGATGATCTCTGGGCGTTCGCTCGTGCCACAGGTTTCACGATCGTGTCGAAGGACACGGACTTCCGGGAGCGCAGTTATGTCGAGGGGTTTCCTCCGAAAATCATCTGGCTCGACGTCGGCAACGCAGGCACCAGCATCGTCGCGCAGTTGCTCGCGGACGAGCTTGAGGGTACGCGACTGTTCGAGCTCGACGGTGAGGCTTCGATACTGATCCTTTCCCTGTCGAAGAACGCGGTCTAACTTGAGTGGCACCAGGCGGCCGCAGGTGTGATCATCAGCTGCCGCCGAGGCAGTCCCGGCTCCCTGTAGAATCGACGCGTGCCACTGTGGCGTCACGATCCGTCGACCGTTCGGCCGATGCTGGCCTCCCTCGACCCGCCTCCGGTGGTGCAGGCGGGGTTTGTCTACGAACCGAAGTACGACGGCATTCGCGCCCTGATCGATCTGCAGCCAGCTGAGGGAACTACTCCGGCAACGATCGCCATCTATTCCAGGAATGGCAACGCCAAGCAGCACCA
>JABMNV010000206.1 GCA_013203475.1 Acidobacteriota bacterium
CCACGAGATTGAGCCACGACGCGTAGGTCGGCGTGAAGTGAAACTGCACGCGCGGATGACGGACCAGCCAGCGCTGCACCGCCGGTGCCTTATGGGCCGAGAGGTCTCGATGAGACCATTCGGCCCCGCAGAGAGCACCCACACAGGATCAGGAACGCCGTCCGTTCGACTAGGTGTGCCCCAACTGACCAGCACGCAGCGGCCCCAACCGTCCGACTCGGGTGAAACGCTCTCTCCGTACTGCCCTGGTGAAACCGCCTCGATCCGACGTTGACGATAGCAATCCTCTGGATCGAACCGGTACTTGGCGCTGAGAACGCGGTAGATTTCCGTGACGATCATGCCCGCTGAGTCCTTTTGCCTCGGCGAGCATGGGCTTCTCGCCTGAACCCGAGATGGGCAGGAGCAGGCCGAGCAAAATGGCGGCGACGGTCCCCAGGGCTGTCAAGGGGCCATTCCCTTCACTTGGACGCCTGAGCCAAGTCTGCGCTCCGGTCGGGCCCGCCGGCGTTGCGCCATGCACGTCTCTCAGAAAACAACGGTTGAGTGACACTGTGTTCCCGGGTCAAGGTCAGTGATAGACCGTTGGGCGAGGGTGGATCCCTCACCCAGGCGTGCGATGAACAGGGCGACCCAAAGAACGGCCTGTCGTTCGAGAAATCGCGTGGTGCTCCGGGCGTTCCGGAATGAAGTGTTCGGGCTCAACCGCGACGGTCTGCACGTGTGGCGGCAGAACCCGGACAGGCGCCGATCGCGGCCTGAGTGATTGACAAACACCTGTGAATAAATTATTTTCGGCATCAATTAAATTGCGTCGGTCGTGCGACGCTGGACCGCTTCAGCTTCCCCAAGGAGAACCTATGAAGATACTTATCCGCTCGTGCGTCACTCTCTGCATCTTGAGCTTCGCGATCCCCGCCTCGGCCCAGCTCAAGTACGGCACCGATTTCACCACCAGCGATGCGATCTGGACCGTGACCCACGTCAAGGTCGACACCAACATGGTCCCGGACTACCTCGAGGGGATCCGGCAGACCTGGACCGCCAGCAATGATCTGGCCAAACAGATGGGTCAGATCGAGGACTACAGCGTCTACACCACTGAGTTGGCGGGATCGGGAGAGTACAACGTGATGCTGATGGTCAAGTTCGCGAATATGGCGCAGTACGAGAAGGGTCGCAAGGAGTTCAAGGAGTTCGAGGAGGCCTGGAGCAAGAAGCTGTCCGAAGAGAAGCGGCGCACCATCGTCAAGACCTATCCCAACATGCGCACCATCGTGGGCCAATACATGATGCGCCAGGTCCAGTTCCTCAAATAGCTGGCCGCCTCGATTGCACTCGCACCTGACTCGAGCCCGCGTGGGCGCACCGTGCCGCAATGGCATCGCCAGCCCGGCCGAACGACCAGTACGGCGAGGCGAACTCGTTCCTCGGCGCACGCGGCGCGCGCTTCTTCGCGAAGTTCAGCTTCTAACCGCGTGCGGCGGACCTGAAGGGCACGCCCTACAACACGGAGCGCCGGGTCTTGAGACCCGGCGCTTGACTTTTACCGGATCGCGGGTGCCGGCCCTGGTGCGGCCGTCCTTGAGGGAGCTCCGGTTGCCACCCAGGACATCGACCTCTGGTTCGAAGGTCTCGATGCCGATCGGTTGTCGCTGGCGGCAAAGGACGCCGGAGGCTTCTGGGTGCCCGCCTTGGGCTGGCGCGGCACTTCGCCGGCGAGACCTCGCCTTCGCGTACTTCGCGCTACCTGGCGGGCGATTCAGCGCTCTTGTTCGCACGCTGACTCAAGGACCATCCGCGGACTATCCGACGCACCGCACAGTCGTGCGGCGATGATTCGCGGCGGAGGGGCAGACGACATGAGCGCAGCGAACGTGCTGATGGCGCCGGTGGCCGACGTTGAGAGTCGTGCGGGGGGCGGCGTCCGGATGGACGTGGTGCCGATCGGCAGTGGGCGTGTCAAGCGGGTGATCTATGAACCCGGGTTCAAGTGGTCCACGCACATGAAACCGGTGGTCGGCACCGGCCTCTGCATGCACGCCCACGCCCCTGATCGGCGGGGCGTTCAGTGGTCAGCGGCTGGGGTGCGTTGCCTGAGCGACGAAGTGCGGATGAATGCGGCTGTGGTAGGTGACCAACAGGATGGGGATGGCCAGCCACGCAATGACTCCGGTCAGCGGGTGGTGGAGGTAAGCCAAGGTGATCGAGAGGGGCGCTACGATGAGGCCTGAAAAGAGGTGGAATCGCGCCCGGTAGATGAAGGCCGAGGCGCCCTCGTTTGCTTGGAGATCGATTCTCCATGCCAGATACGCGGCACTCGCCGCCATGGCCACACCGTTGATCAGCATGATGCTGGAGAACATGATCACTGCGCTAGCGTCGGTGGGGAAATCGCCCAGAAGCGCTGACGCGAACGGAATGACAGACACGAACGCAAGCTGCGCCAGTGTGAGCAGAATGTAGCCCGTGTTGCAGCCCCGCAGGTTGGCGAACACCAGGTGCTGCTCGTGCCAGATCACGCTGATGAAGAGGAAGCTGATGGCCCAGCCGACGAAATGCGGCACCTGCTTGGCGAGGTGCACGGCCATACCTTCGCCGACCACCACCTCAGGAATCTTCAGTTCCAGCACCAGCAGCGTCAAGGCGATGGCAATCACCCCGTCGGAGAGCGCGCCCAGTCGTTCCGCCCTGAAGAGTTCATGTACAGAACTGGCCATCACAGGGCATGTTAGCTTCAACACGCAACTTGGCGCAATTTACGGGCGGTCTGCCGGAGCGATGTTCGCCGCAGTTCGGGCGCAATTCGCCCACAAGGCCCATCATCCATGGTGGCACAAGCCGCGCGCCGGCCCACGAGCCACAAGGTCGATCGCGCACGGCCGCTTCTCGATGGTCTGGACCTGCGCGAACGTCGCGACGCCTCCCGTACGCGGCTACACGTTGACCGTGTCGGTGTGAGCCATGAGCAGCAGCGGGCGTTTGGCCCCACTGCCCTTGAGCGGCGCGACGAGATTGGGGCGATGGGGTTCGAGGGCGAACTCCCGCGTGGGCGACGCACTCGAAGCTGCCTACGAACTCGGCATCGTCCATCGCAATTTCACGCCGGCCAACATCAAGGCCATGGAGTGCACAGAGTTGCGCGGTTTACCTTGCGGAAAGGGCGTGACGCACTTTGTGTCCGAGAGCATTTCCCGCTGATGCGCAGCGAGAGTCCCCCGACAGCGGCGGAACGATCAGGTCGTGATCGCTCGAGACTCAATAGCCTGAGCCGGCTGCGATGCCGTCGCCAGGACTCCCACATTCTTCAGCGCGATGATCAGGCCGCGCGCGCCGCAGACGAAGGCGACGCTGTAGAACATCGTGTACTGAACCTGCAGGGCCAATAGCACGGCATACGCCAAGGCGATAGAACCGCCGTAGATGATTTGGCCGCGCACAGGCGTGGGCGATGTTTGAGGATCCGTGATCATGTAGAACGTGAACAATACCAGAGGAATTCCGGTCAGCACGACGAGCTCGGCCGACCATGGTGTTCCGAGGACCGACGCCCGAATGCCGCTGAGAACAAGGAATGTCCCCAACCACGCGCCGATGGTTGGCAGTCTGCCGGTGAAGAACAGATTCAGCCTAAAGCCGAGGCCGACGATGATCAGGGGGACGATCCAATCGATGGCGCCGTGCACATTCGTCGTGAAGCTCCACGGCAGCACGCTGGTCCACTGAAACACCGCGAACGTAATAGCCAGGCCAAAATTCGACGGGTTCATGACGTGCTGAAGCCGACCGCGCTGGTGAAGGCGAATCACGTGCTTCGCCCCGATTGAGAGCGCAACCGTGAATGCGATTACCCACAGCTGATTGTAGGAAAAGAGGAGAAAGGACAGCGTGATCGATGTCATGTGCGCGGGCAGCAGAAAGTCAACGACCTTCAGCGCTCCGCCACCCATGAAATTCGGGATACCGTCGCACGCCCACGCGTCCACCCACTCGAAGAGGAGGGAACAGGCATAGCCGGTTCCCAGCGCCACAAAGACCGCCGCGAGCGGCTGCTCGAAGCCAAAAACCGTGTGGCCAAGAATGGTAAAGACGGTCGCCAGCGTGGCCGACATCCTCAACCCATTGCGGGGGTCGCGTTGTTTCTTGATTTCAGCGTTCAACGTATTTTCCTTGATGCAGCGAGCAGGACGGTGTGGTAACCGGGCGCGAGGGTGAGGGCCTCTTTGTGAAGAACGCCCTGTGCATCACGCCAGGTGATGCGTACCGCTACGGCATCGACCTTCGCCGAGCCGAGGCCGAAACGTATCTCCGGGCTGCGCTGGCCGGAGTGCCCGTTCCCTCCATCCACCTGCCGAATCTGCCGGCCGCCGGCAAGGCCGTCAATCTCCACGAACGCACCGATCGCCGGCGTGCCTTCACGCCACGTCGGGTGGCCCGCACGGGTACGCGTCATCGTCGGGGAAGTCGGTGGGGTGAGCCCGGCCTCAGGCAACGCCACTGGCAGCAACAAGTGCAGTCCAAGGAACTGCCCCACGGGCGATTCATTCTTGATGAAGAGCGAGTCTTCCCAGAAGTTGGCGTAGACCATGTCCGGCAGCCCATCGCCATCTACGTCCGCCACCGCGATCCCACGGGTCGCCGGTGTCAGCCCCGGGAACAACTCTGACGACAGGTCCACATACCGGCCGTCGCGCGCGAGCGCCCAGAACGGATTCGGAAACGACCCATCCACTTCGGCGGACCCTTGTGTGAAGTTCGGCCACGCGGACTGGTACTTCACGAACGCGTCATTGCCGGCACCGACCTGAGCCAGGTCCGGCCATTTGTTGTCTTTGCCTTTGACCAGTCCTGTCGCTTGCACAAGCTCGAGCACGCCGTCATTATCGAAGTCCTCAAACCGCGTGTCCCACGCCCACGCGCTGTGCGCCACGCCCTTGTCGATGGCTTCTTCCTTCCACGGCGCGATCCCGTTGTCAAGGCGGCTGACGTCGCCAGTGCTCATCCAAAGGAAGTGACTCTCACCAAGCGCGAACGGCGAACCGATGTTGCTCACCGAAATATCAAACACCCCATCGGCATTCACGTCGCCGAAGTCGGCACTCATGCCCTTGAATGAGTCGTACCCGAGCACACTCGACTCCGGGCGGAAGAATCCCTTCTCGCCCTTGAGCTCGCGAAACGACACGGCTCCGGGCTGCGAACGATTCCACAGCAGCTGGTCGGGGCCAAAATCATTGGCGATGTACAGGTCTGGCAACCCGTCGCGGTCGAGGTTGGCGGCACCGATGGCCAGCGTCCACGCAAACTCACCGTCGTCGGGAAAGACGTCGCCTGCATCGCGATAGCGTACGCTCGGCGCGTCGCCGGAAGCGCTCTCGACAAACAAGAAGATCCGATTCTTCCCGCCGTTGCGCGCGCGAGAAAAATCGTTGTTCATCTCGAAAGGGCGATTCGATGACGCGTCGGTGATCTCAGCCCCGTCCGGATAGTAATTGCCGACGATAACATCCTGGTGTCCGTCGCCATCGACGTCCGCGAACGCGGCCGTTGCCGTCCACCAGCGTTCCTCGAGTCCGGGGACGAGCTCAGCGATCTCAAAGCTCGCCTGAGAGACTTGCGCGCCAGCCGCGAGCGATGCCGGTGCTCGCCGAAGCAGGAGCAGGGGCGGACGACCGTAGAAGGCCACCAGCAGGTCCGCAAGCCCGTCCTCGTTCATGTCGGCGAAGCGGCAGACGCTGGGGTACTCGGTCACCCGGTCCACGAGTTGACCGAAGTCCACGGAAAACGCCGGATACCGATCACCGGTGGTTGGCGCTGGCATCACCCGCATCGATTTGGCGCGAACGTCCGTCTGGCACAGGTCGTTCGCCAGGCCATCGCCGTCCAGGTCGCCAAGTGCCGCGGACTCACCGACCTGGTAGAAGTAGAACGGCATATGTCTGACGGTCTGGTTGACGGGAAATACTACCCCGCCCGCCGGCACTGGTACTGGCGGCAGTGTGATCGTCTTCATCCGGAACTGCGCAGACAGCCGTGCCAGTTCACCGGGAGCGGCCCCGGGAAGCCGTGATTGCCATCCCAACACACCCACGACGACGAGGACTACAGCGATCACATAGATGTTGTGATGCCGCTGTGTTCCTGGATTACCTATTGTTCCGCTTGTTCCGCGAGACTCTTGCACGATAGCTCCGTATTCCCTCTCGAGAGTCTCATTTCCCGGCGCGTTGTGAGGTGGGACATGCGTACCCTGGATCGACCACAGGCAGGTCCTTTCCTGGTCTGGGGATCTGCTTCATGTACTCGATCAGGTCCATTTTTTCTTCGTGGCTCAGGGACGTTCCGTATTCGTGTCCGAGATTCGAGTTGCCGGTGATTGATGTCTTGAACAGGAACGTCCCCTGAAAGTTCGTGGTCACCCGACCGACCTTCACCGGATCGAACTCGAGGTTGCCCGTGTAGAACTCTTTCGGGCGTTCCGGGCCAGGCGTCAGCAGGTCGTAGAGCGTGGGGACCGAGCCGTTATGCAGGTACGGGCCCGCGGCCCAATAGCCGGCCAATGGCCGTGAGGGGTATGCCTCACACGCGCGTAGCAAATTGGCGCGCATCCCGATCCAGACGTCACGTTCCGCATCGGTGATCTTCTCGGCCTGGAGACCACGTTTCACAATGCCACCAAGCACCATGGCAATAACCTCGGCGCCTGGTGTATCGGCCTTCAGGCCGATCGACGTCGCGTCCAGGGTGCGGCGGGCAAAGTTCACCGCGTCCGTGGGGTCGGTGCCCACGTCGTCGATGTGGTGCAGGGGCACGGAGATGAATCGCATGTCGGCTCGCACGGCGATCGGATCATCGGCCAGGGGACGACTTTCCATCTTCGGGGCGTGACACATGCTGCAGAGGGCCTCGTAATGCACTTTGCCTCGGGTCACGCGATCCGCGTCCAGCTTGCCGAAGACCGCCTCCGGCCAGGCGGGTGCTTCGAACTTCGCCATCAGCGCCTCGAGCTCGACCATGTTCTTGAGGCGCGAGCTCGCCGTGTACCGATCGTTTTTCGTTTCGTCGCCGGGGAAGACCAAGCTGGCGTTGACGGCCAGCGATTCGATCACATTGCGATGCAGGGGCGACCTGATCGATCCGTTGCTCTGCACCCAGGCATATTTGTTCGCATCCCAGACCGGAGGCGCCTTGACTGGTGCGTTGAGTGCCCTGAGGTTCTTGAGGCTGAGCCGCCGATACAGACTGTTGCCACCGGCACCCAGCGCGTCTATGCGGCCGAATCCGCCATCGGTATTCGCTTCTTTCCGCTCGCGGTTGCTGGTTAGTTCTTCGAACTTCGTCTGTGCCGTGTTCTTGATGGCCTTCTGCACGTCGATCCACAACTCGGCTGCCGCGCGGAGGCTGAACTTGTCCTTCAAGACCGCGCGCGCGAAGCGGTCGGCCTTGAGCGGGGAGGTCGCGGTAATTTCCAGGCTGGCGTACATCGCCGCCACGAACCTGTCGAAGTCGATCAGGCCGGGCCCGCCGTTGATCACCAGTCCGTGTCCTTTATAGGTGATCTGCTGGGTATGGCACGCGGCGCAGGTGACGCCCATGTGGACCTGGCCCGTGATCGGGTCCGGTTCGTCTTTGGCAAACCCAATCTGCAGACCGTCCGGGTTCATCGCGCTCTTTCGTGACGGGATAAACCGGAACCGCGACATCAACTCGTCGGTGATCAGCTTGTCACGGCTGTCGCCCTGTTCCAGGTTGACAAACCAGTCATAGGGCATGACCTGAGACCCTTGCGACAAGTGATAGAACCTGTCCAGCTCGTCATCCGTCAAGGCAGACCCGCTCAAATTCACGTCAGTGGCGGTCGTCACCGAGTCGGCGACTGTGCCCATGGCCATCTTGTAGCCGCCGGTCAGGAGCAACCCAATCAAACCAGCGCCGACAGCTACAAACACCACGGCGGCGGTTATCGCTATTTTTCTTTTCTGACTCACGGCTCTTCCTCTTTTCGAAGTGACTATGCGCGCGGTTCGCTGACCGGGACTGAGTTTCTCAGGTGCCGAAACTTCGAGATGGCTTCGTAGATCGGCAGGCGCACGCGGTTAACCCAGCCCAGCGGCCTGTGCTCGGGCAACGTTCGCCACGGATTGAATGACAAGTGCTCGCCGGTGGTCCCCAAGGCCGGCTCGTCTATCGTCTGTTTCTGGAACGTGAGGGTCGCCACCTTGCGGGGCGGCGAGAGGGTCTCACTCCAGGGGATCGTGCTGTCTTCTATCGGCATCTTCTCCGGATCGACCTGAAACTGGACCAAGAAATCGAATTGAACGTCGCCCGCTGCAAGGTCCTCGCGAAGGCGAAGATTCAAGTAGTTGAATGGCGCGTCCGATCCGGGGAGCCGACTGGTCGGGTCCTTGTGAGGCACAAGCTTATACTGAACGACTTTTTTGTCAAAGGCATACGGGGTTTCGCCGAAATACGGCAATTCAAGAAGGTTGGCACAGGTGATTTCGGCCTTCATTACTCCCGCAGCGATCCTGGGGTTCTTCAGGAAGAACCACATCAGACTGGCGTTCCCTAAGATGGGTGTCATGTAGGCCTTGAGCAACAATTCCTGCAGCTCAATGAACAGGTCCAGGGTGGGCGACATGAATGTTTTGGCGCTCATCAACAGCAGGTCGAGTGTCTTCGCCTCCCGGTCGTCCTGCCAGATCATGTCACCCTCCACGCCCATCAGCTTGATCGACAAGGCGCGCATGTCCCTGGAAAGGTCAGGTTTCGGATTGGGATCCGTATTTGAAAAGCGGCACACGCACGGATAACTCTTCGCGGTCGCGAACAGTCCCACTCGAAGATCGGCAGGAAGGTCCGGGTCGACGGCGAAGGTGCCCTTGACGACGGCCAGACCTTTGGCATGCGTGTCTCTCAGCTGCGGCCCTGTCAGGTACTTCTGCTTGAGCGTGCGCATCGTGAGGTCGAGCAGTCGCTTCTGGCCAGCAGCCTCCTGCGGATCGGGGTACTCGCGGTAGAGCTCAGGCTTCATCAGGGCGTCCTCATAACGGGTGGATGCGGACTGTCACGTGCGCTTCTTCTGTTTCTTGTCGTGCTGACCAAAGAGACGTCTGAGGCGCTGGTAGACGGCCAGCAGGTGCACGGCGCCTAAGAATAGCCCAAGGACCACCGCAGCCGCCATCACAAAACCCGATAGTGATCCGTTGAGCAGGGACTCTAACACTTTTTCGTGTATGTCACTGGTGTCAAGGCCGGGATCGTAGTTACGCGGCTCGTAGAGCTGCAAGTACCGTATATAGGAGTACGCCAGCAGAACGTACGTGACCGCCAAGCCAACGACCGTTCGCAGGACCGCGCCGATCTCCGTGACCATCCCGACAAAGATGTTGAAGGACGCGTCGAGCCGAAGAGTTGGTTCGTTGAGCAGCTTTTCCGCGACAAACAGGACCCGCGACCCAACCTTCTCGAGTTGACTGAATCGCTGCCACATCCAGTCATCGGGCCCACGCAAGGCCTGACGGCTCAACGCCTTCTTCATCCGCCGACGCTGTCGCTTCACTGACGCGTGGGCGTACTTGTCGAACTCGGTGAAGACGTTGATCTTGTCGTCCAGTTGCGCCGCCACGGTGTCGTACAGCAACGTCGCCCGAACCAGCTTGAGCATGCGCGGCGGCAATTCAATGTCAGACTGCCTGAGCGTGACTAGGAGCACAGTCCACAGCCTGAATGACGTGCGCTCGTGCCAGGCGGAGTGCTTGTCGATGATGCCGTAGTAGCCCTGCCACCATTCCCTTTCGAGCAGCGTCGTGAACGCCTCCGTGTCGATCCGTGGCAGCGGCTCCATGATGCTGTTCACACACTGGACCATGCCGACCACGTCACCCGTGGAAAACCGGCGGTTCATTTCCTGAATCAGGTTGCGGTCACGCTCCGACAACACGCCGCACGCACCGAAATCCAGAAACACGATCTGGCCGCCAGGCTGGATCACGATGTTTCCGGGATGCGGATCGGCATGAAAGAACGGGCACTCGTGCACCTGAAAGTGCTGCCCGCGCACCAGGCGTCGTCCGACGTTCCGGTGGTCAATCCCGATCGTCTCCAGGTACGCCGAGTACTCGATCGGAAACGCGCGCAAATGGGCGAGCAGATCCTTCAAACGGATACCCGGCACGTACTCGCTGACGATGATGTCGCTTCCGGAGAGGTCATGGTAGACCCTGGGCGCGGTGATACCCGCGCGTTTCCACCGCTTGAAACTTCGGCGAAACAGCGTCTGGTAGCGAATCTCGGACGTAAAATTCAACTCTTCGGCCAGGACGTGGCGCAACTCGTCGACCATGGTCGCCGACAGCCCCATCGAGGACAGGCCGAGCAGGTCAAGGAGTGCCACCGCGCGGTCTATGAGCGCCAGGTCGAGCGCGAACTCCTGTTCGATGCCGGGCCGCCGCACCTTGATCGCCACCTCTGTGCCATCGCACAACACGGCTCGATACACACAACCGATCGACGCACTGCCTATCGGATTGGGATCGACCAGTGAGAACACGTCAGGGATGGGCCGGCCGATCTGTGCCTGGATGAGACGGTAGACATCCTCGATGTCCATCGGCGGGACGCGGTCCTGGAGCTTCGCCAGCTCATCACAGTACGGCTCGGGCAAGATATCCCGGCGAATCGAGGCTTGCTGCGCCAGCTTGATGAACGTGCCTCCCAGCGTTTCCGTGATCTCCCGGATCCAGACGGCCTCACGGCGCACGGCGCCATGGGCATCTCTGGTGATCCGGCGGGCGATTGTGGCCCTGACCACGAACCAGACGAAATTCTGGCAGATGGATATGGCACGGCGAAGCTGCGCCAATCGCGACCCCGCGCCGCGAGGTCGGCGGACGGCAGACGGCGGCACAGGAATCGCACCGTCCGTTCCGCCCATACTGGGAGGAACGAACTGTTCAAAGATTTGTCCGGGAGAGAGCGCTGGCTCAGGCATCAGAGGCGACCATGGAGGGACACATTACCTCCCACGCGGGGGCGTTCTGCGGCGCGGGCCTTGGACTCAAGCGCGATGCACGCTTGAACGACCGCCGAATGCCTGTCAGGATACGCGCGAGGCAGGTCTGCCGGTCACTTGAACATGCTGAACGGCGAAAACGGCGTCTTGCTGATCTTCCTGGCTTTGCGCTCGCAAAACATTACGACCGGGACAAGGGTCTTCTGCTTGTCGGCCTCCGGCAGACGGGCGCGCACTTCGTCCATGGCCGCCTGCAGTTCGACGAACATCTTACCAGAGCCCTTCTTGAGCTTCTTGATGGCCTTCTTCGACTTCTTGCCGAGGTTGACAACGATTGAATTACTTGTCAGCGACCCGACGTCGGCGCTCTTTTTGTCCAGCACAGTTGCCTCCCGGTTTATTTCAGGACTTCGTTCAAGGGTGCGGTGTGCCCGTGCGGGCGCATCGCCTTTGTTCAATAACGACGTGACGGCTACTGCATGAAGGGCATCGGCAGGCGCCCGAGATTCTGGCGCATCATCTTCCGATTGGACTTCGTGTAGGCCAGTTTCATGATGTCGCCGACTGCGGGCGCGGCCTGCGCCGCGGCCTTCGCCGCGCTACGCATCAGGTTTTCTGGCATGTCCCTGAGCGCGCCGTCCTTGCGCTTTGTGTCCGAATCATCGCGGCGCTTGTTGTAGCGCGTCATGGCCTTGTCGGCGGCCTTGGCGATGCGGGACATGGCCTTGGAGACACGTTTCTCCACATCGCCAGCACGACGGCTGGTCTTCGTGGCGCCCCGCTTCTTCTTGTTGACGGTTTCGGCACCCGTCTCTGAGCTTGCACTGGCCGCAGCAGTCACCGGCGGCGTCACAGGCACCGTACGCTTGTCATGTCCATCCATACTTCAAACCCCCGGCAGATGATATCAGAACTCAAAGAAAGCTGACGCTTGAAACGAAAGCGTCTTGTAGGCCCCGTTGCCCTGGTCAAGCCAGTAAGAGACTAACACTCCGCGCGAGGGAGTGAACTTCCACGTCGCAGCCGCGTTAAAGTTCGCCGCGGTGGTGTTCGCCGAGAACGACTGGGTCAGGGCAGCTGCCAGGAAGTCCGACTCACCGTAGCCGGTGCCGAGGTTCAGGGTGAACGTCGGCGACGGGCTGACGATCAGATTGAACAGCGCCGAATTCGAACCCGCCGTGACACCAGGCGCGAGCCGGGACACATGCGAATTAATCGCCGTCGCGACCAGCATGACCTTGGGATTGACCACCCACGCCAAGCTCGGCGCGAGTAGCTTGACGCTGGGCCCGCCCTGGTAATTCCGGATCGACACGGTGCCCAGGAAAATCAGCTGCGGATCGAGGACGTAGCTTCCACCGAAGTCGTACTGACTGTTCGGCACGTGCTCCGAGGTGGGCGATCCTCCCATGTTGACCCAGACGAACGCGCGTTGGCTGAGGGCGCTGGCCGCTCCGATTTGAAAGGTCGGCGCGGTGTCGCCGTCGCGGGGGGACGTCCATGCCGATGCAGAGACTGAGGACATGGCGCCGACCTTGCGGGTCACGCGCACGGCAAAATCATTCTCACGGTTGCCCTCCGAGGAAGCGGTGTCAGCGCCAATCTCAAATCGCATCGTCTTCTGAGGAACCGTCAGAGCGGCGAATGGATTGCCGAAGGGATTCAAGGACTGGGCGTCCGCGTTCGAGACTCCTCCTAAAAGACACAGGCCTGCCGCGCATGCGCGCAGAAGCCAGGACGTTCCTACTCTCGATCTCGTCATCACTATGCTATCCTCTATTCCTCGTCAGGTATGTGGTGCCTAGCCTCGAACCACCCGGAAGCTCGGCTCGGCTTGGCTTAATTGGAGTATATACCCTATGAGCCGCTTTCTGTTCGTCGCGCTGGTCATAACGTCCATTTATTTTTACCAGCAGCCAACGCTTAACCGCACGCCCGGGAATTGGGAAGAGTTGACCGTGCATGCATCGCTGGAGGTCGTGTCCCAGACCTTCCTCATGGACAACGGCGAATGCCAGGTGCGATCGCGCCTGCGCGTCATGAATGTGGGCCTACACACCCTTGCGATCATTGGCTTCGACGCAACCTTCACGGTGAACGGCAGCCTGAAAGCGGACTGGGATCGCAACTCGCTGCTGCACTCCGATTTTTATTTTGGGGTATCGCGGCTGCGCCGGGTCGGAGAGATCGTCCCCCACCGCACCACGATCTCGACTGACGATGCCACACAATCGTGGCATGCTCTCGCCTCGACCAGAACCGTTGACTTTACTTTTGTCCAGCCGACACAGGGTAGCGGCCAGTTGTTGTCGTCCTTTCTCCTCGAGACGCAGCCAGTCGACGTCGACCTGTTGGCCGAAAATCTGTCCGAGGCCAGAATGGTTCGCGGCAGGATGCTGTCCGTGATGCCGGAATTTGGGAAGGGCGAGGTGTCCACGCTGCCGGTCTATCCCTACTCAGCTGCCGACGTCGTCGTGATTCCGCCAG
Source organism: Acidobacteriota bacterium (assembly GCA_013203475.1). GTDB lineage: Bacteria > Acidobacteriota > Vicinamibacteria > Vicinamibacterales > SCN-69-37 > SYFT01. Next base: position 13,502 of record JABMNV010000206.1, read on the forward strand.
GCTGCTGGACCGAGGCGGTGGGACCGGGGCTCTAGGCCGCCCTCCGCAGGCAATTGGACGTTCGATGCCAGGCCCAGCTTCTGCATGGTCCAAATCGTGTACCACGCGGGATCCCACTGATACCAGCGAAGCCCCTGCCTCGCCGAAGTGGGAAAGGCATGGTGGTTGTTGTGCCAGCCTTCTCCAAAAATCAGCACGGCCACGAGCGCATTGTTCACCGAGGTATCGGCTCCGTGGGTGGCAAAAGGCCGGGTCCCGAGGGTGTGACACACCGAGTTGATGAACCCGAACGCGTGGAGAATGGCGACCCGGTTCAAAAGACCCACCCACACAAGGAAACAGAGACCGTTGTGATGGTCAAAGCGTCGGCTGTCGTCGAGAGCGGCACCCACCACTCCGCCAACGAGATAGGAGAGACCGACCAACGCCACGTACGCGACATAGTCTCGATGCTCGTCGTCCAGCCAGACGTAGAACGTGTCCTTGAGCAGGTCCGGCGCCCATCGGCGGTACAACACCTTCTCCCAGACGTCGCGGCGTTTGCGCTGCATCCATCCGAAGTGCACGTGCAGCAAGCCTTCGTGGGGCGTGTGCGGGTCGCGGCCGGGAATGTCCGTGTACCTGTGATGCATACGATGCATGGCGACCCAGAAAATCGGGCCGCGCTGAATCGCCAGGTAGCCACACACCGCGATCGTGCGTTCCAGCCACTTCGGCACCTTGAATGCGCGGTGCGCAAAGAGGCGGTGGTAGCCAACCGTCAGGCCCAGGCCCGTCAGCACGTAGAAGACGGCAAAGGCCACGATCGACGAGCGCGAAGAGTAGATGAACGGCAGAACACACGCCAGGACCGTCGTGACGATGTTGACGACCGTAAATGGAATGTCCAGACGTGTTTCTTCAAGGTCGCTGGCTGAGCCGCCGTCGGGTGCCGTCACTGGCTGTTCGGGCAGGGTCCGCGGGCGCGTCTGTGCGTGGGTGACTTCTTTCACAGCGCCCTCACTGCGTCGTTGGCAAAATGCCGAGCCAGACGGCCACGCAGGCCGAGATAACAGCCGTCGCGGAGGGAACGCTCGACCCCATCCCACGATTCCAGGTACCCGGATAGCTCGGTCTCAACGAGTCTCGAAACATCCTCCACGGACGCGTGAAGAAGGTCGGCGCACACCGCGTGGGTCCACTGGGCGGCACTGCCGCCTTTGTGTCGCATATGCGCGGCGAGCGCTATGCCGACGAGCAGATCCGCCTGGCAGCGTCCCGACAACTCGAATAGCCGGGAGGCGGCATCGGCCGGACCGCCGCCGGCGTACGCGATGGCGGTTCCGATACCCGTCCACATTTCCGGGTGACGGTCGGCGTCGAATCGCCGGATGGCCGCCGCGATAGCGTCTGGTTCCGCGCCCCAGACCCACCAGAACGATCGGCCGACTCCCGCGTCAAACAACGCGCGATTCTGAGGCGCGAGCGACCGCGGCGCGGCTCTTCGGCCCGAACGGAAACGCCGCCAGTGAAAGAAGCCTTGGTGAAATCCGTAGCCATCGGCGACACACCACGCCGTCATCGGGTCGAGCCTGTCCTGGAATGATCGCAGGCGATGCCGTGCAAGTGGGACACGGGCGACGGCAAACCCTGCCCCCACCATTGCTATGAAGTCGTACCGCGGAGCCACACTCTTCGTAAACCACGCCAATTGACTGATCGACCAGGGGCGAAGCAGATCCGACAGGGCGTAGCGCAAGCCGACGCCTTCGTACGCAAACCCAAGGAACGGCGCCGGGCACGACGTTTCGAGACGGCGCGTCAGGTTGCCGGCGTCGTTCACCTCAAGCGCGAGGTTGTAACCGGTGACAAACGTGCGGATGACCGACTCGAGATGCGTGCGGCAGGGTGACGTCTGAGCGGGAAATCCGTGACGTTCGAACGACGCGTCCGCGGGTGAGAGACGAAGTACCAGATTCTTCACCCGCGTTCCGAGCGGCAATCCGTGCGCGAGCACGCCGCCGGTGACCGGGCTCATCTGCTACCAGCCCTGGGACGAGATACCACCGTCCAGGACCAGGACGCTGCCGGTGAAGAGTTTGACGGGCTCGCTCAGCAGGTAGGCGATGAAGTGCGAGACGTCGCGGGACTCGCACAACCGGCCGTAGGCCGTATTGCTTTCCCACTGACGCACGAGCCGTTCGCTCTCCGGCCACTTCTGAAGCAACTCGCCATAAATCGGCCCGGGTGACACGCAGTTGACTTGAACGTTGTCCGGAGCAAATTCAATCGCCATGCTGCGTGTCAGCGATTCGACCGCCGCTTTGACGGTGCCCATGCAGCCGAAGTAGTCGACATACCCGTGCGACGCCGGCGACGAGAGGGTGATGATCTTTCCTCCGCCCGTGCGGCGCATACGTTCCACGGCCAGCAGCGCGCACTGGTGCAGACCAATGACATTGGTCCGATACGCCTTTTCCCAATCCTTGACGGTGATGTCTTTCAGACGAGCCAGCATCCCGTTGGAGGCATTGCCGATGAAAAAATCCAAGCGGCCATAGTGGGCGTCAATTTCCTTGAACACACTCTCGACGTGCTCAGGATTCGCCATCGAGCCCCACACATGGATGGCGTCTCCGCCACGATCGCGAATCTCCTGAGCCGTGGCATCCCCGCTGGGGCGCGAATGAAACGAGTTCACGACGACCGACGCTCCGAGATCGCCGAGATACGACGCGATATCCCGCCCGAGTCCGCGCCCCGAACCGGAGACGAACAGCACCTTGCCCGCGAAGGGTTTGCTGGTCGGACGTTCGGCCGCAAACAACGAGGCCGCCTCCGAGTCCTTCACGACGGGCGACGCGCTTGCAGGCGAGACTGGTCCTCGCAACATCACCGGCGCTGAATCGGCGTCCCACGCGGCTCCTTGCACCACGGGCGCCTGCTGCACCGGCGCGGACACATTTCCCGCGACCGCGGGAGCCCCGCCGTCGGGAGGTGCCAGGAACGGCCCAAGCGCCTCGGCCACATCCCGCAACGATCGGAGCCGTTCCTTGGGAATATCGAGTTCGACGGGCAAAGCGTATCGCTCTCGTAACACTGAAAACACTTCGCCGAGCTTGACGGAGTCAATGCCCAGATCCTCTTCGAGGTCGGCAGCCGGGTCGAGCACCTCTCTGGGATACCTGGTGATTTCTGCAAAGACATCAAGCACGCGGTCTTCAGCCGACTGCGCCAAGCCCGGCGACGGCCTCGGCACTACCGGTGGGGCACTCGTCGCCTGTCCTTGAACGGCCGTGAAGGCAGAAAGCGCGTGAGCGACGCCGGCAATGGTGCTCAGATGCTCTTGCGGAATATCCACGTCTGCGGGAAAGCGAAACCGCTCACGGAGCACGGAAAACACCTCACCCAGTTTGACGGAATCAATCCCCAGGTCCTCTTCCAGATTGGCATTGAGATCGAGGACGTCG
>JABMNV010000207.1 GCA_013203475.1 Acidobacteriota bacterium
ATTGCCTCATTGCCTCATTGCCTCATTGCCTCATTGTCTAGTGATACCATCCGGGGTTCCTATGGACGTGCCTGCCCGCGCCGTGACCCTTGAGGCTGTTCGTGAGGCGGCCACCCGCATTTACCCGGTGGCCCGTCGCACCCCGATGATCCGGTTGGATCCAATTGGGCGCGGCGAACCAGAGATCTTCCTCAAGCTCGAGATTTTCCAGCCGATTGGGTCCTTCAAGCTTCGTGGCGCGGTCAATGCCGTGGCGAAACTACCGGCATCGGCTCTGGCCGACGGCGTCTGGACCGTCAGTGCGGGCAATGCCGCCCAGGGCGTCGCGCTGGCTGCGCGCGAAGCGGGGGCCAAGGCTTCCGTGCTCGTCATGGACACGGCCCCAGCGACCAAGATCGCCAATATCGAGCGACTCGGAGCCACGATCCACCGCGCGACCTACGACGAATGCTGGAAGACGGTTGAAGAACACCGCTCCGACAGGATGGTCGGCCGTTTTATCCATCCGTTCGACGATGACGATTTCATTTGTGGCAATGGCACGACCGCCCTCGAGATTCTGGATGACGTGCCTGACGTGGACGCGGTCATCGCTTCGATCGGCGGAGGCGGACTGCTGGCAGGCATCGGCTGTGTGATGCGCGCCTTGAAGCCAGACGCCAAGGTGTACGCTGCGGAGCCAGAAACTGCGGCGCCGCTGGCCGCGTCATTAGCGGCCGGACGCCCTGTCCGTTTTGACGCATGGCAGGCGTCGTTTGTGGACGGGGCAGGCGGCCGGTCCGTGCTGCCGACCATGTGGCCGCTGCTGCGCAACGCGGTCGACCATTCAATCGTCGTCTCGTTGGCCGATACGACAGCCGCCATGCGCCTGGCCGCCGAACAGTGCCACATTATTGCGGAAGGCGCCGGCGCCTGTGCCATGGCCGCCGCACTCTCTCCCCTCGTCCGCCACGCGGGCCACAAACGCATTGTCGTGGTGGTCTCTGGGGGCAACATTGACTTGTCTCGGTTCACTTCACTCGTAACGGCATGACTCCACCTGATTTGTCGGAACTCCCAGAACGTCTGTCCCGTTTACACGAACTCGCGCTCGATTTGTCCTGGACGTGGAGTCCTGGTCGAGAGGTGTTTCGTCGTCTCGACTATCAGCTTTGGAAGCGGACGCATCACAATCCGGTGCTGATGCTCCGGCAGATGGCGTCGGCCGTGCTTGAACGCGCCGCGAACGACGCCGCTTTTCTGGCGGTGTACGACCGCGCGCTTCTCGCGATGGACGCCACTCGAGTCACGGCCGTCGGCCACGCCCGAACCTTCTGGCATTCACAAGTGAAGACGGCAACCGATGAGGTGGTGGCGTACTTCTCGGCAGAGTTCGCTCTGCATCAGTCCCTGCCGATCTATGCCGACGGACTGGGCGTGCTCGCGGGCGATCACTGCAAGGAAGCCAGCGACTTGGGCATCCCCTTTGTGGGCGTGGGCTTCATGTATCCGCAGGGCTACTTCCGCCAGCGCGTGTCGCCAGATGGTTGGCAGCAGGAGGTGTATGAGCACCTCAACTGGGAAGACGCGCCGATTCAGAAGGCACAGACACGCGACCGCAAACCCTGCGTCGTGGCCGTGCCACTAGGGACCCGCACGGTGCTGGTACAGGTGTGGCAGGTGCGGCTCGGACGGGTGCGACTGCTCCTGCTCGACACGAACCTCGAGGCGAACCAGCCGTGGGATCGAGAACTGACCGCCCGTCTGTATGGAGGGGGACAGGACACCCGCCTGCAGCAGGAAATCGTGTTGGGCCTGGGGGGCGTGCTCGCACTGCGAGCCCTGGGGCTCTCCCCGGCGGTCTGGCATCTCAATGAGGGCCACGCGGCGTTTGTGGTCCTTCAGCGACTACGGGATATGCACGCCAGTGGCACCTCGTGGGAGGAGGCGTTGGTCGAAGTGCGCCGGACCACGGTCTTCACCACACACACGCCAGTCCCGGCCGGCCATGACGCGTTCCCGTTTCATCTGGTGGAACAACAGCTCGCCAGCTGCTGGGGCTCCATGGGCGCCGAGCGCGACGACTTCCTGGCACTGGGCACCTACGACAACGGGGCCGGCTCGCAGTTCAACATGACGGCGTTGGCGATGCGATCGGCCGGCGCGATTAATGCCGTCAGCCAGCTTCACGGCGTCGTCACCCGCGAGATGTTCGAGCCTCTCTGGCCGGACCTGGCCGTTGATGACCGTCCGGTGGGCGCCATTACCAACGGCGTTCATGTGCCCACCTGGATCGGCCGCGACCTCGGGGAGCTCTTTGATCGACACCTCGGTGCCCAGTGGAAGGACCGCTATGACGACCCCGCCTTCTGGGCGGGCGTCCTTGATATTCCGGATGGTGAACTGTGGGCGGTGCGCCAGACGATGCGCGAGCATCTCTTCCGATTCGTACGTGAGCGGGCGCGCGTCAGGTTTACAGAAGAAGACGCAGGAGCCGCCCGCGTCGTGGCCGGCGGCGCGATGCTCGACCCCCACGCGCTCACCATCGGATTCGCGAGGCGGTTCACGGGCTACAAACGCCCCGACCTGATCTTCCGTGACCCGGATCGACTCGCAACGCTGATCAACAACCCGCGGCGCCCGGTGCAGTTGGTCTTTGCCGGCAAGGCACATCCGGCGGACGAGGCGGGCAAACATCATCTGCAGAATATCTACCGACACGCCCTCGACCCTCGATTTGGGGGGCGAGTGACGTTTGTCGATGACTATGACCTGCTCGTGGCCCATTTTCTGGTCCAGGGCTGTGACGTGTGGCTCAATAATCCACGGAAACCCTTGGAGGCCAGTGGCACCAGCGGTATGAAAGCCGCCATGAACGGCGTGCCGCATCTGTCAATCGGTGATGGGTGGTGGGCCGAAGGGTATACCGGCGACAACGGCTGGTTGATTGACGGCGGCGTCACCGGGGACGATCTGGCCGCCGTTGACGCCGCCGACGCCGACGCGCTGTATCGCCTGTTGGAAGACGAGATCGTCCCCAAATTTTACGACCGCTCTGCACGAGGCGTCCCCGAGCGCTGGCTGTCGGTGGTCAAGCAGTCCATCCTGACGGTGACGCCACGTTTCAGCACCCGGCGGATGGTCAAGGATTACATTGAGCGAGCCTATGCGCCCGCGTTTCGCAGGCCAATCGGGTCAAACAGGTAGAATCAGACGATGGCGAGAAAGAGTGCGGATATTGTGCGCTGCGCGTTGTGCAGCGCCAAGGACGTGGTTGAGCCCCGAGGCGACGAGCGGTACTGCCGCGAGTGTTGGGAAAAGAAGATCGCCGTCGAGGACATCGTCGCGCGCGAATTTACCCTCAAGCGCTACATCCGCGCCCAGAGCGCTGAGAAATACCTCGTCTACCATTCCACCCAGAAACGCCCTGTGGGGCTCATCACAGTTATTGACGACGGGTTTGACCTGTTCCTGACATTGCTTATCTACCCCACCTTTGTGTGGGACGACCCGGCGTATCACCTCGAGAAGGACCCGGAGCAGCGCAGCTTCGCCGAGATCCTCGTCGACGTGATTGCCGCGGACATCATCGAGCCCTGGGGCGGCGGTAAGTGGCACCTCGAGGTCTTCCGGTCCACGGCAGCCGAGCCGGAGGACTGGAACGGCGAGATGTAAAGTAAAGAGTTACACGTGACAGGCGCCGGGAACGTGGCCGACTGAAAACTTTCCCATCGGAAGCGACGTCCTACCTGAGTAAGCAGCCAGAGCCATTTCGCCGCCAGTCGGAAGTCGGAAGTCGGATTGGTATACTGCGAATGATTTCACGGTCGGTTGATTTCACCGTCAGAGGAGTAGAAACGCACATGTCGAATCGGAGAGCTACATTCTTTTATTCATTTCTGATCGCGGTTGCCTCGCTGGCCGCTGGCATGGTGCTGGCGTCTCGGCTCGACTTCACGCCCGCATCATTTGCGCGCGTGATTAACGTGCCTGAGACCAACACCGCCTCCCTCGACGGCCCGATGGATGCGTCAACGTTCCGCAATATCGCCCACGACCAGAACCCGGTCGTGGTGAGCATTCGCACGCGAACGCCAGCACGGCTGCGTGCGGGAGCTCGACAGGGCGGCGGCGGGTTGGAGGAATTTTTCCAGCAGCAGCAACCACCAGGACGCCAGCAGGAACTGCCTGATGCCCAGGGAGCCGGCAGCGGCTTCATTATCGACAAGACTGGCTTCATTCTCACCAATAACCACGTGGTCGAAGGCGCCACGAGCATCAATGTCTTTCTGTATGGGATGGATGAGAACGAACCCGGACTCCCGGCCAAGGTGGTGGGCCGCGATCAACTGACCGACAGCGCGCTGATTCAGATTACCGAGATGCCAAGCGCTCCGCTGTCGGAGGCCACATTCGGCGACTCCGAACAGCTTCAGCCCGGTGACTGGGTGATGGCGATTGGCAATCCCTTTGGCTTCTCGAACACGGTGACCGTGGGTGTGGTGAGCGCGGTGGGACGAACGGATTCGCAGTTGCAGCCAGTGCCCCAGCGCGACCTGGAGATGATTCAGACCGACGCAGCCATCAATCGGGGTAATTCCGGAGGTCCGTTGCTCAACATTCGAGGAGAAGTGGTCGGGATCAATACCGCCATCATTTCTGACAACAACACGGGTGGCAACATCGGCATCGGCTTCGCGGTTCCCATTCACCTCGTCAAGGAAATCCTGCCAGGACTCCGCAACGGCAGGGTCATCCGAGGCGTGATCGGCGTGTCGGTCAGCAGCCTGCCGATGACAATGGCCGATGCCAAGGAATACGGCTTGGAGAAGCCAGGCGCCTTGATCGCAAGCGTCAACCCTGGGGGGCCGGCAGATGCGGCCGGTATGAAGCCGGACGATGTTGTCCTTGAGTTCGACGGCAAGCCGGTCTCCCGGAGCACCGACCTGATTTATCTGGTGACCCGTACGAAACCGGGTACGGCCGTACCTGTGAAAGTCTTCCGGGGTGGCAAGTCGCTGACACTTGAGGTGAAGATCGGAGAACTGGACCTTGAGGCTGACGCCGGCACCGTCGCGGTGACCCCGCGCGAACCGGAACCCGAGCCCAACGCTCCAGTGGAAACCGGTGTGGGCATCATGATTGAGCCTGTCTCACCGGCGATGTCCCGACGTCTGCGGATTCCGCAGGGCCGTGGCGCTGCGGTGGTGGCAGAAGTCTCCCCCCGCAGTCCGGCAGCTGGCGTGATCGGCGCGGGCGACGTGATTCTCGCCATCAACGGCAGAGCCGTCTCATCGGTCGATGAGGTCACCGAGGGACTCGACAAGGCGGCGGTCGGCACCCTCGTCAGGGTGTTGGTGTGGCGCGAGGGCGCAGAGCAAGTGGCCGTGTTCAGAAAGCGGTAGTCCACAGACGAGGCATTTCTGGCTCTGGAACAGGAAGTCAAACTCAAGTTCGACACTATCGAGGCGGCCCGCCACGCGATTCACATCGTGGGCGGCCGCCTCGTGGCATCTCGGCGGCTGCTCGATGACCAGCTCTACGATCGCCCAGGCAACCCCTTACAGGCCGCACGCTCCACGCTCCGCATTCGGCGAGATGGCGCACGAGGCATCCTCACCTTCAAAGGGCCAGTGCTGAAGGGGCCCGTCAAGATCCGCGAGGAAATTGAAACCGAGGTCAGCAACACGATGGCCCTGGAAGGGATCGTCGCCGCGCTGGGTTTTACGCCGTTTTTTCGAGCCCAGAAATATCGCGAAGAGTTTGAAGTGGGCGCTGGCGAGACGCTGGCGACACTCGCGATGGACGACACGCCCATCGGGATTTACGTGGAGATTGAGGCTGAGAGAGAGACGATTGCACAGGTCGCTGAAGCGATGGGACGGTCCGTGAACGACTACGTGCTCAACTCGTACCAGCGCTTGTTCACAATCTGGGCCACCGCCAGAGGCGAATCGACGAAAGCCATGCTGGTCAGGTCAGACGTCAGGTAGTCCGTACCGTCACGGACAGAACACCCGGCCCGCGGCGACTGTCTCAGCAGGCACACGCGCGCCGGTGAGGACGACACAGTCAGTTAATTGCGCACGCGCGCCCACGACCCCTCCATCCCACACCACACATCGTCGCAACGTCGCAGTTGGATGCACGACACTTGTGGTCCCTTCGCGCACGACGTCCCCGGTGTCGGCCACACGCAGGACTGCCGCAATGTAGTCGTCCGGGGTTCCCACATCCAGGAACGACGCCTCCGTCGGCCAGACGCACACGGCGCCCGGGTCATCCAGCACAAGGTCACGATAGAGGCCGGCGACCGTTTCGGCCGGCTCCCCGGGAGGCAGCGCCTCAAATACGTCCGCGTTGACCACTTGCACACCGACGAAGTGCCACGTGGCACCCGGGGCGTCCGCATTCCCCTTCTTTGCGAACCCAATGACCCGACGGTGCTCGTCGACGCGAATGCCGTTGTAGTGATCGGGTCTGTTGTTGGGAACGACAGCCATCGTCACGCGGGCGCCGGACGCCCGGTGTGCGGCCACCAGTGGAGCCACTGCCACATCGGTCAGCGTATCGCCGTTCACGATCAGGCACGGCCCCGTCAGGTCGGGCCACAGCGCCAGCGCTTGCTTTGGCCCACCAGCCGAGCCGAGCACGATGGGTTCCCATGAATACCGCACCCGCAACCCAAGCGCCGCGCCATCACCAACCACGGAGGTGATTGATTCGGGCAGGTGGTGCAGGTTGAGCACGGCGTCGGCCACCCCTTCGCACACCAACCAGCCCAGCACTCGCTCAATGAGGGTGCGTCCCGCCATGGGCACGGCAGGCTTGGCAACGGCACGGGTGATGGGATCGAGACGAGTGCCCAGACCGGCTGTAAGCACGACGGTAGGTATCATGGCAACCTTGATCGTACTAGATCCCCACCTCCCCACCTCCCCACCTCCCCACTTCCCCACTTCCCCACTTCCCCACTTCCCCAGTAGACTCAGGAGTGCCCCGCCCCCTCCCCGCTCCCGTCCAGATCTATCTCGACCGCACCAAGCAGTCGTCGGCACGAGTCGTGCCTCTGACGGGTGATGCCTCGGACCGGCGGTATTTCCGAGTGCTGCCAGTCGAGGGAGAGTCGTTTGTCTTGGCCGTCAATGCCAGTCCGTTTGACTATGCGACCCTGCCGTTTGTGAACGTGTCCGAACTGTTCGCCTTGATGCCGCTACCGGTACCGAAGATTCTCGGCGAAGCGGCCGATCACGGAGTGCTGGCCCTGGAAGACCTCGGGGATGTCACGCTGCAGGCACACGTTGGGGCCGCTCAGGCTCAGGCCCATGCCGCGTTGTATCGCCAGGCTGTGGGTTTCATCGAAGTGATGCAGCGGCGTGGTCGCGAACTCTCCGACCCCAGGTTTGTCCCCTACGGCATCGCCTTTGACGTGGAGAAACTCACGTGGGAGATGGACTTCTTCATCAAGCATTTTCTGGAAGCCTATCGTGGGGTGACCTTCGCTTCAGGTGACCGTGAGGCGCTGCGGGCAGAGCTGGGCCGGTTGGTCACAACACTGGCCGCCGAGCCCCGGGTGTTATGCCACCGCGATTATCACAGCCGAAACCTTATGCTCTCTGACGGCCAGTTGTGGCTGATCGATTTTCAGGACGCCCGAATGGGCCCTGACACGTACGACCTGGTCTCACTGCTCCGCGACTCCTACGTGGATATCTCGGACGAGGATGTCGACGAGTTGCTGGCCTACTTTCTGGCGTTGGCCGGGCGCTCGGCCGAAGCCGACGTGTTCCGGACGCGGTTTGACGCAATGGCGCTCCAGCGGAATCTCAAGGCCCTGGGCACGTTCGGCTACCAGACCACGGCCCGCTCCAATACGGTTTACATCCAGTACATGCCCCGAACCCTGCTCTACGCCAGACAGCAACTGCACAAGTACCCGCGGTTTGCCCCACTTCTGGCACTGCTCGGGCGCTACGCCGAGGAATTGGGCTAGGAACAAAACTCAGCTAACATCAAGTGGATGCACGTCTACATCGAAGACATCGCCACACACGTCGGCACCCCGGTCACCCTCAAAGGCTGGCTGGCCAACCGGCGTTCGAGCGGCAAGATTCACTTTCTCCAGGTCCGGGACGGTTCCGGATTCATTCAAGCCGTGATGTCGAAGGCCTCGGTCGGCGACGATCTGTTCGCCACGGCCGACCACCTCTCGCAGGAAACCGCCATCATCGTTCACGGCACACCGCGCGAAGACGCGCGAGCGCCTGGAGGCTACGAACTGGATGCGACCGGACTTGAGGTGGTCGGGGCGTCGCAGGACTTCCCGATTACTCCAAAGGAACACGGCGTCGACTTCCTGATGGATCGTCGGCACCTCTGGATTCGCAGTCAGCGCCAGCACGCGGTGCTGCGCGTGCGCCACGAAGTGATTGACGCGGTGCGTGACTACTTCAACAGCCGCGGGTTCATTCTGGCCGACACGCCGATCTTCACACCGTCGGCCTGTGAGGGCACGACGACGCTCTTCCCGGTGCAGTACTTCGACGACACGACGGCCTATCTGACACAAAGTGGTCAGCTGTACAACGAGGCCAACGCCATGGCGTTGGGCCGCACATATTGCTTTGGCCCCACGTTCCGCGCAGAAAAATCGAAGACCCGCCGGCATCTTACCGAATTCTGGATGGTCGAACCTGAGGTGGCCTACGCCGACCTCAACGACGTGATCACACTAGCCGAAGGCCTGGTCGCCCACGTCGTCGGTCGGGTGCTTGAGCGACGTCCGCGCGAACTGAAGGTCCTCGAGCGCGACACCACGTCGCTGGCCCGCATGACCACTCCGTTCGCGCGTATTACGTATGACGATGCCGTCAAGCTGCTGCAAGACAAAGGGATGCCCTTTGAATGGGGCGGCGACTTCGGGAGTCCGGACGAGACGGCGCTATCAGCACACTTTGACGGCCCCGTCGCCGTGACGGGGTACCCGAGCAAGATCAAAGCGTTCTATTTCAAGCCGATGGACGGACGGCCTGAGGTGTCGCTGTCGGTCGACGTGCTGGCACCGGAAGGGTACGGCGAAATCATCGGCGGCGGCCAGCGCATGGAGGATCTTGATGTGCTGCTGCAGCGCATCAAGGACCACAACCTTCCGCAAGAAGCGTTTGAGTGGTATCTCGATCTGCGGCGCTTTGGCAGCGTGCCGCACGGCGGCTTCGGCATGGGCATCGAGCGCGTGGTCTCTTGGATCTGCGGTCTTGACCACCTTCGCGAAGCGATTCCGTACCCGCGAATGTTGCACCGGCTGTACCCATAATGAAAATTGGTTTCGTCTCGCTTGGCTGTCCGAAAAATCTGGTCGACGGCGAGGTTATGCTCGGACTCGCCAAAGGCGCCGGGCACGAGTTGACCGCCGATGCCTCCACGGCGGAAGTAATTGTGGTCAACACCTGTGCTTTTATTGACAACGCCAAAGAGGAATCGGTGGATGCCATCCTCGAGATGGCGCAGTTCAAACGCAACGGGTCGTGCAAGCAACTGATCGTGACCGGGTGCCTGGCTGAACGGTATCGCGACCAACTCAAGGCCGAGATTCCGGAAATCGACGTGTGCCTGGGCACGGGTGAAGTGCCCCAAATCGTCGGCGCCATCGCGGGCCAGGTCACGCCAATGACGCTGTTCCGATCGCGCAGCGAGTTGACGGGGTCCGAGGGGCCCGGCGACCCGGAGTCCCGGGGTCCCGGGGGCCCGGGCGCCGGTACTGCGATCACCTATTTGTACGACGACACCACCCCCCGCGTGCTGACCACACCGTCACATTTTGCGTATGTGAAGATCGCCGAAGGGTGCGACTACACATGTGCGTTTTGTATCATCCCCACGTTGCGCGGAAAGTACCGCAGCCGAGACGTCGACGCGATCGTACGTGAGGCCGAACACCTGGCGGCACAGGGCGTCAAGGAACTCCTGCTCATTTCGCAGGACACGACGTTCTTCGGAATCGACCGTGGTCAACGCGGAGCGCTCGCCACGCTACTGCGGCGCCTGAATGACGTGGACGGCCTGGAGTGGATTCGGCTGCTCTACCTGTACCCCACCACCATCACGAACGATGTGCTTGAAGCGATGGCCGAGTGCCCCAAGGTCTGCAACTATATCGACCTGCCGCTGCAGCACGCCTCGGCCGACGTGCTGCGCCGGATGCGACGGCCTGGCAATCGCGAGGCGTACGACAAATTGCTCGCGCGCATCACGCGGATGGTGCCCAACGTCACGCTGAGAACCACCTTCATCGTCGGCTTCCCCGGAGAAACCGAAGACGACTTCGAGCAACTGATGGACTTTGTGCGCGACACACAGTTTGACCACGTGGGTGTCTTTTCGTACTCCCATGAAGAAGGGACCCGCGCCTACGACCTTGTGGATGACGTGCCGGCGAAGGTGAAGAAGGCACGGCGTGCCGCCATCATGACGCTGCAGAAGCAGATCGTGGCGAAACGTTTGAAGGCCCGCAAGGGCGAGCGCGTGAGGGTGATGGTGGACGGCCCCTCGCCTGAGTCGGAATTGGTCGTGCAGGGGCGACTGGAAGGCCAGGCTCCGGACATCGACGCGCTGGTCTATTTTGATCCGTGCGATCCAGCGACGCTCGTCCGGGGAACGATGGTGGATGCCGTCATTTCAGGCGCCCGCGGATACGACTTGGTGGTCACGCCGAATGCTGACTGATGACATGCAGCTGATGAACCAGGCGCTCGATCAGGTCGGCCTGCCCGACGATGCCACGCAGGGGTTGCGGGCCTTCTTTGAGGAAGCCTCGACATTCATGATCACCGCGCGGTCGCGCGACTCGACGCCCGCATTCACCAGCGGCCACTCATGATCGCACCAGCGATCGACTGGACCACTCGGTGCTACCCATGTTCCCGGCTGCTCATGCTCGCCGCACGACGTTGAATTGTTCATCGTCGGCAGGCGCCTGAAAGTAGGCCGTGATTGCATCGAATTCCGCCTCGGTCGTCCAGGCCGACCCAGCAGGGAGCGCCTCACTGCGTTGCCTGAGTTGACGTTTGCAGCGGTCGTCCGAGGCGTCGATGTAGTGCAGTTCGTGCTCGACGTTGGCACGTTCAAAGAGGTCCCGAAACCACCGCCGCTGATTCCGAGTGTTACCGGGGAAATCGCGGACAACGGAAATGCCGCGCGACAGCAGTTCGAAAATGTGATTAGACAAAGCGCTTTTCAACCGGCCCGAGTACTTCACGAGACTCGGAATGTCTTGAATCTCGCCCGGAAATAGCGCGGCCACGAAATCGTCTTGAACGAGAAGCAGCGCGTTCTGATCCCGGGCCAACTGCTTTGCGTACGTCGACTTCCCTGCCGCCATCTTCCCGCACATGAAGTAGAGCTTTGCCTCGCCTCTCATTGCTCACCTTAAGGGCCTCACGGCAGGCGTCAGCCGCCGCGGCGCTCATGATGACACGCGCCGCGGTCGGCTGCACGCTGTGTTAGACAGCGGCCCCTCGACGACGGTAATGTAGGCACGAGGCTCCTATGCACAACGAGTTCACGGCGGTGTTCGAACGCGATGGCGAGTGGTTCGTTGCCTTTTGCCCCGAAATTCCAGGAGCGAATGGTCAAGGGCGAACGAAGGAAGAGGCGAGGACCAGCTTGGCCGCAGCAATCGCGCTGATTCTTGAGGACCGTCGTGAGGACGGCTTGCGTGGCGTCCCGGCTGAAGCCGAACGGGAAACGGTCACCGTGCAGTGAAGCGCAGCGCGCTCCTCCGCCACCTGCGTCACCACGGTTGTGTGCTCAAGCGTGAAGGCGGATCACATGCACTGTGGACCAACCCTGCCAGCGGTAACGTCGAAGCTGTCCCTCGACACACTGAAGTACCCAACGTTCTCGCCAAGAAGATTTGCCGGAACCTTGGAATTCCTGAGATCTAATGCATCGAACGTGTTCCGCTGTCTAATTGCTGGCAGTTCACCCGCTTGTTGGGCTGCACGCCCGAGTCTAGAATGGCCCCATGACCTCAAGAGCGCAAGCGCTTCTCCGGGAAGCCCTGACCCTGCCTAGGGACCAACGGGCCGACGTGGCCGCCGGACTACTGGCCAGTTTGGACGAGGCTCCGGCAGAAGATCCAGCCGAGGTCGAAGCAGCTTGGGCCAAGGAGTTCGAGCGACGGGCCCGGCGAGTCATGTCTGGGGAATCCCCCGGGATTCCCTGGGAAGACGTACGCGCCAACGCTGAGGCTGCCCTGCGGAAATCCTAGAGAATGGTCGTCCGAGATTCAAATGAACCTTGGCAACCTCACACCGACACGGCCTTCAGCGGCGGGTCGTAGGCCGCAATTCCCCACAGCAAGCCCTCGAGATACTTCGTCAGCCAGAACGCAAGCGATAGCCCGAGTAGCAAGCCGACGACTGACAGTGTCAGCCCCTCTCTCACCGTCAAGGCGATGAGTTGCCCGGGGCGTGCCCCCAAAGCGGCGCGCACACCAATTTCACGACGACGCTGTGCCACGTACGGTCAGGACAGCGGGAGCCGACGCCGTATCAGCCTCGGTATACGGTCGACCGGCAACCATCTCAATCCCCATCGCGGCGAAGAAACCGGGACTGACGGTCCGAGAGGCCGCCTGCGCCTGAACCGAGTAGGACTGTCACCACGCGGCGGAAGACTGAATCCCATCAGCGCGTCGGCGTTGCTCATGGGAATGATGGTCGAGAACCCTGCACTCACAACGCCCGGCAGCACTTCGCTCCTCTTGAGCAGCTGCCGCAGACTCTCAGCCCGCGTTTCCGGCGTAAATGTCGGGTCAGGCAGGGTGAGAGATACGGTCAGGAGGTTGGTCGGATCATAACCGCGGTCAGTGTTCCACAGCGCCGAAAAGCTGCGCCCGAGCCACAGGGCCCCGACGAGCAAGACCGAGGCGGCGGCCACCTGTCCCACCATGATTCCGAGACGCACCGCGGCGCAGGTGCAAGACGGGCCACAGACCAAACAGCACTCCCGCCAACAGGGAGACTACTCCAGCAAATGCCAGAGCCCGCAGGTCAATCACGAGGTCGGCAACCCGCGGAAAGTCCGAGGGCAGCAGGGTCGGCAAGACCCCGTGAAGGAGCACGGCCAACCGCAGCCCTGCGGCACCTCCCGCCAGACCAAGCAAACAGGGGCGCCGCGGACGCGGGTAACAACGGTCCCCACAGGCGAGGAGACGAAGAATGCTATACTCTTGAACGGTCGTAACGGGAATGAAGCGGTAAGTGGGCCCGTGCCCGCTTTTTTTGTTTTTTTGGCCGTTCCGCCGTTATTTTTGGGTGTGAGTATGTCCCGCGACACTGCCGTCGAACGAGTGCGCCAAGCGGCCATCCGCGTGGCGAGCAGCCATGGTCTTGAACTCTTCGACCTGCAGTTCCGACGGGAAGCGATTGGGTGGGTGTTACGAATCATGGTGGATCGTCCGTGGCAGGCCTCGGACGGGCCGGACGGACCGGATCGGGCGGTGGGCATCGAAGATTGCCAGCGCATGAGCCACGACTTGGGTACGTTGCTTGACGTGGAAGAGGACCTTGGGGCGGCACTCGGACGCGCGTATACCCTGGAGGTCTCCTCCCCCGGCCTCGACAGGCCCTTGCGTCACGACGCGGAATACGTCCGCTTTATTGGGCGTTTGGCCAAGATTGTCACGAGTGCTCCGGTGGGGGGTCAGTCAAGTTTTGCGGGTCGACTGTCGGGAGTTGCGGATGGCGACATCCTGCTGACTGAGGGTCGCCGCGTGCATCGAATACCGCTCGGGCAAGTGCGCCGGGCGCGACTGGAAGTTGAGTTCTGATTATGGCGACTGAGCTACAGCAGATGATTGAGATGGTGGCGAAGGACAAGGGCATTGAGCCGTCCATCGTCGTGAGTGCGATTGAGGACGCGTATCTGGCGGCCGCTCGCAAGGTGTTCAAGGCTGAGGACGACCTGCGGTCGCGATTCAATCTTGAGACCGGACTCGTCGAGCTCTATTCGGTCAAACGAATCGTTGACGCCGTGGAAGATCCGCTGACGCAGATTGCGTTGAGCGACGCTCAGGAGTTGTACGGCGAAGAAGCCGAAGCGGGGATGGAAATCGAGTTCCCGCAGGAAACCGAAAAATTGGGACGCATCGCGGCCCAAACTGCCAAGCAGGTCATCGCCCAGCGGGTTCGGGAAGCCGAGCGCGAGAATATCCATGGTGAATTCAGCGAACGTGTTGGCGAAGTCGTCAATGCCTTGGTCAAGCGCTTCGAAAGCGGCGATCTGATTGTCGAAATTGGTCGTGTCGAGGCTCAGATTCCTCGCAAGGAACAATCGCGGGCGGAAAACTACGCCATCGGCGACCGCGTACGGGCCGTGATCAAGGCGGTCACGCGCAACGCGAAGGGACCGCAGGTCATCCTTTCTCGCACTGATCCCGCCCTGCTGATCAAGCTGTTCGAACAAGAAGTGCCGGAAATTTACGACGGCACCGTCATGATTCGAGGCTGCGTCCGCGAGGCGGGCGACCGCGCCAAAGTGGCCGTGTTTTCGCGCGAACGCGACGTGGACCCGGTCGGGGCGTGTGTCGGCATGCGCGGCACCCGGGTTCAGGCAATCATCCGCGAACTGCGGGGCGAGAAAATCGACATCGTCGACTGGTCGGAAGACCCGGTGGACTTTGTCACCAAGGCACTGAGCCCCGCTCGGGTCCAGCGTGTCACAATTGTCGATGACGAATCCCGCGTGATGGAAGTGCTCGTCGAAGATCACCAACTCTCGCTCGCGATCGGCAAGAAGGGCCAGAACGTACGGCTCGCGGCCAAACTGACGGGCTGGAAAATCGACATCAAGAGCGACGAAGACAAGAAGAAAGAAGTGGAACTGCAGCTCGAAGGGCTGGAGTTTGGCGACGCGACTGAGGAGGCGGCTCCGCTGATGTTGCCCGAGATTCACGATGAAGTGGTGGGTGTACTCAGAGCGGCCGGCTACACCACCGCCGAGCAGGTGCGCGCCGCCGGCAGTGAGGTGCTGGGTGCGTTGCCTGGCTTTGATGCCGAAACAGTCGCGGCCGTCATTGAGGCCGCAGACAAAGTGCCGGTGCCGGTAGAGGTCCCCGAGGTGATGGCGGCCGTGGACACCGACGTAGACGCGACGACGGACGAAACCGTGGCGACGGAAAAAGCGACGGTCACCGAAGGTGAAACACCGGGGACCGACTGACGAGACGAGAACGACCGACACTCGATTGCCGATGTCGGATTTGAGACACGAGATTTACTGAGGTTTCTTTTGGCCACTGTCCGGATGTATAAGGTCGCTGAACTGCTTGGCTTGTCGAGCGCCGACGCTGTCGCGTTGCTCAAGAAGGAAACAGGCATCGAGGTGAAGAGCGCGTCGAGTTCGATCGAGGAGATCGTCGCGCGCCAATTCGTCGAGCGACAGGCCAGAAGTCGCAACATCACCCTGCCTGGCGGCGCCCTCTTTGCCGACAGCGCCTCGGCGAAAAAGCAGAAGACCTCCGGCAAGGGTGGCCAGCGCGCTAAGGCCGTTGAACCGCCGACGCCTGCCGCGCCCGTGCTTCGACCACGCTTGGTGAAGTCGCCCAAACTGGTCGCCCCACCGGACGACGAAGGCCAACTCGCCCCGGCGAGTGGCGCCGCACAGGCTGGGGCCGACACGCCGGCCCCCTCCGCAGCGACGCCCCCGGCCGATGCCGCGGTGCCGCCCGCCAGCGCCGCGCCTGCCGCTGCTGAGCCGACCGCCCCGGCGTCTGCGAGCACGGCCGCGCCAGTCGTTCGCGCTCCGCGCCAGGCCCTCCGACCGAAGCATCGACTCCAGGTTGAGGAACCTCGACCCACTCCGGTGGTCGAACCGCCAGTGCAGGCCGCACCGGCTGAAGCCGCGGCGCCATTGGCGGAAGCGACAGCTCCCGCCCAGGGTACCAAGGGTGCCAAAGTCACAAAGATTGCCCAGACAGGTCAGGTCACCAAGCCGACCCCGTCGGCGGATGCCAAAGCACCGATCGCGGCCACACCGGCAGTCGCCCCGCCGCCACCGGCGATCTCTCCCGTGGTACGACCGCGAACGGTCGGCCGCATGGTTCCCCACACACGGCGTCTCCGCATCGAAGATCCGCTCACGGGTGAAGCTCCGGCGGCCCGCCCCGTTCCCCAGCGGCCTGTGATTCGTCCCCAGATCGCGCCGCCGGCACCCACGCGGCCCGCGGCTCCTGGCATGGAGTTGCGCCCGAGTGGCGCCATGGGGCGCCCCATTCCGTCAGGCCCTCGACCGCCCCTGGGTGGTCCTCGCCCCTTGCC
>JABMNV010000208.1 GCA_013203475.1 Acidobacteriota bacterium
ACCAAGGAGTGCTGCCGCTTGCTGCTCGCTGATGTTCTCGTCGTGCCCGGATTCGGCCTTGGTGGCAGGCGTAAAAATTGTGGCAGGTAATCGGTCAGAATCGCGCAAGCCCGTCGGCAGCGTGACGCCGCAGACCGCCCCGGTCTTCTGATAGTCCTTCCACCCGGATCCCGACAGGTATCCTCGAGCCACACACTCGACGGGCAGTGGGGAGGTCTTGCGTACCAGCATCGAGCGGCCGCGAAGCACGTCGCGGTGTGGACGCAGGACGGCTGGGAAGTCCTCGACGTCGACCGACAGCAAGTGGTGAGGCGTGAGCGCGGCCAACCGTGCGAACCAGAAGGCCGACAACTGCGTCAGGACTCTGCCCTTGTCGGGAATGCCCGACCCGAGGACATAGTCGAACGCCGAAATGCGATCGGTGGCGACGATCAACAACGTGTCGCCGAGGTCATACACGTCACGGACCTTCCCTCGTCGTGCCAGGGGAAGTCCGGGTAAAGAGGTATCAATTACTACAGGTGATGTCATGGCGCGTACCGCGGAAAGTGAAGGGTAGAACCTCCATGTCCGATGCGTCAAGTTGTTTGCGAACGTTGGTGCTCAGGAACGCTTCCTGATCACGATGTCACCGCGAGTGTTTCTCAACGTAATGCGAGCGCCCGCCGGTTTGTGTTCCGGGGTTCCAAACGTGTGCGAGAGCGTGACCGTTCGTGTGTCAGATTGTTTGGATTCGTCGGCGGTGAGGCCCACTTCGGTGGCCTGAATACTTCCGTTGGTCGCGGCCGCGTCCACCGAGACTGCCAGCGTTCCGGACAGCACCAGGCGCAAAGGCTCGTCGGTCGTGATGAGTGTCGCAGAAATTCCACGGTCGATCAGCAGTTCAACTTCTGCTCGCCGCACATCGACACGGGTGTCTGCGGAAGGACGCTGCACGACGATATGTCCACCGCTACCGCGCACGGTGACTGAGCCGCCGTGGTCATCGACGGTCACGTCCGCCCGCACTTCGTCGATTTCGAGGTCGCCATCTGAGTCTGCGATAGTGACGTCACCGTCGCGAATGTCCAGAATGACGCCGTTAGAGATATGCGAGAGCTTGCTTTGCGATCGCGTCAGGCGCATCTTGATCGACCAAGCGCCGGTCAGGGTGAAATCTCCGTCTCCCTGGACGCCAGTCACTGGACCGCTCAGGTCCGTCAACACGACGTCCCCACGGACGGATTCAAGGTGCACTCCGGCGACGTGGCTGACGGTGATACCTCGCCCGCCCTCGATGCTGATCGCGAGTCGACGCGGGAGATGCAGCACGACCGAGGAGCGCTGGGTGGCCGCGTCGGGGTACGTGGCTCGCAACACCAGGACGTCGCCCAGGTCGTCGGGCACCAGGATGGTCTGTTTGGCGAGTTCGACCGCACCCGGGTCATCGGGCCCGCTTGAATTCACGGTGAATTCATATCCGATCGTGTCCCGGTCTTCGCCCACGACCTGAACACCGTGGCTCACTCCAATGAGTCGAATCTCCCGCAGGCTAGGTGGCGCCGGCAACGCTTCCTTGTGCGCGAAGCTGCCCTCGCCCGGATCACCGCGCATCTCGGTTCGGGCCGCCCGAAAGAACTCACCGAACGAGAAGCTGCTCGTGCCGGTGTCAGGAGGCGCGGCGAACTGAAAGACAGCCGCGCCGACCAACACAAACGCCAAAACAATGAGTAACTCTCGCTTTCCCATAGACTTGCCGCCAATCTTATAGTAGAAACAGGTGCATACGGCGCGGCGAGGGCACGCTCCACCACGTCATGTCCCATCCATCCCGCACGTCTCGCATTCCCTGGTCAGGCCTGGTCATCACCGCGCTCACGGCTGGCTTGGTCTGGCTGTTTGTCCGCGATCTCGACGCCGCCGCCCTGCGACAGGCCTTTGCGTCGGCCCATCTCGGTTTGGTGGCTTTGGCGGTCCTGACCACGCTCCAGACGTATTTCATTCGCGCCTGGCGCTGGCAAACGCTCTTGCGGCCCATCGGAGTCGTGCCGTTCCGCTCGGCCTTTCGCGCGACGGTCATTGGCTTCACCGCGATTTTTCTTTTGCCCGCGCGGGTCGGTGAGGTGCTGCGGCCATACCTTCTGGCCAAACAGGAAAATCTCAGCGTGTCGGCGACCTTTGCCACAGTGATTCTCGAACGGGCGTTGGACTTGACCGCTGTCTTGCTGCTGTTTGCCGGCGCGCTGCCGTTTATGCCGGTGGACGTGGCGCCAGAGGTCCGTGCGGGCGGGGCGGCGGCGGCGGCGGCCTCTCTGACCGGCTTGGTCATGCTCTTCATGTTTGCGAGGCATCCAGAGCGGCTTGGCCAGTTGGTCGACCGGTTGAGTGCGTGGCTTCCAACGCGCGCCGCACAGGCACTGGGCGCGTTCGCCCGCAAGTTCGCCGCGGGCCTCGCGGTGATGCGTGACGGGCGGGCACTCCTGGTGACGCTGGCGTGGTCACTGGCGCTCTGGATCTCGATTTGTGCTGGCATCTGGTTAGTGTCGCGTGCCTTCGGTTTGACGGTGCCGTTCACTGGTGCGTTCCTTGTGGTCATGTATTTGGTCGTGGGCGTTGCCGCGCCGACCCCGGGCGGAGCCGGGGCGTTTCACGTCATGTACAAGTTGGCCGTCATGCAGAATTTCGGCGCTCAGGCGGATGACGCGGCGGCCGCTGCGATTTTTCTGCATCTGGTGTCATTCGCCCCCGTTGCTCTGTTAGGGTTTGTGTTCATGTGGCAGGATGGCCTGACATTGGGTCGACTCCGCCATATGGCGCCGTCGCCTGAGGAGGAGACACACGCGTGAAATGTCCCTACTGCACTCATTTGGGTGACAAGGTCGTCGATTCCCGCGAAAGCAAGGAAGGCGAGGTCATTCGCCGACGCCGGGAGTGCCTCGACTGCGGGCGCCGCTTCACCAGCTACGAACGTATCGACGAAATTCCTTATATGGTGGTCAAGAAGGACGGCCGTCGCGAGCGATTCGAGCGCCAAAAGCTGGTCGCAGGCCTGCTCAAGGCCTGCGAAAAGCGGCCCGTCCGGGTCTCAGCCCTGGAGGATGTCGCGGATCGGGTCGAGGCGGTCCTGCAGGACAAGTCGGAGCGGGAGATGTCGACTGAGGAAATAGGTGCGCATGTGATGGACGCGCTCAGGCAACTCGACAAGGTGGCGTATGTGCGGTTCGCGTCTGTGTACCGCAATTTTCGCGACATTGACGAGTTCAAGCACGAGCTTAACGACCTGTTCAAGGCGTGATGGCACTCACACACCTGCGGGCCCTCGCGGTTGGTGGCCTGGTCGTGGCTGGCGCGGTCGTCGTGCTGGCCGCCAGCGACGTCCGTATTACGCCGGTCGTCTCAGAAGACCGAGTGTTTGCGAACTTCGCCGCACCGGACGCCTTTTCAGACGATGTGCGCGCCGCGGTCCAGAGCGGTCTGCCCGTGACCATCACGTATGTCACCGAACTGCGGCGGAACTCGACGCTGTGGTTCGATCAAATTGTCGCGTCTGCCCAGGTCGCCTCATCGGTCAAGTTCGACATCCTCACGGGGATGTATCAGGTCTCCAAAGCGAGAAGCGGCACGGTGCAGTGGTCAGAGACGACCCCGAAGGAAGGACAAATGCGGCTGTGGGTCACCGAGTTCGAGCGTGTGGCCTTGACGGATACGTCCCGCCTTCATCCGACTGGAGAGTATTACGTTCGCGTGCGCGCCCGAGACAGCCTGCCCCGGGGGTTTTCTCTGTGGCCCTGGGGTCGGTCGGATACCTCAGGTCGCGTTGAGCTGCCGGCTATCCGTTGAGGGATTCGTAGAGCGGACTCGCGCATGCTCCTTGATTTGCCGCCTTCGCCGCCCGCGCCGCCACCTCGGCGCCGGGCGCTTGATAATCCCCGCGTTATCGCCCTGGTCGGATTACTCCTGATCGCCGTGCTGGTCGGCGCGACGTGGCTTCCAGGCGTCAGTGGGCTCGAAGAGACGATGGTCAGCGAGGTGGTGCTGTATTCAGTTTCGGCCGGCATTCTTGCGCTGCTCTTGACCTTGGCATTTGTGCTGGCGCGCAACATCACCAAGATTTGGACGGAGCGTCAACAGGGACAGCCGTTCGCGCGCTTTCGCGCCAAGCTCGTGGCCGCGCTGCTGTTGATGACCATCGTGCCCGCCACTCTGGTTCTGGTGATCGGCAGCCAATTCCTCGACAGCTCGGCGGACCGCTGGTTTAGCGTGCCCGTGGACGAGTCACTCGGCGCGGCCAAGGAGATCGCTTTTGAGTACTGGACTGAGCGGCAAGAGTCAGTCCGGTTGCGCGCTGCGCGACTCGCCGCCAGCTTGCGGCCCAACGACATGGAGGCCGGAAACGTGTCGCCGTTGCAGGCCGTTGTCCGAGGCGAACTGGCGACGATGCGCGACGGATTGGTCGAGGTGTACCAGGCGGTGTCCACACCGGCCGGCGATCGGGATGCTGTGTTCTTGCTGGCGCTCGAGGCCGGCGCCCCACCACGCGATCTCGTGAGGGCCTCGGCGGATCGCATCGCCGCGCAGGTGGCCGCGTCGGGCGTTGAGGGCTCGACGGAAGATGACGTGGCCAGCGGCGGCGTGCTCGTGCGGGCGGCGGCACCGGTGCGCAACGCCGCTGGCGTCGTCGTGGGCGTGGTGGTGGCGTCGCTGCACGTGTCGGAGTCGTTGACGACCAAAGCTCGCAGGGCCACGGTGGCGTACGAACAATACAAGCAGCTTGAGGTGCTGCAGGTGCCGCTGCTGGGACAGTATTTGGCGCTCTTCTTGTTGCTGACACTGCTGATTCTGGTGAGCGCCACCTGGATGGGGTTATACGTCGCCAAGCGCATCACCCGGCCGGTCCTGATGTTGGCCGAAGGTGCGCGCGCCATCGGCGCCGGGCAGCTCGATTTGCGTCTGGAACAGCAGACCGGAGACGAGTTGGGGTCACTGGTCGACGCCTTTAATACGATGGCCGCCGAGTTGGGCACAAGTCAGGAGCGACTGGAGCAGTCGCGTCAGGCGCTTGAGCAAAGGAATTTCGACGTGGACGCCCGACGCCGGTATATCGAGACCATTCTCGAGCGTGTCGCCACCGGGGTCATTTCGCTGGATGCCGACGGCCGCATCGCGACAATTAACGGTGCGGCCGAACGTTTGCTGGGGCTTGAGCGGGACGCGGTCGGTCAGATCGCGTCCGATGTGTTTGGCCGAGAGGATCTGCGCGTCCTCCTGCCGCTGGTTGAGGCGACACGAGCCCAGACAGGTCCTTCCAATACCCGGCTTCCGTCGGGGCGCCTGGGTGGCGTTCTGGCGGGCTCTCTCGAAGAGGTTACCTTGGCTCGAGATGACCGCGAGACGCATCTGGCGGCGGCCGCGACGATTCTGACGGGCGCCGATGGGGTGTCGGAGGGGGCCGTGCTCGTGCTGGACGACGTGACGCCCTTGATCCGCGCCCAGCGCGTGGCGGCCTGGCGTGATGTGGCCCGACGGTTGGCGCACGAAATCAAGAATCCGTTGACGCCTATTCAGCTGAGTGCTGAACGCCTGAGACGCAATTTTGCGTCGGCGCCGCCCAAAGCCAAGGCGCTGGTGGACGAATGTACGGGCGCGATCATCACAGAGGTGGATGCGCTCAAGAATCTCGTTGATGAGTTCGCGCAGTTTGCGCGACTCCGCGGTCCCAAGATGGCTCCGGCCGATTTGAACGCGATCCTTGCCGACACCGTCCGGTTGTATGACGGTGTTCTGCAAGAGTCGTTGATCGTCGTCGAGCCAGACTTGGCGGCGTCGGCTCCGGTGGTCCGACTTGACGTCCAGCAGATCCGACAAGTGATCATCAACCTCGTCGACAATGCCCTTGAGGCCCTGGGTGGGGCTGGCGCACCGCGTCGACCAGACGGAGCGATTCCTACGATCGTGCTCGCCACACGGTATGACGAGGCGCAGGAGGTGCTGCGATTCACGGTGGGAGATAACGGCCCAGGTGTGCCACTTGCCGACCGTGACAAACTGTTTATGCCGTACTACTCGACCAAAGGGCGCGGCAGTGGATTGGGACTGGCGATCGTTCGTCGGATCATCAGTGAGCACGGCGGCCAGATTGAGGTCTCGGACGCCGTGCCGTCCGGCACGCTGTTCACGATCGAGTTGCCGGTGGAGACTCCCGAATGGCCGTGATTCTGATCGTTGACGACGAAGCTGGCGTGCGGGCCTCGCTCGGCGGCGTTCTGCGTGATGAGGGCTATACCGTCGACGCTGTCGACAGTGGAGAAGCCTGCCTCGAACAAGTGACGAGAAAGGCGTACGACCTGCTGTTGCTGGACATCTGGTTGCCTGCCCTCGACGGCTTGGACACGCTCGCACGCCTGCGCGAGCGCGGCGTGGAGTCGCAGGTGATCATGATCTCTGGCCACGGCAACGTCGAAAACGCCGTGCGTGCCACGAAGCTGGGAGCGTTTGATTTTATCGAAAAGCCGCTCTCGCTTGACAAGACGGTGCTGGCCGTCCGGAATGCGCTCAGGCAGCATCATCTTGAAGCGGAGAACCGGGCACTGCGGGCCAGGGTGGACCGACGGTTTGTCATCGTCGGCGAGAGTCCGCTGATGCAGGAACTGCGCGAGCAGATCGCGATGGCGGCGCCGACGAACGGTCGCGTGTTGATTTCGGGTGAAAATGGCACAGGCAAGGAGCTGGTGGCTCGTCATGTGCATACCTTGAGCCAGCGCAGCTCGGGTGCGTTTGTGGAAGTCAATTGTGCCGCGATTCCCGAGGAGCTCATTGAGTCCGAGCTGTTCGGTCACATGAAGGGCGCGTTCACAGGAGCGGTCGGCGATCGGCGCGGCAAGTTTGAGTTGGCGACTGGGGGCACCCTGTTTCTTGACGAAATCGGCGACATGAGTCTCAAGACGCAGGCGAAAGTTCTTCGTGCGTTGCAGGAACAAGTCATTGAACCGGTGGGCGGGCAGAGGGGTGTGCGGGTGGATGTTCGGGTGATTGCCGCCACGAACAAGAACCTGATCGAGGAAATTCGGGCGGAGCGTTTTCGGGAGGATCTGTTTTTTCGGCTGAACGTGATTCCGATTTTTGTCCCGCCACTCCGCGACCGGGGTGACGATGTGATTCGGCTCGCGAATCATTTTGTCGCCGAGCTGGCGCAGGAATACGGGCGCCGGGTCAAACGGTTTTCCCTCGAGGCGGAGCACATGTTGCGGCTGTTTCGCTGGCCGGGCAACGTCCGAGAGCTCCGCAATGTGGCCGAGCGCGTGCTGATCATGGCGCCGGGCGATGAAATCGGGGCATCGGATTTGGCGTTTCTTGGCGTGGCTTCGCCCGCCACTCTGCGCGACCCCAGTGGGGCACCTGTGGTCCGGCCCCTGCACAGCGCGCGCGACGCCTGGGAACGCGACTACATCCTGGCGGCGTTATCCGTGTGTGACGGCAATATCTCCCGCACGGCCGAGGTGCTGGACCTTGAGCGCAGCAATCTCTACAAGAAGATGCGCTCGCTGGGAATCGGACCGACCCGAGACTGACTGTGCCCGTGCCGGCCTTCCTGCCTTCATGGTGCTGACGCTGGGCCGTCCTTGGTCAGAGCGTTTTCCAGAATTTGTCCACTGCTGAAATAGGCGACCTGCAGGAACCAAGCGGCTGACTGCGCAAGGGCGGCGGCGGGCACCAGTCCAATAATTTCGCTTTCCAACACGGCGACACCATACCGTTCCGCTTCCCGTCGCACACACTCAAACACGCGGAACAGTGGCGTCTTTTCATAGTTGGTCAGGTTCATGGAGACCTGGACGATCCCTCGGTCTTCAAGGGCGAGCCCCATCGCCTTGACGAAGCGGAAGCCCCCGGAACTGTGGCGCACGGCGGCCGCGATCTTCTTGGCGACGTCGAGGCGGTCGGTGGCCAGGTTGATGTTGTACGCGATGAGGGGCATTCGCGCCCCAATGACCGAGCCGCCCGCTGACACGTGCGGGGCGGCAGGACCAAAGTCCGGAGTCCAGGCCGGCTGAGCCATCTTTGCGGCCAGTCCTTCGAACTCACCGCGGCGGATGTCCTCGAGGTTCCGGCGAGCGGGCGAAGTCGCGGCTTCTTCGTACAGGTAGACGGGCAGGCCGTGGCGCGCGGCGACCTCGGTCGCCACGTCTTTGGCCAGAGCCACGCAGTCGGCCATCGTGGCTCCCTCCAGCGGCACAAAGGGGACGACGTCCACCGCCCCAAGGCGGGGGTGTTCTCCCTTGTGGGTACGCAGGTCGATTGTTGCGAGGGCGGTGTCGAACAGGGCGAGAGCGCCAGCCTTCACCTGCGCGGGAGTGCCGGCGAAGGAAAAGACCGTTCGGTGATGGACCGCGTCAGGTGTGACGTCGAGCAGGCGTGCGCCGGTGGCCTTGATGGCTCCGGCACAGGCGTCGAGCACGTCCTGGCGGCGTCCTTCACTGATATTGGGAATGCATTCGATAAGTGCCATGAACCCCGAGTTTTATCACAGCTGAGGTTTGCGGCCCCGTGGGGTTGTACTCTTGATCGGTCGCCGGTATAATTCGGCGCGGCACACGATGATCGATCCAACGCGACACGACGCAGCGTCAGGCGGCCCAATTGGGACGGGCCGGGGGAGCCGTGTTGACGACCTGCTGGTTGAGGGATTGGAT
The DNA here is from genome assembly GCA_013203475.1 of Acidobacteriota bacterium. Lineage (GTDB taxonomy): Bacteria > Acidobacteriota > Vicinamibacteria > Vicinamibacterales > SCN-69-37 > SYFT01. The sequence goes on from JABMNV010000208.1 coordinate 8,670, forward strand.
CGATATTTTCTTGGGCAGCACGAGGAAGCGATTCATATCTGGACGCGGGTGCTGTTCCTCGACCGGCACCACGCCAGTGCCCGCGCGTATATCGATCGGGCCCGCAGTGCGGTCTCAGAGCGACAACGTCGGGCCGAAGAGGCACTGCACCAGGTGGCAGCGTTGCTCACACAGGGCCGGGCGTCCGAGGCGCGCACACGTTTGCTTGAGGCCACTCGTGTGCTCGGCGAGGACGAGCGGACGGCCGCGCTGAGGATGAAAGTGGAGCGCCTCGAGCGGGCGGGCGGAGACGGGCCTCGAATCCGCGCGGCGGTTGAACCCCGAAGGGCCGCGTGGTGGCATTGGTTGGCCGAGCGCCTCACCGTGCGGACGTGGCTGGTCGCCGCCGTGCTGATCGTCGCGGCGGTGACGCTGACCAGCAGGGCCATCTGGACGAGTGTGGATGGTCGCACGTCGCCAGTCGCGCCAGCGCAGGCGGCCACAGCGGCCGTCGTTCCCGTCCTGACGAGTGCGGACGTGGCGTTGGTTCGCGCGCGCACGTTGTATACCCGCGGCAGATTGTCTGAGGCGCTCGCAGCGCTTGATGTGCTTGGGCATGTCGGGGCTGAACAGCCCGGGCGAGTTGCTGCCGATAAGTTGCGTGTTGAAATTCAACGCCTGCTGCTGTCCGCTGCTGGCGAAGAGGGGAGACAGGGACCACGATGAGATGCACCAAGTGTCACTACCTCAGTTTTGAGCCTGAGGCTCGTTGCCGGAATTGTGGTCACGACCTGTCGATCGATGATCTGGATCGGATCGAG
>JABMNV010000209.1 GCA_013203475.1 Acidobacteriota bacterium
GACAAGATCATGGTGGGTGAGATCCGGGACCCCGAGACGGCGCAAATCGCCATCCAGTCGGCGCTCACGGGGCACCTCGTGTTCACGACCGTCCACGCCAACAATGTCATCGACGTGCTCGGGCGCTTCCTGAACATGGGTGTGGAGCCGTATCAGTTCGTCTCAGCCCTCAACTGCGTCCTGGCCCAGCGGCTGGTGCGCCGTATCTGTGCGCACTGCAGGCGTGCAGCCGTGATTTCTGCAGAAATGTTGACCGAGTCGGCACTCGATCCCGGTCTCGCCACCTCTCAGGAGTTCTTCGAGGGAGCCGGCTGTATCGAATGCGGGGGGACTGGATTCAAGGGCCGGACGTCTATCTGTGAGGTGATGGATCTGACCGATCGCATCCGTGACATGATTCTTGAGCGTCGGCCGACGTCAGAGATCAAGCGTGCGGCCAAGGACGAGGGGATGCGCTTCCTCCGAGAGTCCGCTGTCGAATTGGTGATGAAGGGCGAGACGACATTGCGGGAAATTAACAAGGTGACCTTCGTCGAATGACTCCTAGTCCTCGCACCAGCCTCCGTCCCCCCTCGTGGCTTTCAGCACAGGCGCCGACCGCCGCGATTGAGATCGCTGACGGCCGCGTGACCGTCGCCGAAGTCGGCCTTGGACGAGACGGCGTTGAGGTCACGGCTTTTGCTTCTGAGGCCCTGCCAGACGGCGTCATCACGCCGACGCTTGGGGGCTCGAGCATCGCGGACACGACTGCCGTCGCCGCTGCTGTTCGACACGCGTGGCTCAAAGCCGGTGTCCGGCCTCCCAAACGCGCGGCGCTGGTGATTCCCGACGCGACCGCTCGCGTGACGCTGCTGACGTTTGAAGAACTTCCCGTCAAGGCCGCGGATGTCGACCAGTTGATCCGCTGGCAGGTCCGCAAGGCCACGCCGTTTCCGCTCGAAGAAGCGCAGGTGACCTACGTGGTGACCCACCAGGAAGTTGGTGCGACGACGGTCGTCGCCATTGTCGCCAGGCAAGACGTGATCGCCGAGTACGAGCAGGTCCTGACCAGCATGGGGACACATCCAGGAATTGTCGACTTGGCCAGCTTCTGTGTGGTCAACTCCGTTCTGGCGGGAGGGGCAGCGCCGTCCGGTGATTGGCTCCTGGTCACGGTGGCCCGAGGGTCGACGGCTCTGGCGATTATCCGGGCGGGCGAATTGATGTTTTACCGGCATCGGTTGGCCGTCGACGACGAACCGCTTGGCGCATTCGTCCATCAGACGGCCATGTTCCATGAAGACCGTCTGGGTGGCCGCAAGTTCGCCCGGGTCTGGCTGTCAGGCGGCGCGTCGGTCGGCGACGGAGTCGAAGGCATCGGGCGGGAAATCAGCGTCCGACTCGGTGTGGAAGCCGAACCAGTGGATGTGCGCGTGGCGGTGACACTGCGCGACCGGATCAGCGCAGCCCCCGACGTGCTCGACGCATTGGCCGCGCCGGTCGGCGTGCTGCTTCGAGAGGGAAGAGGAGCCCGATCATGATGCTCCGCGGCAATCTGGCGACGCGTCCTTTTTATAACGAACGCCTGGTGATGTTCCTGTTGGCCGTCGTCGCGGCTGTCGTGCTGGCGCTGACGTTTTTTAACGCTACTCGACTGATGCAATTGTCCGGGCGCCGGTCGGAGTTGCGCACGCAGATGAGTCACGACGAGTCGGGTGCAGCGCAAGTGCTGGCGAACGCGGCCGCGGTACAGAACAGCGTTGATCGCACGGCGCTGGCGTCTCTGGCCTGGTCCGCACGCGAAGCCAACACCCTGATCGATCAACGAACCTTCAGCTGGACAACGTTCTTTGGATACATTGAAGCCACCATTCCTCAAGGCGTGCGATTGACTGCGGTCTCTCCTGAGATCGACAAGGGCAACATCGTGGTGACCATGCTGCTGATTGGTCGGCAAGCCGATGATGTCGCGGACTTCATGACGGCGCTTGAGGAGACCGGGGCGTTCTATGACGCACTGCCGACGGTGGCGGACCAAACCGATGAAGGACTTGAGCGCGTCACCGTGCGAGTTGGCTATCTGCCGCCCGTGATGCCTGCGCCGGCACCGCCCGCGCCGGCGACCGGAGGTGGACAGTGAATCTCTGGAAGCGCATCGCGTCCGAGCGTCGGGCCGTGGTGCTACCACTGGCGACCGTCCTGGCAATCAATCTGGTTCTGCTGGCTTTGGTGGTATTTCCGATGCAGCGCAGCGTGGCTGGTGACGAAGACCGCTCGACCGACGTGAAGTTGGCGCTGGCCGAGGCGCGCCGCACCGAGCGTGTCGCCAACGACACCCGCACGAGCAAGGAACGGGCAGATGAGGAACTCAAGACGTTCTACGCCGACGTGCTCCCTTCGAGCCACGCCGTAGCGCGTGACTTGCTGTATCTCCAGATCAGCAAGCTGAGCAAGGAGACGGGCCTGGCGTTCGAAGGCAGCAGCTTTGAGCCGGAGCAGGTTGATGACAGCACGCTGATGCGCTTTCGAGTCGATGTCTCGCTGACTGGCGAGTACGCGAACATTCGAAAGTTCCTCTATCGCCTGGAGACGGCCGAGGAGTTTTTTGTCGTGGAGGGCGTCAAGCTGGGGCAGGCTGGCAAACAGCAGGCCGGAGGCGGGTCACTTGAGGTGGTCCTGCAAGTGACGACCTATTACACGGCTCGCGTGAGGTCCCGACCATGAGTCTCCCCATCGGCGCACAGCGCAAGCAACTGAGCCTCCTTGCGATCCTGGTCATTACCGCTGCTGCGGTGCTGTATTACCAATTGGGCGGCACGGCTGAAGTGGCCGGAGTGGCGTCCAATACGATAACCGCGCCGCGACCGAGTCTGGCGGCTGGGGCACTGCCCGAGGGCCTGCGGCTGGCATCGCTCGAACCGGTCCCCGAAGAAACGGACGGCTCCCGAAACCCCTTTGGCTTTGGTGTGCCACCCCGGCCAGCGATTCAACCGCCGGCACCGCCCACCCCTCGGCCTCCGCAGACGGTGCAGCCACCGAGACCGACGGGACCACTCGCGCGGCTGCAGATTCCGGTGAAGTTTCTAGGGTACGCCGAGGACCCCACTCGGCCGGGAAAGCTGGTGTCATTGTCGGTCGATGGTGCCGTGACGCTGGCCCGCGAAGGAGATGTCGTGGACGGACGGTATCGCCTGCTCAAGGTGGGACTTGAGTCCATCGTCATGGCCTACCTCGACGGGCAGGGCCAGCAGACGATTCGACAGTCAGGCACGTAAAGGAGCCTCGGTGGTAAAAACGAGTAGGCAGCGAGCGGTAGCAGTCGGCGTCACGCTCATCCTTCTTAGCGGATGCGCCACTGGGCGGTCCTTCCGGAGCGGTCAGCAAGCCGCGCGCATAGGTGAATGGGATGCGGCCGTGGCGCACTACCGCGAGGCGCTGTCCCGAGATCCGGGGAGGGTCGACATCAAGATCGCACTGCAGCGCGCCACCGTCACCGCCTCAGCGGAACACATGGCGCGAGGCAAGGACCTCGAGGCGCAGGAGCAGTGGGCCGCCGCGGCGGCCGAGTTCCGTCTGGCGGCCGACCTCGATCCGGCCAATGTCTTTGCTGCGGCCAAGGCCGTCGCGATCGAACAACAATTGCGCTTGGAAATCGAAGCGATGCGACCTCCATCACGCATGGATACCCTGCGCGAGGAGGCACGTCAGGCCCCGGGAATGCCAACTTTGATCGATCCGCAGGCGCCGATCAATCTGCGCTTCACCAATATCAGTGTCCGGGAGATTCTGACGTCCATCGGTACCATGGCGGGCATCAACGTCACGTTTGTCGAGCAGCCCTCCATTGGGGCCCAACTGGGACGCGCCTACTCAGTGGACTTACAGGGCGATACGCTTGAGACAGCCCTCGGACAAGTCCTGGACGCGAACCAGTTGACCTTCAAGGTCATCAACCCGCGCGGCATCATGGTCTACGGCAGTGACCAGAACGGGCGACAGGCGCACGACGACGTCTTCATCCAGGTGTTTTACCTGTCGCACATCGACGCCACCGAAATGTCGCAACTCTTGACGACGCTGACGCAGCAGGTGCCTGGCGTGCGGCCTCAGATCACGCCCAACAAGGGGACTAATGCTCTAACCGTCCGCGGCACCGGCCCTGTACTGAAGGTGTTTGAGCAGGTGATTCGCGCCAATGACAAACCGAAAGCCGAGGTCATGATCGACGTCGAGATTCTCGAGGTCGACCGATCGCGCGTGAAGGAGTTGGGGCTGAACCTCAGCCAGTACGCCCTTGGATTCACCCTCTCGCCTGAGGTGGCCGCGCCAGCAACAGGGGCGGCGCCGCCATTCAATCTCAACACCGTCAGCCAGGGCGTAAGCACGGCTGACTTTTATGCCACCGTGCCTTCGGCATTGATTCGATTGCTCGAGTCGGATCAAAACACACGTCTCCTCGCCCGGCCGCAGTTGCGCGGCCAGGAGCGGTCGGCGCTGAGCTTGAATCTGGGTGACGACATCCCGGTGCCCCAGACGACCTTCGCTGCCCAGGCAGCCGGTGGGCTGGCGTCGGTGCCGACGACGTCCTTCAGCTACCGCACGGTCGGCGTCGTGCTGACCATCACTCCTCAGGTCAGTTTTGATGGAGAGATCATTCTCGATGTGACAGTCGAGAGCAGTCGCGTCGGTCCCGACATCGTGGTCGCCGGCCAGTCGCTGCCGTCATTCGGCACTCGAAAAGCCACAACGAAGCTGCGAATGCGTGACGGCGAGTCGAACTTGCTCGCCGGATTGATTCGCGAAGAGGATCGCCAAACAGTGTCGGGCTTCCCAGGCTTGAATCGCATACCGTTCCTCCGATCGCTCTTTGGCGGCACGGACAGCAAGGTCGAGTCGAGCGACATCGTGATGATCATCACGCCGCGCATTCTTCGGTCGCAGGAGTTGACCGCAGCTGACCTGGCGCCGATGTATGTCGGCACGGGTGCAAACTTCGGCGCCTCGACGACGCCCCCGCTGATCGCGCCGCAACCCGTCTCCCGTGGCACCACGGCTCCGCCTCCTGCCGCGACTGCGGCGCAGACACCTCCGCCAGCGCCAGCCAACGCGGCGGCTGGCGCAGCAGCCCCCCCACCACCCCCAAGTCGCGCGGTGGGAATCGTGCCTGTGACGGCAAGTGAGGCCGCACCGGGCGCGCCCCCTCCTGCCGTCGGCGGTCCGACGCGGATCTCGGTGACGGCTCCTGGCACCCCATTGCAGATGGGCGGTCAGCCGTACACCGTGCCGCTCACCATGACCAACGCCGCCGGACTGACCTCGATGACGCTCACCGTGACCTACAACCCGGCGGTCCTCAGGGCGACAGTCGTCAATGAAGGCAGCGCCATGCGTGCCGACGGCGCGACCACGGCGTTTGTGCCGACCATTGATTCAAACACCGGCCGCATCGACCTCGCCGTGGCTCGACCTGGCGACAACATTGGAGCCACAGGCAGCGGTCTTCTTGCGTCGATCGTGTTTGAGGCAATCGGCCCTGGGACATCTCAGATCTCGCTTTCCGGTGTGGCCCTGAGCGCGGGGGGGCAATCGGTGCCGCTGCAGTTTGTGCCGGCCACGGTGACGGTGCGGTAGATGAGTAGCCGGGCCTGGTATCGAGAGGCGGCTCGAGGCTTCACCTTCATTGAACTGCTCGTCACCACGGCGGTTCTGATGGTGCTGGCATCGGCGGCGCTTCCCTTGGCCCGGGTCACGGTCCAGCGACAACGCGAGGTAGAACTCCGTCGAGAGCTTCGGGAAATGCGTGGCGCCATTGATAAGTTCAAAGACATGGCAGACACCCAGATCATCGCGCCGTCTGAGGTGCCCTTTGGCAGCGAAGGCTACCCAGCCACGCTGCAGATGCTGGTGGACGGCGTGGCGCGGAACAATGATGCAACAGGAACGAAGATCAAGCTACTGCGCCGCATCCCGATCGATCCGATGACACGGGTCGATAAATGGGGCTTTCGGTCCTACCAGGACAGCCCCGATTCGTCGGCCTGGGGCGGCCAGAACGTCTTCGACGTTTATTCCAAGTCTGAGGGCACCGCGCTCGACGGCTCCAAATACAAGGACTGGTAATGCATCACCGTGACCGTGGTTGGACCCTCATCGAGCTCATCGTCGTCATTGCGCTGATCATGATTCTGGCGTCACTGGCGATGAACCAGTACCGCACGTCGGTGCGTGCCGCGGAAGAAGCCGCGCTGAGATCAAATCTCTTCAGAATGCGCGATGCGATCGACCAGTATTATGCCGACAAGGGTGAATACCCGGCGTCGCTGCAGACGTTGGCCAGCGACGGGTACATCCGCGCGATTCCCATCGATTCCGTTACCAAGTCGTCTGCCACCTGGACCACCATCGCGGCAGAGGCCGACCCGTCCAGACCCACCACGTCGCCCGGCATCTACGACGTCAAGAGCGGGTCCGATGGCACCGCGCTTGATGGGTCGCGTTACTCAGACTGGGACTAGCCCTGGTGTCTAGTGTCCGCCGCCCGATGGCGGCACGGTAATCACGACGACCGTACTTGTCCTGCGTGAGACAGCCGCCGACGGCACGACCGTGACCGAGACATTCTTGTCGCCCGGTGTTGTATAGGGGTGCGCCACCGATGGCCCAGTCGTCGTCAGAGTAATCGTGCCGTCGCCGAATTCCCACTCATAGCGCTCAATCGAAACGGTACTCTCGATCAAACCCACCGTAAATGTGATGGGC
>JABMNV010000210.1 GCA_013203475.1 Acidobacteriota bacterium
ATGAATAGCCCGGCAGAGGTTCCATCAGAGTTTTTTGTTAATTACCGCTTATGTGAATGTGAGTTCGCATTTCAACTAGGTCAAGATTTTCCAGTCCGTGACAAGGCATATAGCGAGGCAGATTTACGGGCAGTGTAGAATAAGAATTCGTTATGTCACTTGAGAACAGGCACGTAATACGGCTTATCGTCACGACCACGTTTCCAGTGCCGAGCATCAGGCTCCGGTAGCGCCGTCCAGCGGAAGGGAGTAAGGAATGGGGAAGCCCATCATCGATTTCGAGCGTTTACGCAAGGAGCATTGGACCGAGACCGAATCAGCCAGTGCGCGATTCATGGTTGAGTACGTGCAGCTCCTCATGAACGATCACGATTTCGAAAGGGTGCTCGATGTATACGGCGACGCGGCCCACCCCGGTTATGAACAACACAACCGGCTCATTGAAGACGGTGTTGCAGGGGTGGTCGGGTTCATACGTGGAATCGTGAAGTGGTTTCCTGGATTTTCGTACGACGTGAAAATGATCCTGGTCGACGACAGTATCGTCACGTTCAGATCGCACGTCACCATGAACGAGAAAGACAGGGGGAATGACGCACGAGGATTCATCGTCTACGATTCGTGGAGGGTAGACGATGGACAGATGTACGATCATTGGGATGCCATGCACCCCTTGAGTCTCATGATGCGCGTCGCCGCCTTGTTGGTAGGAGGCAGCGTGAAGAACACGAACGGCGTTTTCTAGTGCGCTTCACGTCGAAGGTCCGCCGTTCTCCAGGTGCCAGGCGCTGGACCATCCTCTGGACGGTTCTGGGATTGGCGGCGCTTTCGTTCGCGGCAGTGGCGGGTTGGGTGCTGTGGCCCGTGACGAAGGACTTGCCGGAGCGTCTGTCCTATCCCCCGGCACCGCTGGGCAGCAACGGGCTGACGGCCGAAGAACGGCAGCAGTAATATCACCTCACCGAGGGTAGTGAAGCCTATCCGATCGCGTGAACACTTTCCGAAAGAGGGATAGGCCGTCCTTCTGTTCGCCTATCGCTGAATCTCCACGCACCGGGAGAGTACCCGGCACAGTTCCCGCCACTTGGGTCGAATCCCGCCGCGGTCAGCGTTCCGTGACGACCGTGCTTTTCCGACGGCGGTGCGGGGTCCGGTGGAGTGCTCCCACGGGCGCCGGCACCAGTGCGTCCTCAATAGGTCAGGGCGTTTGTTCGCTATTTCTTTCTGTCGAACGCTTTAACAACCCGCTCGTCTATTTCCATCTCCATTGACCGTGAGTGCAGATCGTTCTGTTCTTCTTCGCTGAGTCCAAGCATTTCTACGAAAGCCTCTTCACGGGCGAACTCGTAGCCGTGCAGGTAGCCCTCGCCGATGCCCTCCCACTTGACCACTTGGAAGCACACCCAGCCGACCAATGCCCAACCAGGCCACGTGAACCAGTTCCCCAAATAGAAAATCAATACGAAGCCAACGACGAGCGCGGCTGAACTCGGGCGGCGAATCGCCGTGCCGACGAATCGCGTGACTGGAATTCTGAACGGGCAGCGCGCGATCACCGGAGACACGGCGCTGCGTCTGGCGCATTTCTTCGGCACGAGCCCCGAGTTCTGGCTCAACCTCCAGGCACTGTATGAACTGCGGTTGGCCGAGGCTAAGACGGGAAAGGCGATCAGGAAACTCCCGACGCTGAAGCACCTCGAAGGGGCGCACGCATGAGGGACGAATCCGCCTCCTTCCGGCCGCTTCCCGCCGCAGCCAGCAGCGAAGCGACTGCTCGGTGAGTTGGCCGGCAAGCCCCACGAGATAGCCGAGGCGATTCTGGGCATTCGCCACTCGGGCCCCGGTGATGCCTGCGCAGTCACGGTGCTGTTTCGGAAGCGCCTCATCCCATGGGTTTGATCGCCTCCAGTCAATTTTAATATTCATCTAATATAGATTACAATCTATTGAAATAGTAGTTATTGATAGATTATAATATATGAAAAAAGCCAGACTCGCCGCCCAATCACGCTCGAACCTCGACGACCGCTTCAGGGAGCTGGCGCCAGTCGCACGCTACAGCGTGCCGGTGCGCGGATGGATCAAGGCGGTTCGAGAGGCTCTGGGCATGACGACCGAACAGCTGGCGAAGCGGCTCGGTGTCAAGCAACCGTCCGTGGTTGCCATCGAGCAATCCGAGGCCAAGGCGAGCATCGAGTTGGCGACCCTGCGGCGCGCAGCGAACGCGCTCGACTGCACTCTCGTGTATGCGCTCATACCCAACAAATCTCTGGAGATCGCTGTTCGCGACCGCGCGCGCGCGTTTCTCCGCCGACGCCGCGCGTCAGTAGAGCACTCGATGCTGCTCGAAGACCAAGGTGTCAGAGGAAACAACTCGGACGCCCAACTCGATGAGATCATGCGCGACACAAACCCGCGTCTCTTCTGGGACTAGATTGTCGGTGAGCGATCTCTTTGAAGAGCCAGACAGTGCGACGCCGCTCACGGCAGAGGAAAGGCGCGAGCTGATCCCGGCGCATATCGCCTATCGCCGCGAGCTGAACGATGCCGAACAGGAGAACATCGCGCGAGCGCTCAACTGGGCGCTCGGCCGACGCCGCGACACCCTGACCGAGAAGTTCATCAAGGACCTGCATCGGCGGATGCTCGGCGAAGTGTGGCGCTGGGCCGGGAAGTTCAGGACGAGTGAATGCAATCTGGGTGTTGCTCACTATGAGATTCCTGTGGCCCTGCACCAGCTGCTGGACGACGCCAGATCGTGGATCGAACACAAGGCCTATCCGCCCGACGAAGTCGCTGCACGGTTTCATCACCGACTTGTTCACATACATCCGTTTCCGAACGGTAATGGACGGCACGCTCGATTGATGGCGGATCTCCTGGTGATAAGCCTGGGCGGCGAGCGATTCTCGTGGGGCAGTGCCCGGCTGCAGGATGCGAGCGAGGTCCGCCGCCGCTACATCACAGCCCTGCAGGCCGCCGACGAACACGACATCGGGCCGCTGCTAGCATTTGCCCGCTCCTGATCCCAGTGGCTTCGATGTCTGTTCTAATATTCCGGTACGCATTCGCGCCACCATGAACTCGCTGAAATTTGGAAATCTTCGCCCGCTCGGCATCACCGGATTGTTCGTTGCGCTGACGCTGATCCTGACGTGGCCAATCAGCGTTCATCCTGCCAGCCTGCAGATGGCCGGGGGCACCGACGCCAGCCTCTACATGTGGACGATCGGGTGGGGCACGCATGCTCTGACGCACGCGCCATGGTCAGTCTTCGACGCCAACATTTTCTTCCCCTACCCCTACACGCTCGCCTACTCGGAGAACCTCATGGGCAGCGCGATGCTGGCCATCCCGATCATGTGGCTCACTAACGACGTCCTGGTGACCACAAACATGGTGGCCGTGTCGTCGGTGCTGCTGTGTGCCTTGGGTGGGTACTTCCTCGGGCGCACGCTTGGTCTGTCTGTGCCGGCGGCGTTCCTGTGCGGGCTAATCTTCGCGTTTGCGCCACCGCGGTTCGGACGGCTGTCTCAGGTTCACCTGACGACCGTCCAGTGGGTGCCGTTCGGACTGGCGTTCCTCCACCGGTACCTGGACAAGGGACGGGCAAAAGACCTGCGGTGGGCGATCGGCATGGTCTCATTGCAGGCGCTCACGAGCGGCCACGGGGCCGCGCTGTTGGTGCTCGGTTGCGCCTTCGTCATCGGATTTCATCTGGTATGGGGGGCGCCACTTTCTCCGCTGTCAAGACTGCGCGATGTGGGCGTCCCGGGCGCGCTCGCCCTCTTGCCGGCCGCGATCATGTTCGGGCCCTATTGGTTGGCCGGCCGTGACATCGGGTACTCCAGGGGGTTTAATAACGCCGGAGTCTCGTCGTCGAGCTACTTCAGTTCGCCTTCTCACGTGCAGGAGTGGGTCGTGTCCGTCCTGCCCAGTTGGGACTGGCTCGCGACCAGTCCCGACGTCTACATGTTTCCTGGGTTTCTCACATTGGGCCTGGCAGCCTTGACGTTTGGCCGGTCCGCCCTCAGAGAACGATGGCTGTATTTGACGATGGCTGTGGTGACGCTGTCGATGGCCATGGGGCCGCCACTGTCTCCGTGGCGATTTGTGCACTGGCTTCCCGGGTTGAACTTCATCCGTGTGCCGTCCCGCTTCTGGATTCTCGGAATATTGGCGCTCGCTGTACTCGGAGCTTTCGGTTTCGAACGCCTGAGCCGGCAGTGGACGGCCCGTCGTCGTACTGTCGCCGCCTCGGTCGTGGCACTGCTGTTGGTTGGCGAATTCGTGATGGCGCCCATCGAGTCCACGCCGTTCGTGTTCGACACGACGGCCGTCGATCGATGGCTGGACACTCAGCCGAAACCGTTTGCGATTGCGGAAGTGCCGGTGTCGAGTTCAGACGACGAGGCCCGTCGGGCCGAAGTGGCGACGCAGTACATGCTGCACACGCTGGCGCACTATCAGCCAACCGTACTCGGCTACAGTGGGTCGGAACCCGCCGACTACAAGTCGGTCTACGAGGACTTGATCGAGTTCCCCTCGGACAAGAGTATCGAACACCTCACTGCCCGAGGCGTGACGTACGTGGTCGTCCACCTGGAGTACCACTCCGACGAGTACCGCCGCGAGTATGAAGCCCGACTGGCGACCTTCAGTGATCGGCTACAGCTGGTGCACCAGGATGGACTGGGGCGGGTCTACCGCCTGCCGGCACACGTGCGACGGTGAGCTGACGGCGCTCAGCGAATGTCACGCAGAAACTGGGCAGCGACGCTGGCGATACTGGCACCCTCCTGGTCGACCGCCCGGTTCATCTCGCGCATGCGATCGGCGTCGATTGTGCCGATGAGCTGACGTAACGTGGCGATGACGTCTGGACGCTCTCGGACGAGTCGCGGGCCTGCCAGAATCACGGCGTCGTAGGGGGGAATCGCGCCGCGCTCGTCTTCGAGGACCACGAGATCGAAGGCCGAGATGCGACCATCGGTCGAGAACGCGCTGATGACGTCTACCTGGCCGCTGCCGGCCGCCTGATACATCAGTGAGGCGTCCATCATCCGCTGCTCGTCAAACTTCAGCTGATAGGCGCTCTCGATGGCCTTCCACTCTGGGCGGCCGAAGAACTCGTAGTCGCCACCAATGGTGAGCGTGGCCGCCGATGCCGTCAGGTCGCTTATCCGTGTCACCCCCATCGCCTCGGCCTGCACGCGAGGCATGGCGAGGGCGTACGCGTTTTCGAAGCCAAGGGAGCCGACCAACTCGATGCCATGTTCCTCGCGTAAGAACTGGCGCACCCCTTCGAGAATATCGTCCCGGTTTGTGCCGGTCGTATCGCGCTGCATGAGCGTGGCCCAGACTGTTCCCGAGTAATCGACATACACATCGATTTCGTCTGCTCGCAGGGCGTCGAACGCGACCGTCGACCCGAGCGACGAGACGATTCTGGTCGGCGCCCCAGTGACGGTCTGAATGTGTCCGGACAGAATTTCGCTGAGAATGTACTGCTCAGTGAACGTCTTGGCTCCGACGACGACCTGACCGGCTTTGGCCGGGCGCAGATCTGAGATCAGCGTGGCCCCGGTGAACAGATAGAGGACGCTGATCACGACGAGTACGGCCCGGGTCCATCCCCGTCGGCGCCGAAGCACGGCAGCGCCCAGCGCCCACACCAGTCCATCGAGAAACAGGGCCAGCGCCGCGGCCGCGACGCAGCCGACCAGCACTGCCGACAGATTGCGCGTCTGCAGTCCGCTGAAGATGTAGTTGCCGAGACTTGGCGCGCCCACGGGAGTCGACAACGTGGCGACGCCGACGGTCCAGACCGTCGAGGTGCGGACACCCGCGAGGATGACGGGCATGGCCAATGGCAACTCAATCTGCCGAAGACGCTGTCGAGGTGTCATGCCCACGCCACGGGCGGCTTCAACCAGCGCCTCGTCCACCCCGTTCAAGCCCTCGACGGTGTTCCGGAGAATTGGCAGCACGCTGTACAGCACGAGCCCGATGAACGCGGGGAGGAACCCGATGCTCCTAAAGCCCAGGGCCGCCAGTGCCGGCACCATCAGGGCAAGCAAGGCCAGGCTGGGAATCGTCTGAATCACGCTCGCCACGCCAAGCACGGGTTGCTCGAGCCAGCGACTCCGCGTGATCAGCACGCCAACGGGAATACTGACCATGGTCCCAATCAGCAGTGCAAAGAGCGTGAGCTGTAGATGCGCGGTCAAATACCCAGGCAGCAGCGCCAGTTGCTCCGTCATGCGGACGTGTCCTCAAGCAGGGCGTCGACAATTCGGGCCTGTCGCATCGGCGTTTCGATCAACTGGCGCACGTAGTCATCAACGGGCGCGTGCAGCAAGTCTCGCGGCGTGCCGATCTGGATCAGCTTTCCGTCACGCATGATGCCGATGCGATCACCAACCAGCAGCGCCTCGGCCATGTCGTGGGTGACGAAGATCGCCGTGAGCTTGAGTTGCCTGCGAATGTTGAGGAACGACTGCTGCAGACGGTCTCGTGTGAGGGGGTCCAGTGCGCCAAACGGCTCGTCAAGCAGCATCACATGGGGGGCCGCGGCGAGCGCGCGAGCCACACCCACCCGCTGCTTCTGGCCGCCGGACAATTCTGAAGGACGACGGTCGCTCGAGACGCCAGGCGAGAGTTCCACGAGTTCGAGCAGCTCGTCGACCCGCTGCTGGATTCGGGGAGGGGGCCAGCCGATCAGGGTGAGGGGAATGGCGATATTCTCTCCGACGCTCATGTGCGGGAAGAGCCCAACGCGCTGAAACACGTAGCCGATGCGGCGGCGAAGTTCGTGCAGAGGGACGCCACCGACGTCCTGCCCGTCGATCATCACCCGGCCCGCCGTCGGCTCAATCAGCCGGTTGACCATCTTCAGCGTCGTCGTCTTACCTGAACCCGACCCGCCGAGGAGCACGAGCAGTTCGCCGTCGTCTACGTTGAGCGACAGATCGTCAACGGCGACGAGGTCCCCATAACGTTTGGACAGAGACTGAATCTCAATCATTTCGGTGCTTGGCAATCAAGCGTCGGCCGTCTCCATCATGATGTCGACCAACTTGGCGATGTGACCGGGACGAGCCGCGACACACAGGTCGGCGAACATCCAGTCAGACTCCGGGTCGTTGGCCACGCCTCGCCGCTTCAAAGTGTCTATGACTTTGTCATGTTCCGATGGATCAAAAAAACGTCGCTGCGCGACCTGAACCGGCAAGCGGACGAACTCAAAGCCGTGGTCGCCAAACGTATCGGCCACAGGCGTGGGATCAAACAGTTGGAGAATCGACATGACGGCGACTGGCCCAGTGTCGCCCTGTGCTCCGTCGCCGAACGCGTCAAGCAGGACGCTCACCGTGCGGTCGCTCACGTAGCCGATCGTTCCGGCACTAAACAACACGTCGCAGCCGGCCACCAGCGCACGTTCATCGGTCGAGAGCGTGACGCCTGGCATCTCAAGATTGCGAGCGATGCCCCCGTCCAGCAGATCGGCGGCCTCGGCGAATTTGACTGCGGGCGCGGATTGGTCGAAGCCCACGACAGTGACGTCCTGGCGCCTCGGTCGTTTCTGGAGAAAGTCCCGCGTCTCCCTCACACAGTCGTTGTACCGCTCACTCGCGTCGTCTTCATAGAACTCAATCAGTTCGCTGAATCGATAGTCGGTCTTGAGCAGCGCCGAACTCATGCCGTAGGAGCACCCGATATCGAGCACTCTCGCTGGTGACGCGTCGTCTGACGGGGCGTCGACCGCGGCACAAAGGAAGGGGTGCATCTGCTTCGCCATGCTGTAGTCGACGGCGGCCATCTGGCTGAGATACTGGTGTGGCGTCGGCGCGGTGTACACGTCGTTGAACGAGGCTTTCGCACGGTTGCATTCGCGATATGTAGTCGGTGTCATGTCGTCCTTTCGGACCGAGCGGGCGGAATCCGCCGCCGCGGCAATGTCACGATCGGTGGCGCCAGACGGGCCGACAGACCGGGTCAGAAGCGAGGGGTGTTCGCTCAAACCGACGAGATCCTTCATTCCGATGACACTGCTGCCGCCGGAATAGCAACCCAGACACTGAACCTGACTCGGTCCGATGTCTATTTCAGCCGCCTCAGCGGCCACTCTGATTAGTGCTGGGTTTTAGCTTTCCGAGCTTGTCCTTGGAAAGCCAGATTCCGTCTAAATCAAACGACATTATTACAGATCGAGGCGAGTCCGGCAAATGGTTGCGGATGTCGGCGTTGTAGCCATGCGGTCCTGCCTGAAGTAATGTGAGGCGGATATTCTCTCGATAAGGAAATGCTGATGATTACTCGATCGCGTCTGTCGTCGTGTCTATCGTGTCTTGCGCTCTTGATGCTGGTTGGCTGCAGTCCGCCGCCTTTGGTCGAGGGCAATCCGACGGTGCCTGCCGGTGCCGTCAGTTCAGGCGGCATGCATGCCGTGATCGAAACGGACAAGGGAGCCATCGAGCTTGAGCTCTTCGCCGCCGCCGCGCCGAAGGCCGTTGAAAATTTTCGCCTGCTGGCCGAGCACGGGTACTACAACGGCCTGACCCTCCATCGCATCGTCAAGGGGTTCATGTTGCAGGGGGGCGATCCGGAAGGGACCGGCATGGGCGGGCAGAGCGCGTGGGGCGCGGATTTCCCGGATGAAATCGACCCCACCTCAGCGCTGTACCAAGGGGGATACACACGCGGGCTGGTTGCCATGGCCAATCGTGGGCCGAACACGAACGGCAGCCAGTTCTTCATCATGCATCAAGATTTCCCGTTGCCTCCCAGCTACGTCATCTTTGCGAAGGTGACGGCGGGACTCGACGTTGTCGACGCCTTGGCCGACACGCCGACGACGATGGGCGCTGATGGAGGAATGAGTCAGCCCCTCACACCGGTCGTGATCAAGACGGTCACCATTCGACCCTAGGAGCGATTGTGATGAAACGGCTCGCGACCTGCGTCCTGCTGTTCGGCGTAGCCATCACCTGTGCGGTCACGATCGGCGCAAGCACCCAGTCGTCGAACGGGAGCTACTTTGCCGAGCTGCATTGGCGGCTCGTCGGGCCCCACCGGGCTGGCCGTATATGGTGGGTCACCGGTGTGCCTGGTGACCCGGCCGTCTACTACGCTGGAACACCGGCCGGGGCCCTGTGGAAGTCCACAAGTGGAGGCACCACGTGGAGATCGATCTCTGATGATCTTCCGGTGACTGGAATCGGTGCGGTGGCCGTTGCGGCATCGGATTCGCGAGTGGTCTACGTGGGCACCGGCAGCAATACGATCGGCCGTGGCGTGTACCGATCAAACGACGCCGGCGAAAGTTGGCAGCAGGCGGGACTGACTGACACCAAGTTCATCACCGGCCTGTTGGTGGATCCGCGGAACCCCGATGTCGTCATTGCCGGCGTCGGCGCCGGCGGCAACTTCGGCTCGATGGTGTACTACAACAACAACCCGTCATCGGCGCGCGGTGTCCATCGCACCACCGACGGTGGCCGAACGTGGGTGCATACGCTGTTCGTCAACGACACGACCAGCGTGGTGGACCTGGCGGTCGACCCCGCGACTCCTGATGTTGTCTATGCCAGCCTGTCAAGCGGGCTGTTCCGATCCAGTGATGGAGGCCAGACCTGGAGTCCACTGACAACCACAGGTCTGCCTGCGACCGGCGTTACGATCGCCGTGGCGCCAGGCACCAACGCGCGGCGGGTGTACGCCATCGGCGGCGGGCGGGGCGGGGGTGGGCTCTTCCGATCGGATGACGCGGGGGCCACGTTTACCTTGATAACCTCCCGACTGTCGACGGCCGGTGGGCACCTCTACGTGGACCCGCAGAATCCGGACGTGGTCTACACCATGGGCACATCGGTGTACCGTTCCGTCGACGGCGGAAGGACGCTTGAGGCCATCAAGGGTGCGCCGGGCGGAGACGATCCGCACTCCATGTGGATCGATCCGACCAATCCCCGTCGTATGGTCATGGGCGCCGACCAGGGGCCCGCCATCACGCTCGATGCCGGTTCCACATGGACACCGTGGTACACGATGCCGAACGGCGAGTTCTATTTTGTTTCGACCGACCAGCAGTTTCCGTATCGGATCTACGCCGCGCAGCAGGACAGCGGCACGGTGTCGATCCTGAGCCGCAGCGACTTCGGCGCCATTCGCCCGAACGACTGGTATCCCATCAGCGGTTATGAGCAAGGCCACATCTTCGCGGATCCCCTGAATCCGCGATACGTCTACTCCCACGGCGGCGGCCACGTCATCGTTCGGTTCGATCGGATCACGGGCCAGTCTGGGCCGGTGTTCACGCCCGCAGCTGATGACCGCTTTGGCCCGCGCCCGGGGATGGACATGTCATCGAAGGACCCCCGCTGGATGTTCGTCGGTTCGCAGTTCGTCTATGCGTCAGACGATCGGGTGACCTGGAACCGCATTAGTCCCGACCTGACCGCGCGGAGCGATCGTCCAGCCAACGGAACGATTGTGGCTCTCGTTGCGTCGCCTCGAGACGTCAATGTGCTGTGGGCCGGCACCTCGAATGGTCTGGTCCACCTCACGCAGGATGCGGGCAAGACCTGGACGAACGTCTCACCGCCGCGCCTCTCGGCCGACAGCACACTGGTCCTCTGGTCGATGGAGGCGTCTTCGCACGATGCCGGAGTGGCGTACGCCGCCTCGATCGACTTGTCTGACCGGCATGGCCCGGCGCTCTTCATGACGAGCGACTTTGGCGTGACCTGGAACGAGATTGTGAACGGCCTGCCGCCCGATGTGCCGACCCGCGTCGTGCGCGAGGATCCGAGACAGGCGAGTCTGCTGTATGCGGCGACGCAGCACGGGGTGTTCGTCTCCTTCGACCGCGGCCGTGCCTGGGAACCGTTGCAACTCGATCTGCCTCCAGCCGCCGTCAACGACTTGACCGTACATGGCGACGATCTGATCGCCGCCACCTGGGGCCGGGCCCTGTGGGCGCTCGATAACGTCACGCCACTGCGTCAGGTCGCTGCCGTGCGAGCCGACAGTGCGCCCGTATTCCTGTTCGAGCCGGCTCCCGCTGTTCGAGTCCGCTGGGACAACAACCAGGACACGCCGCTGCCGCCGGAGGTGCCGCAGGGACAGAACCCGCCTGACGGCATCGCCATCGACTACTACCTCCGCGGTGCGGTGTCGGGGCCGGTGACCCTCTCCATTCATGATGGGAGCGGCGCGCTCGTCCGCGAATACGACAACGTCGCTCCGCCACCTGACACACGCATGCCTAGCGTCTCGGCTTTCTGGTTCAAGCCGCCAGTGACGACGTCGACCGCGGCCGGCATGCATCGACTGGTCTGGGATTTACGCTATCCGACGCCCCCGGCATTGGCCTTCGGTGCCGACGGCACGGAGGCCGACACGGTGTCGTTCGGCATCATTGCCACGGCCGTGATCGGCGAGTCGCCGAAACAGCAACCGGTTGGCTCGCTTGTGCTGCCTGGGACGTATCAGGTGACTCTCACGGCCGGCGGGCGCACGGTGACGCGGTCGCTGACCGTGACCAACGATCCTCGCAGCGAGGCTTCCCCCGCCGATTTGGAGGAGCAGTTCCGGCATGAACGCGCCCTGGCGCTCGGTCTCGAGACGAGTCGCACGGCAATCGAGGCGGTGCAAGGCCTGCGACAGTCTGCTCGTCGCGTCGCCGCTGGCCGCGCGTCGGTGAGCGAGGCCGTCGCGGCATTCGAGCGCGCCGCGCTCGCCGTGATCAGCAGCCTCGCGGGGAATCGCGGCCTTGCGGGGCAGTTGGCAAAACTTGAGTTCGCCGATCTCAGGCCGACCTCGAGCGCGGTGGCGGCGGTGACCCGGCTGTGCGCGCGGGCAGACACGTCGCTCGACCAATATCGGCAGTTCATCGCGGCTGATGTCGCAGCAGTGAATGTCGCGCTGGCCAGCGCCGGGCTCGCGGGCATTCCCGCGCCGACGGCTCCACCGGCCACCGCGTGTGGGCCCCGATGATCCAGTATACAGATGCCGCTGCGTCTTGAATCGATTCGCGCGGATCGGATCGACGACGTGATCTCGGTGTTGTGTGAGGCGTTCCGCGCCTACCCCGTGATGGAGCACGTGATTGGCCCCGGCCCAGAGGATCGTGACCGGCGTCTGTCGGAATTGGTTCGGTTCTTCGTGATGCGAAGCGCCCGCCAAGACGGTCCGATACTGGGCGTTGTCGACAGCGGCTCGCTCGTGGCGGTCGCGACGGTGACATTTCCCGCCGAGCCGGATGTGCACCCTGGCAGCGACTCAGACGGCGATCGCCTCTGGCGGGCGCTCGGCGACGACGCTCGTGGGCGCTACGAGACCTATAAGAGCGCCTGTCGACCGCTGGAAGTTGATCGCCGGCACCATCACCTGAACATGTTCGGCGTCCGAGATTCCTACCGAGGGCGCGGCACGGCACGTCTGCTGCTCGATGCGGTGCGGACCTTGTCGGAACACGACGACAGTTCCAACGGCGTCGGGTTGACGACCGAATTACCCAGGAACGTCGCGCTGTACCAGCACTTCGGCTACGAGATTGTGGGACACACGCGAGTGACACCGACGCTGGAAAGTTGGAGTTGCTTTCTTCCTACAACTTAGCGGGGTCGACCTGCCACTGCCGTAGGATCGCGACTTCGTCCGAGGCGCTTACTGATTTCTTGAAGCGCGCGCCTGACCGACCTTTGACGCGTTGCTCGCAGTCGGCCCAGGACGCGTGCCGCTTCGGAATGCCGTCGACGACGCTCAAGTAGGAATGTGCGACGGTCTTTGCCTTGCGCGGGGCGTTCGAGCGCGCCGGCACGGCGGTGTCGGCCGGCACGTCCAACACATCGACGCGGTAGGCCGCCAAGTCTCCCGAGTACAGTTCCACGGGAACCTGTCGCGCGTGGCCGTCAGCAATCTCATCCACGCGTTCGTTGCCCGGAGTTCCGACGTGCCCGCGCACATAGTGCCACTCGATCTCGCTGGTACCGCGCGCCGTCACCAGGGCCGACATCTCCTCCCAGAGATCCCGATTGAGCACGTCTTTGCCTTCAGCGGTCTTCCAGCCACGCCGACGCCATGCCCAGACCCACTCGCGAATGCCCTTGATGACGTATGTCGAGTCCGTATAGACCGCCACTGGACCGTCGACCGACTGCAGGAATGTGAGCGCACTGATTGCGCCGGTGAGCTCCATCCGGTTATTCGTGGTGTGTGCCGCGCCGCCGCCCAACTCGGTGACCTGTCCGTCGGCCGTAGCGACGATGGCTCCCCAGCCGCCAGGGCCAGGGTTCCCCTTGGTGGCGCCGTCACTGAAAACAATGGTCTGCGGCACAGGGGTGACGAGCATGGACCAATTGTACGACCGCTCCCTTCGACCAGCGACATGCCTGAGCTGGCTCACCTTGTATGCCCAGCCGTCGCCAAGTAGCATCTCGGGATGCGAAGAACACTGACAGTCGGGTTGCTTGGGTGCCTGGCCATCGTGGCGAACAACTGCGGCGCGAGCGCTCCTCCGGAGGGACAGGCGCCCGAGGCGCCATCGATCGGTCCGCGGCACCAACCCGACGCGTCGATCACGATTTACGCCCCCGAGCAGCATGCGCTCTACGACGGCCGGTTCGTGATCTCGGGCCAACGTGCGTACATGGTCGGCGGGCTGAACGATCCGGCAGGCTGGGATCACATGGACAATAGTGGCTTGCTGGCGCATCCCGTTCGGGGCATCGTCGAGATGGACGTCAACGAGATTGAGAACACGGGAACGTTTGAGGCCAGGCTCCAGATCCCCGAGGGTGACCTGGTGATCACGCTCGACCGTATCCACGAGTTCAGTCCCTGCCAGAACGGCGGCGTCGCGGCCTATCTGTACGAACACGGGTCAAACTCGGGCTGCGGCGACATGAATTGGCCCAAGACGTTTGTGTATGTCGCCGGGTGGGGCTACGGCCACGCAACGTTGAACGGAGCCCTCCTGTACCAGGACCACGAAATACACTTCATGGTCACGCAGGGCATGCGCGACCGAACGACTCTGGCCGTGAAGTACCCCCCCGCCAGTCAAGGCGCAGGTGCGGTGAATCCTGCGACGCAACAACTCGATTTCTACATCCGGAGTCCCGAACTAAACCCTGCGAACACTCCTGGCCGCGAGGTCTTCGCACACTTCTTTGCGACCGAGGTCACGTGGAAATGACCGGCGGTCACGTGTCCGTCAGACGCTGGGATGCCGACGGAGCTATGAGTCGGCACGTGCGTCGCGGCCTCGGTTGGTCAGCGACGCGGCGGCTTCCGCCGGAGACAACACCCGGATCGGCGCCTTTCTGAAGTCTTTGGTGTTGCGGGTCACGATGGCATCGCACTTTGAACGAATGGCTGCGGCCGTCGTCACGGCGTCCTCGAAGTCGCGCCACCCCATTGCTGCGGCAGACCGAAGGACTGCTTCGTCGACGACCGCCACATCAAACACCGACAACAGCGCCTCGGTCGTCTTGCCCGCCATCTTTGGGCCGACCGCTTTGGCATTCAGGTAGTGGACGGTGGTCATCGCATGCGCAGAAAGCAGACCCACCGCCTGACCTGATTCAACCGCCGACCACACGGCAGAGGCATCCTCCGCGTCGGGGTGTCGATCCAGAAGCACGTCAAGGACGAGATTGATGTCCAGGAGCAGTCTCGTCACCGGTGTTTCTCTTCGAGGTATTGCAGGTAGTCAGCGTCAGAGCCCCCCTTGAGCGAGCCGCGTAGCCGTGTCAGCACCGGTGGCTGCGGGTGGCCCAACTCGCCAGCGTGGTCGGCCGTATCGGACCGTGCCGCCAGATCCAGCATGGTCTCCACTAAACGAGAAACGGACGTTCCCCGAGTACGCGCGTATTTCTTGGCCCGGGCGACCACGTGTCGGTCCACGGTCAGAGTCAGTTTCTGCATACGTGTAAAAATATCATAACTACACGTGCATGGCGTTCGTTGTGAACCTTGGTCCGACCGCTGCGTAATATTAGTGACAATGTATTCTTTACGAGGAGCGCCAACAGCGAATGGGTAAAGACAATCTCGGTGAATTTGAATTACTCGTCCTGCTGGCGTGCCTCCGACTCGGGGAGCACGAGGCCTACGCTGTCTCGATTGTTGACGAAATCCTGGCGCGGACGGGACGGGAAATCCACCGTGCGGCGGTGTACGTCACCCTGCAGCGGTTGGAAAAGAAGGCACTGATTTCCACCCGCCTGGGAGCGCCGGTCGCCGAGCGAGGCGGCAAAGCGCGGCGCCATGTGCGCGTGGAGGCGGCTGGGACCGAGGCCGTTCGCTTGTCACGCCAGGCGTTCCAGAACATGTGGGCCGGACTCGGACCACAGGTGGAGGACCGATGAGCGCCCCTCGCCTGGCACGCCTGCTGCTTCGAATCTGTACCCCACGGGATCTGCGAGATGACACACTCGGCGATCTTGAAGAAGCCTACCGACGGCGTGCACAGACGGGTCCGGTGCGCGCCTGGCTGTCAGCCCTCTTCGATGCCGTACTCATCGCGGCCGTGATGTGCTGGCGACGTCTCCTTTCCTTCTCGAGTGGAGTCGGTGGGGTCCAGATGCATGCAATCGACCTGCGCCTGGCCGCCAGACTGATGTA
Source organism: Acidobacteriota bacterium (assembly GCA_013203475.1). Classification (GTDB taxonomy): domain Bacteria; phylum Acidobacteriota; class Vicinamibacteria; order Vicinamibacterales; family SCN-69-37; genus SYFT01. The sequence goes on from JABMNV010000210.1 coordinate 15,634, forward strand.
CCGACAGCCGCTGCTGACGTTGACCGCGGTCGTTGCGCTGACGGTCGGCATGGCGATTGCCACGGTCGGTTTTGCGATGACAGAGGCAATGTTGTTCAGTCGCCTTCCCTTTGAAGGCGGCGATCGTTTCGTCTTTGTGCAGGCCACCTAGTACTACTTTGTCAGATTGACGCATTCCTCGGGGAATCGGCGAGTGATCACTTTTGAGGGCATTGTACAAATCGGTCGCGTTCGATAGGC
>JABMNV010000211.1 GCA_013203475.1 Acidobacteriota bacterium
GCCGTGTTCCCGACCGGTGCCGTCGGCCTGCCAGGGCCTAACGGCGCTGGCAAGAGCACGATGCTCAAGTCGTTGTTGGGGTTCATTCCCCCGACGAGTGGACGCCTTGAGGTGCTTGGCATGAACGTGGCGGAGCGCCCGCTGGAAGTGCGCGCGCGCTTGGGCTACATGCCGGAGACCGATGGCCATATCCCCGGGATGAACGCAGTCACGTTTGTGGCCTACTGCGGCCAGCTGGCTGGCCTGCCACAGTCCGATGCGATGCAGCGGGCCCACGAAGTGCTGTTCTATGTCGGACTTGGTGAGGCGCGCTACCGCAACGTCGAGACGTATTCGACAGGCATGAAGCAGCGGATCAAGTTGGCGCAAGCGCTGGTGCACGACCCGGACCTGGTGTTCCTTGATGAGCCGACCAACGGCATGGACCCGAAGGGCCGAGACGAGATGCTCGAGCTGATCCGGGACATCGCGCACAACAAAGGCATCAACCTGATCCTGTCGTCCCACTTGCTTCCGGATGTCGAGTTCGCGTGCGACCACGTCGTCGTCCTCGACAAAGGGGCGGTGGCCACGTTCGGGCCGATCGATGAACTCAAGGGGCCCACGGGTCGGGTCTATGAAGTGCGGGTCAAGGGCGACCTCGCCCCGTTCGTCGCCGCGCTGCACGGCGCCGGCATGGAATGCCGTGCAACTGATGAGGATGTCATGCGCGTGTTTGTGCCGGGTCCGCCGGGACACCCGGGAGACGATCAGCAGCAGATTTGTGCGGTGGCTGGACGGGTGAGCGTCCAGGTCCGGCATCTGCGAACCAGCGTGCCGACACTGGAAGATGTGTTTGCCCGCGCGATAGGTGAAGCATGAGCCCGATTCATGACCAGTCCTACCGGCGGTTCGCCGGGACGCGACTGCCCGTCGGCAGTGGGTGGTCCGTCATTGCCAAGGCCGGCGTCAGGGCGATGGTCGGCAAGCGTGCATTCCTCGCGTTAATGATCTTTGCCTGGATTCCGTTTGTCGTTCGGTGCGTGCAGCTCTTCATTGTGGCGAATTACCCTCAGGCAGGATCGCTCATCTCGGTGGACCCGAAGATGTTCCGGGATTTTCTCGATCAGCAGGGCGTGTTCGTGTTCTTCACGACCATCTATGCCGGGGCCGGACTGATTGCGGCGGATCGGCGCGCCAACGCGTTGCAGATCTACCTGTCCAAGCCGCTGCTTCGGATGGAGTACATCGGCGGCAAGCTGTTGGTGTTGGCGTCGTTTCTTCTCGGCGTCACGTTGCTTCCTTCGGTGTTGCTGATCCTGTTACAGGTGGCGTTGTCGGGGAGCACGGAGTTCATCAGGAATAACTTGTTTGTCATACCGGCCGTGGTGCTGGCGTCGTTGGTGCAGGTGACGGTTGCGTCGTTCACGATGCTGGCGCTGTCGTCGTTGTCCAAGAGCAGCCGTTACGTGTCGCTGCTCTACACCGGCGCCATCTTTTTCACTGAAGCGATGTTCAATGCCCTGCGCGTGATCACGGGGTCCACCCGTGTGGCATGGGTGTCGATTACAGCCAATCTCCAGACGGTGATGGATGCGATATTCCGGCTGCCGGCGCGGTATGAGACGCCGACGCTGGTGTCGGTGCTGGTTCTGCTGGCCTTGGTCGCCGTGTCGATTTCGGTCCTCGAGCGCCGCGTCAAGGGTGTGGAGGTGGTCTCGTGAGCGCGCCGATCATCGTGGCTGAGCACTTGTCAAAGTGGTACGGTCAGGTCATCGGCCTCAATGATGTGACGGTGCAGGTGCCTCCGGGGATCACGGGGTTGCTCGGGCCCAACGGGGCCGGCAAGAGCACGTTCATGAAGCTCATCACCGGGCAACTCGCGCCCAGCAAGGGCGGCGTGACGGTGCTGGGTGAGCCCATCTGGAAGAATCCGAAGCTGTATTTCAGGATCGGGTTTTGCCCCGAACAGGATGCGTTTTACGACCGGATGACCGGGCTCGAGTGGGTCACTGCCCTGGTGCGGCTGAACGGCTACTCCGAGAAGGACGCGACCGACGCCGCCGTGCGGGCGTTGACGAGTGTGGAACTGATGGACGCCGCGAACAAGAAGATCGGCGCCTACAGTAAGGGCATGCGCCAGCGCGTCAAACTGGCGCAGGCCATCGTGCACGACCCCGAGTTGCTCATCCTCGATGAGCCCCTGGGCGGAATGGACCCCATCGGGCGTCGACGCACTATGAAGATGATTCGGGAGTGGGCGAGGCAAGGCAAGAGTGTGCTGGTCTCAAGCCATATCCTCCACGAAGTGGAGTCGATGACGTCGAACATCCTGCTCATCAATAACGGCCGCATCTTGGCGGAAGGCAACGTGCATCAGATTCGGGAGCTGATCGATGAGCATCCCCACACGGTCTACATTCGGGCCGACGACCCTCGGGGTTTGGCCCGCGAGTTCCTGTCGAGGGCGGACGTCATCAGTCTGCGCTTTGAGCCAGGTGCGGTGATTGTGGAAACCGGGAAGCCCGATGAGTTTTACGACCGACTGACCGAATTGGTGGCAGCAGGCGCCTGTGGGGCGGTGGAGGAAGTCACATCCCCCGATGACAACCTCCAGGCGGTCTTCAAGTATCTGGTGAAGCAGTGATGACCAGCGAAGCGCAGCGAGACACACC
>JABMNV010000212.1 GCA_013203475.1 Acidobacteriota bacterium
CGCCAGTCGACGTTCATCACGCAAGGTCTGATATCGCACGTTATGTCCTGGGCGCAGCCTCTTCATACGGCCTATCGGCGATAGGGGCAAGAGCCCGTGATTCAGCGCGTGCGCGATCAGACCGGCGGTCCAACCCCGAACACGCTTATTCTGGGACTAGTGGCCACCAGCTGGCGTGGCTCGGTTGGGCACCTTGGCCTACAATCCGTTCATGACCACACGACGATTCTTTCTCCTCTCGTTCTTGGCCTTCGCGCTGACTCTGGCGCTGCCGCTCCGCGCGCACCAGGCAGCGGCGACCCCCGCCCCCGAGTACGGACCACCCGCAGGCACGCTCGTGATTGTCGGCGGCGCGATGAGCAACAACTTCGGCGTGCCGCAGAAGTTCATCGAGCTGGCAGGCGGACTAGACAAGAAATTCGTCATCGTGCCAACCAATGGCGGCAACAAGAACGCTGACGGCACGCCACGGGAGTACAACGAAGACAGGGTACTGGCGGCCTGGAAGAGCCGCGGACTCACCAACGTGGTGATGTTGCACACCTGGGATCCGAAGGTGGCCAATACGGAAAGCTTCGTCACACCGTTGCTCGATGCGGACGCCGTCTGGTTCGACGGTGGACGACAGTGGAACGCGGTCGATTCCTACATGAACACGCGCACGCTCGAGGAATTCTGGAACGTCCTGCATCGAGGCGGCGTGATCGCCGGCAGCTCGGCCGGGGCGACGATTCAGAGCGACTACCTCGTGCGAGGCGACACGAGTGGGCCGAATGTCATGATGACCGACGAACCGAATCATCAGCACGGCTTCGCGTTCCTGAAACAGTCGGCGATCGATCAGCACATCAATACACGCATGCGGTGGGATGATCTGATTCCTGTCATCCAGCAGTACCCGCAATACCTCGGAATCGGCATCTCCGAAGACACTGCGATCGTCGTCACGGGTGATCGGTTCGAGGTGATCGGCCGATGGAAGGTCACCGTGCATGACAACACGCACGCCTACCAGCCGTGGGAAAAACCGTACGATACGCTGAGCGTCGGAGACGTCTACGACATGCAGGCGCGCAAGATCGTGAAGCGCGGCAACGGCGCGAACGCCGGGCGCCGAGGCGGTGGCGCCCGGTAGGCGCGATCAGCGGTTCGCGAACAGGGCTTTGCGATATTCGCGGTTCATCGTCGCGATGTTCTTGAGAGAGATGCCCTTGGGGCAGACCGCCTCGCACTCGCCTTCATTGGAACAGCCCCCGAACCCGGACGTGTCCATCGCCTCGATCATGGCCACGACGCGCGTGGGGGCCTCCATCTGGCCTTGCGGCAGCAAAGACAGGTGCGTGATCTTCGCAGACGTAAACAGGGCTGCCGAGGCGTTCTTGCAGCCCGCCACACACGCCCCACACCCGATGCACTGCGCAGAGTCCATGGCCTCATCTGCGACTGTCTTGGGAATCAGAATCGCGTTGGCATCCTGCGCCCCACCCGTGTTGACCGACGTGTATCCTCCGGCCTGGATGATCGTGTCGAACGCCGTGCGGTCCACCACCAGATCCTTGATCAGCGGAAACGCTCGAGCCTGCCAGGGCTCGATGACGATCGTGTCGCCGTCGTTGTAGCGGCGCATGTGGAGTTGGCAGACCGTCGTGCACGGGTCGGGACCGTGAGGGCGCCCGTCCACCATGACGCCGAAGGTACCACAGATGCCCTCGCGGCAATCCGAGGCAAAGGCGATGGGGTCTTCGCCCCTGGCGATGAGTGTTTCGTTGACCGAGTCGAGCATCTCAAGAAACGACATGTCGGCTGACACGCCAGTGGCCGTGTAGTCCACCAGCCCACCCGGGGCTGCGGGGCCCGCTTGCCGCCAGACCTTGAGGTGTACGTTCATTATTTGTAGCTCCGCTGGGTGGGCTTGACGTTCTCGAACACGAACTGCTCTTTGTGCAGCTCATGGGTCTTGCCGACGCCTTGAAACTCCCACGCCGCGGCATACGCAAAATGGTCGTCGTCGCGCTTCGCTTCGCCGTCGGGCGTCTGGCTCTCTTCGCGGAAGTGTCCACCGCAGGATTCGGTTCGATGGAGGGCATCGAGCGCGAGCAGTTCGCCGAATTCCAGATAGTCGGCCACACGGCCGGCGTATTCGAGATTCTTGTTGAGGTTGTTGGCGTCGCCAGGCACGGACACGTTTTGCCAGAACTCCTCGCGGAGCTCAGGAATCCGTGCGAGCGCGCGCTTGAGGCCCGCCTCTGTCCGTGACATGCCGACCTCATCCCACAGCAGGTGACCGAGCTCGCGATGCAGCGCCCGTGGCGTCTTCGAGCCCTTGACACTCAATAGTCTGTCGATTCGGCTTTGGACGTTGTCTTCAGATTCGGCGAAGGCCGCGTGATCGGTCGTCGCCTTTTCGACCGGCGTGGACGCGATGTAGTGGGCGAGTGTGTAGGGGATGACAAAGTACCCGTCAGCCAAGCCCTGCATCAGCGCGCTGGCCCCGAGCCGGTTCGCGCCGTGATCGGAAAAATTGGCCTCGCCGAGTACATGGAGGCCGGGCACCGTGCTCATCAGGTTGTAGTCCACCCAGAGGCCACCCATCGTGTAGTGGATGGCCGGATAGATCCGCATGGGCACGGTGTACGGATCCTCGTCGGTGATCTTCTTGTACATGTCGAAGAGGTTGCCGTACCGGCCCGCAACGGTCGCGTGGCCCAGACGGTCGATCGCATTCTGGAAGTCGAGGAAGACCGCCAGTCCGCTGTCCCCGACGCCCCGGCCTTCGTCGCAGACGGCCTTCGAATTACGTGAGGCCACGTCCCGGGGAACGAGATTGCCGAAACTGGGGTACTTCCGCTCCAGGTAGTAGTCGCGCTCGGCCTCTGGGATCTCTGAGGCAGGGCGCTTGTCGCCAGCGTTTTTGGGAACCCACACGCGTCCATCGTTGCGCAACGACTCGGACATCAACGTGAGCTTCGACTGGTCATCACCAGAGACGGGAATACACGTGGGATGGATCTGCGTGAAGCACGGGTTCGCGAAGTATGCCCCTCGTTTGTGGGCGCGCCACGCGGCGGTCACATTGCTGTTGATCGCGTTTGTGGAGAGGTAATAGGCCGTGCCGTACCCGCCCGTGGCCAGGCACACGGCGTCCGCCACGTATCGCTCCAACTGGCCTGTTACCAGATTGCGGCAAATAATGCCCCGCGCCTTGCCATCGATCAGGACCACGTCCAACATTTCGCGTTGAGCGAACATCGTGACCGAGCCCTTGGCGACCTGCCGCATCATTGACTGATACGCCCCGAGGAGGAGTTGCTGCCCCGTCTGACCCCGCGCATAAAAGGTGCGTGACACCTGCGCGCCGCCAAAGGAGCGGTTGTCGAGCTGGCCACCGTACTCTCGCGCGAACGGCACACCCTGCGCCACACATTGGTCGATGATGTTGACGCTGGTTTGTGCGAGCCGGTAGACGTTGGCTTCCCGGGAGCGATAGTCGCCACCCTTGATCGTGTCGTAGAACAGTCGATAGATACTGTCGCCGTCGTTCTGGTAGTTCTTTGCGGCATTGATGCCGCCCTGAGCCGCGATGCTGTGGGCCCGCCGCGGGCTGTCGTGAATACAGAAACTGAGGACGTTGTAGCCGAGTTCGCCGAGCGACGCCGCGGCCGAGGCTCCAGCCAGGCCGGTGCCCACGATGATGACCGTATGTTTTCGACGATTCGCCGGGCTGACCAGCTTGCTGTCGAAACGGTGCCGGTCCCACTTGTCGGAGAGCGGCCCAGAGGGAATCTTAGGGTCGAGGGTCATAGGAACAGGTACACCCACACAGGAATGAGGGCAAAGCCGCCAGCGAGAATCACCGCCAACCCCAGGCCGACAGAGAGTACCGCCGATGTCCAGCCAGGAGTCATCAGGCCCAGCGATTGGAACGCGCTCGAAATGCCATGGCGCAGGTGCATCCCGATGATGCCCATCGCCACAACGTAAAAGACGACGTAGCCAGGTGACGAGAAGACCTCTTGCACCAGCCGGGACAGATCACGGACGCCCTCGTCGGCCGAGGGATAATACGGGCCAAACTTGAAGGTGGCAATGTGGGTGACGAGAAAAATCAGCAGGATGACGCCTGACACCGCCATCGTCGTGGAACTCCACGACTTGCGGCTTGGGCCGCCTGCCCATTGCCTCATGGTGTACCGGTGTGGCCTGGCCCTCCGGCCGAGCAGCACGTGGCGCAGCGCCTTGTAGATGTGCAGCAGCAGCAGGCCGAGTAACCCGAACTCTGCTGGGATGACAAGGGGATTACTGATCAGCGCATGACCGTACGCGTTGAATGTGTCGGGGCCCGCCAGCAACAGCAGGTTTCCAATCAGGTGTGCGATAAGGAATCCGACGAGCGACAGCCCCGTCAACGCGACCAAAAACTTCGAACCGACAGACGTGCTGAGCGCCTTCAGAGATGTCATTCACGTTCTCCGGAGTTCATTCTATCTGCCTGTTCATGCACGGGGCAAATCCCGCTCGGCTTTGATAGACTCTGCGGCGCATGAAGATTCATGAATACCAAGGCAAACTGATCCTCGAGCGCCACGGCGTTCCCGTCCCTCGGGGCTTCGTCGCACACACGGCCGACCAAGCGCGCGCACATGCAGAGACCCTGGGCGGAGGCACGGTTGTCGTCAAGGCGCAGATTCACGCCGGCGGCCGGGGCAAGGGAGGCGGCGTCAAGGTCGTCAAGGGGCCTGGCGCGGCATACGAGGCCGCCACGGCCATCCTCGGGATGACGTTGGTCACCCACCAGACCGGGCCAGCGGGGCAGGTCGTTTCGTGCGTGCTTGTCGAAGAGGGCCAGGCAATTGTTCGTGAGCTGTACCTCGGCCTCGTGATCGATCGCTCGACTCAGAAGCTGGTGATGATGGCGAGTCAGGAAGGCGGCGTCGAGATTGAGAAGGTTGCCGAAGAGTCGCCCGAGAAAATTTTCAAAGTGTTTATTGACCCGGGCCAGGGTCTCCGGGCGTTTCAGGCACGCCGACTGGCCTTTCAGCTTGGTTTGTCAGGCGAGGAAGTGAAAAAGGCCGTCCTGTTGATGTTTGCTGTCTTCGATGCCTTTGTGACGACAGACGCATCCTTGCTCGAAATCAACCCGTTGATTGTCACTGACACCGGCGACCTGTTGGCGCTGGACGCCAAGGTCACCATCGACGACAACGCCATGTTTCGACAGCGGGACCTGAAGGAGTTTCGGGATTTGGCTGAAGAGGAGGCCCTCGAGATTGAAGCCTCCAAGTTCTCACTCAACTACATCAAGCTCGATGGCACGATCGGGTGCATGGTCAACGGCGCCGGCCTCGCCATGGCCACGATGGACATCATCAAGCTGGCGGGAGGGGAACCCGCCAATTTCCTGGACGTCGGCGGTGGTGCCAACGCCGACCAAATCAAGAACGCCTTTCGCATTCTCATGTCGGATACCAGCGTCAAGGCCGTGCTGATCAATATCTTCGGCGGCATTCTCCGGTGTGACGTGTTGGCGCAGGGCGTCATCGCCGCTGTGACGGACCTGGGGGTGAGTGTGCCGATCGTCATTCGCATGGAAGGCACCAACGTGGAATTGGGCCAACAGATGCTCAAGGACAGTGGCCTGAATTTCACCACCGCCGACGCCATGGATGTGGCGGCTGAGCGTGTGGTGGCACTCGCGGTTTAGGGATTTAAGAATGTCTGTACTGATCGATAAGTCGACACGCCTCCTCGTGCAGGGCCTGACCGGCCGAGAAGGTACGTTCCACGCCAAGCAGGCTCAGGCGTATGGCACCACTGTCGTCGGAGGCGTGACCCCGGGCAAAGGGGGGACGACCCATGAGGGCTGGCCCGTGTTCAACACCGTGGCCGAGGCCGTGGACAAGACCGGCGCCAATGCCTCGGTGATCTTTGTGCCGCCGGCGGGCGGGGCAGACGCAGTGATGGAAGCCGCCGACGGAGGGTTGGCGCTGGCGGTATGTATCACTGAGGGCATTCCGACACTGGACATGATGCGGGCACTAGCCTTCATGCAGGGCACAGGGATGCGCCTCATTGGGCCCAACTGTCCAGGGCTGATCTCAGCCGGCCGGGCGAAGGCGGGCATCATCCCCGGGCATATCTGCCAGGAGGGGCGTGTCGGCATTGTGTCCAAGAGCGGCACCTTGACCTATGAAGCGATCCATCAGTTGACGCACTTGGGC
>JABMNV010000213.1 GCA_013203475.1 Acidobacteriota bacterium
GGGCGGGGGATTGGCCACCAGATCCAGCGAAAAGCGGGTCAGCCCAGTCGCCGCCTGCAGTTCAACGATGACTCCATCAAAAAGGTCCACCAGATGCCGCAGGTCGTCTGCGCGGTAGTCGTAGTGTTCGCGTGACCACGCCGCCAACCGTCGCCGGGCGACCAGCGCGATCCCCAGTCTGCGGTCACGATCGGCGCTGCCTTCCAGCTCAGCAAGCGCGTGCGAAATGTCGGCCGTGAGCGCGATGTATTCCCGCTCGCCTCTGGTCGCGCCATACCGAGCCACGCGGAGTGCGTTCGCGTACTCAACCGTGCGACCGAGATCCACCTTATCTACCGGCACCGTGATCAGGTCCTGCGTGACAACGTGGCCAGGCTCCCCTGGCTGCCCCTGTGTCACCACAAACACCAAATCGTCTTCGACTCGGGCAAACTCACCCTGGGTCGACATGACCCGGCCGTCGCGAAGAAAAATTCGGAACGTGTCCAGCGAGGCTGGTGCCTGTGCCTGCGCGGCGACTGCACCGCTGCACAGGCAGATCATCCCCGTCGCCAGAAACGGCACCAATCGAGCTACTGCGTGCACGGGGCTATTGTCCATCACCTTGCTGCCCGGGACCTGCGACGGATGTGACCGGAGCAGACGCTTTCGGGGATCGCCTGTGGAAAACCTGTTGATGATGCGTGGTCCGCCTGTGGAGAACCTGTCGGCGAAAAGAAACTTGGTGGGTTTTGCCGAGGGAGGAACGCTTGGGTGCCTTCGACAGGTGCAGCTTCGTACCGCGCTTCGCTTGCGCGGTCGCCGCGGGTCCGCGACAATCGGTCTTCGCTGTGACGCTCGTAACCACCACTTCCACCCTCGTTCGCTTCAAAGACACGATCAACGGTCGAGCCTACGTCATCAATGTGTCCGCCGTGGGCCAGGATCGGTGGCGCGCAGAGATTGCGAACCGGCCGGGGGTGCGTGCCGCGTTGATGCCGTTTTATGGCCCGACGCCGGATGCAGCGGCGTCACTGCTGAGTGGATGGCTGACACGAGCGTCCCGGCCGCAGTAGAGTTACCCCCATGAAACGTCAATTCGTTGGTTTCGCGTCGGCTCTTGCGCTGTTGCTGGTCGTTCCAGCGGGAATCTCCATGTCGGCCCAGGCCACGGTTCAAGCCGCGCAGACTCAGGCGGCTGCCAGTCAGGATGCCCCGCTGCCGAAGGTGTTTCTCTTCGCCACGGGCGGCACGATCTCCAACAGGGACGGTGGACGCCTGACAGTCGACGAACTCATCGCGTCAATCCCCGGACTGGACCGTCGCGTGAGGGGCGAGGGTGAACAATTCGCCAACGCGGCGAGTTCTTCGCTCACTCTTGATCAGTGGCTCGACTTGTCACGGCGAATCAACGCCCGGTTCAAGAGTGACGCGGAGCTCTCTGGCGTGGTGGTCACCAGCGGGACTGACACGCTGGAAGAACTGGCATATTTCCTCCATCTGACCGTTCGAGACGAGCGCCCGGTGGTGGTCGTGGGTTCGATGCGCAATCCCAGCACGCTCGGGTACGAAGGCGCGGCCAATCTTGAAGACGCCTTCCGCGCGGCAGCCGACCCGGCTTCACGCGGCATGGGCACAGTGGTCGTGCTCAACGACGAGATCAATTCCGCACGCGAGGTCACCAAGACGGATGCCTTGCGGCTCGACACGTTCGAATCGCGTCGTTATGGTGTGCTTGGGGTTGTCGACAGCGACCGTGTGGCGTACTTCCGCAAACCGCTCCGGCGTCATTCGGCTCAAAGCGAGTTTGATGTGACGAAGATCGCCGAGCTTCCGCGCGTCGACGTAATCCTGACCTACCAGGGAGCCACCGGCGACGTCATCACATCGGTGGTCGACAGCGGCGCCAAAGGCGTCGTCATGGCCACTGCGGGCGCAGGCGCCACTAGCGGCACGCAAGGCGAAGGCATGACGTACGCCGTGGGCAAAGAAGTGTTTGTGGTCACCACCACCCGCACGGGCAGTGGTCGCATCATGTCCGGTCGCGGCCGGCGAGGCCAGGGTGGCGGTCCGACCTACCGGATCGCGGGCGATGACCTCAACCCCATCAAGGCGCGCATTCTTCTGATGCTGGCGATTGCCACCACGAACGATGGTGCCGAGATTCAGCGGATGTTCAGCGAATACTGACGCGCTGCTGCGTCAGGCATTCGAAGGCTCGGCTCGGTACACCTCGAAGTTGACGTCGTCGATTCGGAATGCCCGCCAGCTGAGCGCCATCACCAGCTGGAAGTACGCGCTCATCGCGGTGTCCTCAAGGCCGGGGCCAACGGCCTTGAGAGCCACGTTGATGAGGAGAATGTTTCGCTCTCCCTAACTGGTGCGGCTGTTCATCAGCGCCCCGAACGCGATTCTTATTTCTGAGTCCGTGACGCCGGCTTCTCGTAGCGCGCCAATCGTCTCGTTCAATCTCGTGGTCACCATCGCTGCCAGGTCGACCGTGCTGTTCGACTTGGCCTCAGGGTGGACGAACGTGCCGCGGTAGCCTCGGGTCTGAATGACCGAGTCCCGTTCGAGCAGGCGATACGCCTTCGCCACCGTCTTGTGATTGAGGTCGAGATCGCTCGCGAGCTGCCGAATCGACGGCAGCGTCTCCCCAGGCGACACGCGGCCGCTGAGGACGGCGCTCTTGATCTGGGCTATCAGTTGCGCAAACAACGGCGTCGGATCATCAATGTCGACCACTATTTCCACGAAGACCTCGCTTGTTCCATATGTACCCTTCGGCCCCATGGTACAAATGGTCAAGCGGAAATGCAAACATGGGCATTCACGAACGTCGCGAGAGTGTCACTGGGCCGTCACTGGGCCTTCAGAATGCAGACGGCATAGGGCCGGTTTGTGTCGCTGAGCGCCTTGAGTAGCGCCGCGTGCTCCTGCGACGACTCGACCTCCACAATTTTGGCGCTGAAGTTCTTGGGATCCCTGGCGAGCGTCGCGAAGTCGTTCCAGGTTTTGAGGCGGACGGTTCTTGGGGGCGTGGTGTTGAGTTTCATCGGTCGGCTGTCCTTTTCCTGCCGAAGTCTACTCCCTGCTCACACGCCACACTGCTGCAGGTGATGGTCCAGGTGCCGGTACGCGGCCCATCCCACTTCCTCCGCCGTCATTTGGCCGAAGATTGGATGCCGCATGTCACGGGGGCCAGCCGACCGGAGTGCGCTCAACGCGGCGAGGAGCCGCGCGCGTTCCTGCTCGAAGTCTTTGGCGCCGATCATGACGTATTGCTGGTGCGTCGGACTGCCGCGAGGATACGGTCCCTCTCGCGTGATCATCCGCTTGGTCAGCGGGCCGATCAACCGGAAGAACCAGGGCGTCCCCTTCAGTTCCTTGCCGTTGGTCACTTCAGTCACCTCGGCGCAGCGCGCCAGCATCTGCCCGACGTTCATCTTCCCCCACCCGGCTGCTGTCTCGGGTGTCAGCGATCCGATGCGTTCCAGGACCCGGGCATAGGTCGCGTCATCAAGCAGGTGTGTTCTCGCCATGGCTCCTTAGAAATTTGCGGCCAGTCTATCCCGTATGATGGGTTCCAACGAGCCCATCACACCCGATCCAAGGAGGATGATCATGGCGACAACACAGAGCAAAGGACTGCAGACCATCTTTTCATTTTTCCTCGGTCTGATGGTGACCGCATTCGTTGGTGTGGGGGTCTACACCTTTCATCCCTCTCCCCAGGAGCAGTTCGCCCCGCAGCGACAGGACCTGAGCCGACGAGAAGTCGCCGTCAGAAATTCGAGACCTTCGGAGGAGCTCGCCGACTCGGATCGAGACCAACTGGGGCAGATCAATGAGGAGCGAAATGCGCTCACCGACGCGTCAAGACCTCAGCTCGAGGCCTGGGGTCGAAGTACGAGCATTGTCCTGATCATCTTTGCCACACTCGTGATGGCGGTGTCTCTGGTGCGAGCCGACCAGCTACCCGTGATCAGCAACGGCCTGCTGCTCGGCGGGGTGTTCACGATGGTCTATGGGGTAGGCTGGATCATCGCCACCAACGCGTCGATGACACGATTCGCGGTGATGACCGTCGCATTCGCGATCACCTTGGCGCTCGGCTACGTCCGGTTCGTACGCCGCGACGCACCGACGACGCCAAGTGCGCCGGGGGCCACCAGCGGCGAGGGCTTGACGGACATCGAGAAGCGCGTGAGCAATCTTGAAGATCGGCTCAACAAAGCAGCAAGCGCCCTGGGGACGAAGACTGACTAATGGCCTGTCCCACGTCAGCCACCATCAGTCGTGATGAAGCCAAGCTGGGCAGGGCGAATAGACCATCGCCCCACCCAGCTCATCACACCACGGTCGCTACCGCGGCGCGCGCAGATATTTCAACAGGTCGCTGTCGGTGCCCAGCACGAAGTAGGTCTTGCCATCGATGACCCGTTCGTAGGTTTCCAGCGACTTGAAGAACGCGTAGAAGTCGGCGTCCCGACCATAGGCATCAGCATAGATGGCGGTCGCCGTGGCATCAGCCTCGCCCCGCAACTCCTGTGCGGTTCGATAGGCCTCAGACTGAATGCGCTGCAGGTCGCGTTGGCGCTCACCCTCGATGCGCGCCGCTTCGCCGGCCCCTTCCGACCTGAACCGCTCGGCGATACGGTTCCGCTCGGCAATCATGCGGGCATACACGTCTTTGGCCACCTCGTCTACGTAGTTGATGCGTTTGAGCCGAATATCGAGCACCTCGATGCCCAGGTCGAGTGTTCGGGCACGGGCGGCCGCAAGAATGCTGGCGGCAATGGCGCGACGCCCCATCGCAATCTGCTCGAGTACGATCGCGTCTTCTTCGCCTTCAATCGGCACCGTGTCCGCGGGCCGATTGCTGCTGCGTACCAGCTCGATGAGATCGTAGCTCGCAACCGCGTTGCGCGTCTCACCGTCCAGGATATCGTCGAGTCTCGACTGCGCCCCTCGTTCGTCGCGCAACCGCTGAAAGAACTTCAGCGGATCGGTGATGCGCCACCGCGCATACATGTCGACCCAGATGAACCGCTTGTCCTTGGTCGGCATCTGATTCGGACTGCCATCCCACTCCAGAAACCGCTTCTCAAAGACATTGGCGTCCTGAATGAACGGCAGCTTGAAGTGCAGCCCCGGCGTGTCGACCGGATTCCCCCTGGGTTCGCCGAACTGGGTGATGATCACCTGCTCGGTCTCGCTCACCAGGTAGGTCGACGATGAGACGAGAATCAGGGCTGCGAGCGCGATGGCCACCTGGGCGATGGTGTTCCCTCTCATCGGCCACCTCCGCCGCCGGCCGCGGTCGGCCCTAACAGACTCTTGATGCCCTCGATTGGCAGCAGCGGGATCACGCTTCCCATTCCTTTGTCCATGAAAATCTTGGCTCCAAGTTCTGGCAGCACACGCTGCATGGTCTCGAGATACAGCCGCCGACGAGTGACCTCAGGTGCTCGTCGGTACGCCTCGTACACCGCCTTGAACCTGGTCGCGTCACCCTCTGCGGCGTTGACACGTTGGAGTGCGTAGCCTTCGGCCTGCAGCACAGTCTGCTCGGCTTCACCTCTCGCGCGCGGGACCACCTTGTTGTATTCAGCCAGCGCTTCATTGATCAGGCGATCGCGTTGCTGCTGCGCCTGATTGACTTCGTCCCAGGACGGTTTGACGGGATCGGGAGGGGTGACATCCTGCAGCACGATCTGCTCGATGACGATGCCCATTTCGTACTGATTGACCATCTCCTGCAACAGCAGCTCAGACGTGGTGGCGATCTCCTGTCGGCCAACGGTCAGGACCTCGGTGACCGTTCGGTCGCCGACGACCTCGCGCATCACTGCCTGACTCATGCTGCGGAACGTCTCCGTCAGTCCACGCAGTTTGAACAGGTAATTGTACGGGTCGGTCACGCGGTACTGCACGACCCACTCGACGACGGCGACGTTGAGGTCGCCGGTCAGCATCACCGACTCGCCGCTGTAGTCATCAGCAGAAAACCGTGTCTGGATGCCGGCAGATGCGGTACGGAACCCGAACTCTTCCTTGAGCTGGCGTTGCACCGGGACGCGCAGGACGTCTTCGACAAACGGCAGCTTGAAGTGCAGCCCGGGTTCAGTCGTGCGGACCATCCGGCCAAACCGAAGCACCAAGCCCACTTCTTCGGGCTTGATCTGGAACGACAGGTTGGTCAGCGCGAAGAGCGCCAAAAGCCCGAATGCTCCGTTTCTCATAAATTTGGGCGTCATCCACGACGGCGGCTGCATGCGGCCGACGTCGCCAAGGTCCGGCACCCAGTCGCGCGGTCCGCGGGGGGGCTGTTCATCGTCCATGTTCATGGGAACTCCTGTCTATCATGTCGGTGTGGAAATTGGCCTCGTTTGCCGTGAGGGTATCAGAGTTGCGAAACGCCGGAAGCCGCGGTGAGACCGCCTGCGGGGACTCATCTGGCTGGTCTGGTGATGAGTGATTCGGCAAAGGGAAAAAAATGGTGGACCTGACCGGGATCGAACCGGTGACCTCCTGAATGCCATCCAGGCGCGCTCCCAACTGCGCTACAGGCCCCTAACCGAACAATTGATTATAGGAGGGCTGGCTGCCAGAGGCAACCGCAGCGACGTGACAGTCTTGACTAATTTCCCATCCCGTGACTAGACTCAGAGCCGATTCACTTTACGAAAGTTAGCTAGGGGTGTCTCTTGGTACCCCTCGGGAGGAACAGTCATGCCGAATGGCACGATTGCACGTTTGTTGATCGATAAGGGTTTTGGATTCATTCGGGACGAAGGCGGCGTGGAACACTTCTTCCATCGTTCTGCCATCCGGGGCGCAGTATTCGAACTGGTGCGCGAAGGCCAGCGGGTCGAATTCACGATTGAGGAATCCCCCAAGGGGCCTCGTGCGGGCGACGTGCGACTGCTCGACGAGTAGTCGGACGTCTTCGCTCATTCGTTGATTCCCTCTGTTTACTCGTTCAAGACTGCGGCGATTCGTCATCGGCTCCGGGGTGATACTCGGAGCCGCGACGTTCTTGTCTGCCGGACGTTTCTTGGTCCGTGTAGACCCACCTGCACACGCCGATGCCATCTACGTTCTCGGGGGCTCCCGCGTAGACCGGTGGCTTGAAGCGGTCTCGCTCTACAAAGCGGGCCACGCGCCTGTCATTCTGTTAAGTCCAGGCGGCAAAGAGCGCGGTCAACTCGCGCTTGAGGCCGACGGGATTCACGTCCCTTCCAACGTCGAAATCGCTCGCGACATCATGGTCAGCCAAATGGGCCTGCCGGCCAGTGCTGTCGAGGTGTTGCCAGAGGCGGTGGACAATACGGCCGCAGAAGCCGAAGCCATCAACCGGCGCGCCCGCGCGGACCGATGGCGCACCCTCATCATCGTGACCGGAAGCCCAAGCACCCGCCGCGCCGCCTACGCATTCGAGCGCGTCCTTGGTGATGAGGTGACGCTCATCGTGCGGGATGCCCCTTTTGATGACTACGACCCGGTGTGGTGGTGGACGAGGCGGGAGTGGTTTCGAAGCACGTTTTACGAGTTTCCGAAGCTGATTGCCTACTGGATGGGCCTAGGCGCCTGATACGCTCATTCTTGCCAAGGAAGCTCACGGGGCCCGGTGGCCCTCCCGGTCTTCAAAACCGGCCGCTCCCCGCCTCCGGCGGGAAGGGTGGGTTCGACTCCCACGAGCTTCCGCCAACACAGCGACGTCCGCCCCCCTTCCGGTTGCGTCAGCGCGTTGGACCAGAGACGAGTGTGTCGACCGTCAACGCTTCCAGTGTTTCGACAACTTGCCAAGCCCCAGTCGGCACCAACACGTCGGACGTGAAGGGTCCTGTCGCCACAGCGACCGCACGCGCCCCGTGCGCGTGAGCACAATCGACATCTGCCGGCGTGTCACCGATGATGATGATCTGATCGGGTTCAAAGCGGGGGTAGCCGGCGACGCAAGCCGCCTCGACCGCCAGGGGTACCAACGCGCGCCGGTCAGCATGCACATCACCAAAGGCGCCAAATGGAAAACGTCCCCACAGCCCGAAGTGCCCCAGTTTGATCGCCGCCCCTCGGGCGAAGTTTCCGGTCAGTAAACCAATCACCACATCATCCCGGGCATCGAGGCTGGCAAGCAGCGGTTCAACACCTGGCAACACTCCGCCAGGATGCGAGTCAGGTTCGACAAGGGCCGCGGCCAGGTCTTCGAGGTAGGCGTCACGCAGCCGGATCATCGCGGCCTCATCGCCCGCCACACCCAACTCGGCAAATACGTCGCTCACGATGGCCCGGTCGGTGCGGCCAGCCAGCGGCACCGTGTCCAGCGCGCCGGCGACGCCGAACAACCGTTCGAACGAGCGGTTCATGCCCCGGGCCCCCGCGCGCCCGGACGAAATCAGCGTGCCGTCAATATCAAACAACACCAGTGTCACCAGATCCTCCATCGTCGGTCATCTTTCACGTCGCCCGAGGCTGGCACCACTCGACAGCGGCGGCCACCCAGGGCCTTGATGAACGCCTCGTCTTCGGTCAGCGCTAGCCACGCCAGTCCCCGCCGTTCGCCAATCACTGACAACAGACGCCCCAACGCACTCGCGTCGCCAGGTGCCAGCTTCGCGGTGGGGTGCTCGAGCACCAGGACCTTGGGGTTGGGGGCCAGCGCGCGTGCCAGGTGGACGCGCGCCAAATCCAAGCCAGACAGACCGCTGACAGGGTGGACCAGCGCCACGGTAAGTCCAACCTCTTCTGCCAGCGCCACAACGGCGTCGCGAATGTCTGGCGACAGCGGATCGATCGACAACGTGAACGGCAATGCCAGGTTCGCTTCAATCGGCAGACTGTCGAGTAGGACCGCACGATTGGTGACCATCCCGAACAAGTCGAGTGACGTCAACCACTCAGTGTCGGTGGCAATCTCCCGGGTATCGCGCCCGGCGATACAGACCAGTCCCTCGTCGGGTACCGACGCGCCGGTCACGAGATGGGCAAGCATCTCTGCGGCAGGCTCGTCCAGGCCACGCAGGATCAGCCGTTCACCCGGCATCAGCGAAAGTGCATTGAGGCGAAGAGGCCGAAGTGCGCCGAAGTGTTTACGGAGCCCCTTGATGTGAATGAGCGGCGTCTCGGTCACACGGGCCATCACGCCCGGTCAGGCCAACCGGCGCGTTCGACTAACCGCTCGTAGTCGACCCGAGGCAAGTGCACGTGGCCAAAACCCTGCGACCGGCCGCTGCCGGGGCCGTGATAGTCGGACCCGCCCGTCACAAGAAGGCCGTACGAGGTCGCCATCTTCCGATACCGAGCGGTGTCGATCGAGTCGTGATCGGGGTGAAACGCCTCGATCGCTGGGAGACCGGCGGCCACCAGGGCAGGAATCAGTGCATCCTTCTGTGTTTTGCCTGGATGCGCCATCGACGTCAACCCACCGGCCCGCGCCACCAGCGCGACGACATCGGCTGGAGAAATACCCACCCGCTCAATAAAGGCCGCCCGGCCCTCGGCGAGGTATTTGTCAAAGGCCTCTCTGATGTCAGCGACGTGCCCGGCCGCCACCAACGCCGCCGCCGCGATTGGACGACCCAAGGCCCGGCCGGCCCGATGCCCCGAACTCGCGATCGCCCGATCGAGATCGACCGGCACTCCCAGCCGGGCAAGTCGCACGCCGATCTCCTGCAGTCGACGCCCCCGATCCTCGCGCTGTCTGGTCAAAAAGGTGTCCAGTTCCACATGGCGACGGTCAAAGAAGTAGCCCAACATGTGGACATCTCGCCCAGCCGACACCGCGGTGATTTCGATGCCAGGAATGCACGTGACGCCGGCGTCCTGCGCGGCTGCGCTGACCTCGTCCCACGCAGCCGTCGTGTCGTGGTCGGCGACGGCCATCGTGGTCATCCCCTTGGCGACGACCTCCGCCACCAGTTGCGTGGGTGTGGACCGACCGTCAGAGGCGGTCGTGTGCATGTGCAGGTCGATCATGCCTGGGCTTTCGGCCGGGCCGGCCGCTTGCCCGTCCGACCCGACGCCTTTTGACGCTGCACCAGGCTCCGATATTCGCGAATCAGCAGATCGAGGTGTTCCCGTTCTTCATCGGCGAACTCCAGAAAAATTCGCTTCCCCTCTGACTCCTCGAACCGATCGCCGTACCGTTTGAAAAACTGATGGGACCCACGCTCACACTTGATCCCGACCAGCAACGCATGACGATCATCGACGCCCGCGCGCAGCGCATCCGTGCCCGCAGCGAACAGACCATTGGCGGCTCCCTTGAAGAACAGGAAGGTCGGATGTGACTCCAGGTCTGGGTGCTCGGCCAGCAGCTCTTTATACCGGGCCTCAAGCGTGCCGAGGTGCTCCTGCTCTTCGAGCGCCAACCGCTTAAACACCTTGCGCCCACGCGCGTCCTTGGTGAGCGCGGCCGCACGCGAATAGAACTCGAGCCCACTCCGTTCGGTGGCGATGGCAATGCGCAAGGCGTCGCGGGCGAACAACGCCTCAGTCGGGGCCGTCACCCGTTCCGATTGACGACCACTCTGGCAATTCTCACACGTGCCGTAGATCTGCAGCACGCTCTGACGGGCCGAGAAATGGCGGGCCTCGGCCACCTCTTCAATCAGGGCCTCGACATCTGAGCTCAGAAACTCAAACGACTGGTTGCAGGTCTTGCAAATGAGATGAAAGTGACGCGGGTGGCGATAGGAATGCTCAAACCGGTAGCGCCCCTCGCCAAAATCGACTTTGCGCGCGATTCCGGCGTCCACCATCCACTGCAGCGTGCGGTAGATCGTCGCGCGACTGATGCGTGCGTCTTCCGTGCGAATGAGGTGGACCAGTTCGTCGGCGGCCAGATGGCCGTCCTGACGCAGGAACACCTGGACGATAAAGTCGCGTTTTCCTGATCGTTTGCCGCCGACGGGACGCCGTTGCTCGACGAACTCGGAGAGCGACTGCATGCGTGCACCGCTCCCGGTCAGGCGCTAAAGGACGAACCGCAGCCGCAGGTCGACTTGGCGTTCGGATTCTTGATGGTGAAGCCACCACCCATGTTGTTGTCGACGAAATCCACCTCGGCGCCGCTCAGGTACCGGAGGCTGATGGGATCGACCAGCAAACGGACGCCATTGACTTCGAACACCTTGTCGGCCGACTCGTCGCCCTCACCTTCATCGATCATCAGCCCGTACTGGAATCCGGAACAGCCGCCGCCTTGCACAAACACGCGAAGACCGGCGGCTGGGCGGTTTTCTTCCACCAGCAATTCGGAAATCTTTGACGCGGCAATTTCAGTCACATTGATCATGTCTTTGATTATACGGGGAAGGCTGCGAGAAACCGCCTGGCGCCCATCTCCTGGGCTTTTTCACCTTTTTGGCCCTGATTCTGTGTCGGCTATGTCCTGAGCAGGGTCAGGCGCTTGCCCGATTCCTCCTCGACGACCTGGTGCAGGCTATTGCCGTGGGCATCCATTGTGACGATGGCCGGAAACTCATGCACCTGCAAGTGCCACATTGCTTCAGGCGTGCCCAGCTCGAGCAGCGACACGTCGCTGACCTCGGTGATGCACCGTGCGTAAAACTGCGCGGCGCCGCCAATCGCGTTCAGGTAGACGGCGCCGTGTTCGCGCAGGCCGGCCAGCGTCTTCGGGCCCATGCCCCCTTTTCCCATGACCACGCGCAGACCATACCGCCCAATGATCTCGGCCTGATACGGCTCTTCCCGCATGCTCGTGGTCGGCCCGGCCGCCGTCACGGTCCACGACTCCCCCTCCTGCTTGACGACGGGGCCGCAGTGGTACAGCACCCCGCCGCGCAAATCGACCGGCGGCTCGTGCTTCATCAAGTACGAGTGCACCGCATCCCGGCCGGTATAGACGCGCCCAGAGATCAAGACGACGTCTCCGACGTTCAGACTGCGGATGGTGGCCTCGTCGATAGGGGCCTGCAGCACGACCTCTCGCCCTGTTCTTGGAAAGCCTCCCGTGCTGCCCGATGGCATCATCGGGGCCGCCGGCACGGATGGATCGCGGTAGAGCCAGCGCGTGATGCTGCCGCTGGTCGCGTCGATATGCACGCCGAGACGTCGGAACGCCCAGCAGTCGTACGCGACCGACACAAAAAAACTGGCCGGCAGCCGGTTGAGGGCGCCAACCTTGCACCCGATCAGCGACGTCGTCCCTCCAAATCCCATCGTGCCCACGTCCAGGCTGTTGACCGTCGCCATGATCTGCCGTTCGAGTTCTGCGAGACGCGGATCGGCATTCACGTCATCAAGGGTGCGGAACAACTGTTCCTTGGCATGCTGGTAGCCCGCCGTGCGATCGCCGCCGACACAGACGCCCACGGCTCCGGGGCTGCACCCCCTCCCCTGCGCCTTCCAAATGGCGTGCAGAATGCACTTGCGGACCCCCTCGAGCGAGCGATCGGCGCGACCCAGGTGATCGAGTTCGACCGGCAACGCATATTGGGCGTTGACGTTTTCGCAGCCGCCGCCCTTGAGCAGCAGTTTCACCTCGATGTCGTCGCGCTCCCACTGGTCAAAGTGGATCACGGGCATGCCAGGACCAAGATTGTTCCCGCTGTTGATGCCCGTGATCGAGTCAACCGAGTTGGAGCGCAGCTTGCCACGCCGGGTCGCTTCAGCCACCGCCTCGCCGATCTGGGCACGCAACCAGATTTGGTTGACGCCCACGGGCGTCTGCACTTCGAAGGTGGGCCAGCCGGTGTCCTGGCAAATGGGCCCTTCACACGCCGCCGCTTGATCGATGTTCTCGGCGATGACCGCCAAGGCCTGCGCGCCCCGAGTGCCATCGGGTTCCTGCCCGATCGCGTGTTGCATCGCGACCCGCACATCGGCCGGCAGGTCCGTCGCCGTCCGCGTAATCAATTCCACCATGCTTTCGAAGAACTTCGGCGCCATACGGCTGAGTATAAACCTCGCCGCGGCGGTATACGATGAACACATGCCTGCGGTGCTTCGAGCCGTCTTGACCGGGATGCTTCTCTCTGGCGCGATCGCCCTGTCAGCAGCCACCGATGTCGACCAGCAGCCGCGCGCCGCCCACGGCCGACTCTTCCCGCCCGAAAAGCTCGGGGAGTTGGAAGGGCCGGATCGAGACGAGTGGCAGCAACCTGAACGAATCATGGACGCGCTCGGCATCGCCACCGGTGCCCGTGTCGCGGACGTGGGCGCGGGAGGCGGGTGGTTTACCGTCCGACTGGCGCGACGGGTGGGCCCTGATGGCCGCGTGTTCGCCGAAGACATTCAGCGCCAGATGATTGAGTCGATCCAGCGCCGCGTCCTGCGCGAGAACCTGCCACAGGTCGAAACCCGACTGGGCACGTCGCTGGACCCGGCGCTCCCCGCGAACCTGGATGCGGTCCTCATTGTGGACACCTATCCACAATTGGACGATCCGGTCGCGATGCTTCGACACGTCGCGGCGTCGCTCGCCCCCACCGGCCGGCTTGGCATCGTGGACTTCAGGAGCGACGTCTATGGGCCTGGTCCCGCGATGGACGAGCGCCTCGAACCAGATGTGATTATTCGAGATGCCGCCCGCGCAGGCTTGCGCCTGCACGCACATGAGACGTTTCTGCGCTACCAGTACCTCCTGGTCTTCACCCGGTAGCCTGATGTCATCGTTGCCACGTTTCTTCGCCGCGTACCAAGACGCCATCAGCGACGCACTCGACGCGATGGTCCCGGCCACGCCTGGTCGTCTCGTCGCCGACGCGATGCGGTACACACTGCTGGCCCCGTCCAAACGTGTACGAGCCGTCGTCGTGCTGCTCGCTGCCGAGTTGTGTGGGCGCGCCGATCGCGCGATGGCGGCCGCGTGTGCTGTGGAAGCCATTCATGCCTCTTCGCTCATTCTCGACGACCTGCCGTGCATGGACGATGCCCCGCTGCGGCGGGGGCGTCCCACGGTGCACACGGTGCACGGAGAGGCGGTCGCGATTCTGGCCGCCTTTGGGCTCTTGAATGAAGCGTACGCGCACCTCAATCGCCATTACGACGGTGCGCTCTGCACCACACTCACCGCGTTGTACGCAGACGCCGTGGGTCTCGATGGGCTGATCGCGGGTCAGGCGGAGGATGTCCTGGCCACTGACGACCTGTTGAGTTTTGACACGCTCGAGCGCATCCATCGGCGTAAGACCGGCGTGTTATTCGGCGCCGCCGCCACGGCTGGCGCGCTGTCGGCGGGCGGATCGCCCGAAGACATTGCCGCGTTGACGGCGTATGCCAAAAATCTCGGTCTGGCGTTCCAGGTCGTGGACGATCTCCTCGACGTGGTCGGCACACCAGAAGAGACCGGCAAAGCCGTCCGCCACGACGCCCGCAAGACCACGTTTGTCTCATTCAGCGGGGTCGAGGGGGCCCGTGAACTGGCGCAGGAACTCTGTCGCACCGCCACGCAGGCGCTCAAGCCGTTTGGGGCGCGCGCCGCCCGACTGGGTGCCCTTGCCGACTTCGTCGCGGCCCGGAGGTTGTGACGTGACGCCGGACCCTAATCACGGCGATCGCGTCGATACCTTGCGTGAGCAATTGCGCGCGCTTGGCTATCTGGACGCGCGCGTCGATCGCTTTGTCCTGGGCCGAGTCGCGTCGGGCGGTCGGGCCTGGACCATGGCGCTGGGCGCGAGTGTGCGCATCGGCACCCTGGCGGCAACATTGCTCGGCCCGGCCACCGCTGCAGGTCTGGCGACACGAGTACCAGGCTTGGTGACCAGCCTGACTGACGCGATCGTTCTGGCCCTGTATCTCGCCGTGCTGTTTGGCCTGGGTTCCGCGGCCCTGGCACTCGTGGCGATCATGGTGGCCGCCACCATCGCGAAACGAGCCACCGCCACGCCCAATTTCGCCACTCGAACGCGCAATGCCGCGGGAGCCGCCGGGTTGGCGGTCACCGCCATCTGTCTCTTCTATCTGACGTTGTGGTGGCAGGCGACCGGCTCGGTTGCCCCGACCGCTGCGGTCGGCCTGATCGCGCCCCTGGGCAGCGCCTGGGCACAACCCCTCGTACTCGCGATCGCGGTCGCGATCAGCGTTCTCATCGGACATACCGTCACCGTCACCGTCCTCGCGACAGTCGTGCGTTTGGGCCTGGCACCGTCACTGCCTCCGGGTTCACCGCTGTCATCGTGGCGTGCGCTGGTCCCCATCGGCGGCACTGCCCTCATCGGCGCCCTGACGCTGCTCGCGGCCACGGCCCCAGGTCCCACGACCGACCGAGACACTCCCGGCCTCACGGTGGTTCCGACCGGCGCCCACGTCGTGGTCATCGCGATTGACGGCGTGGATGTGGCCACGTTGACGCGACTGACAACGTCGGGTAGTGCGCCCACACTCGCCGCACTCACGTCGGGCGCGCGCGCCACGCTTGTGAACGATCCCGATCGTGACCCCGCTCGGGTCTGGACCACGATTGCCACGGGTCAACCTCCGGAACGCCACGGCATCCGCGCGCTTGAAGCACGTCAGTTGGCCGGTGTGGATGGTCGCCTGCGCGCTGAGTCGCCTGGACTGGCGATGATGACCGCCGCGACGGATGTGCTGCGCCTGACGAGGCCAGCGATCGCGTCTGGTGACGAGCGCCGACTCCCGGCGTTCTGGGAGGTCGCGGCGGCCGCCGGTCTACGCACCGCCGTCGTGCATTGGTGGGCCACGTGGCCGGCGTCTGACCCCGACGGCGTAGTCGTGTCCGACCGCGCCATCCTGCGACTGGAGCAGGGGGGGGCACTGTCGGGTGAAATCGCTCCCGCCTCCCTGTACGACACGTGGCGAACCGACGCGGACACACGCCACGCTCGAGTCACAGCGGCGGCGGCCCATGCCTGGCCTGGGAATCCCTCCGGGGACGTCGTGTCGACAGTCAGGCGCTCTGCCGAATTGGATGCAACGATTCTCGACCTGGCGGC
Organism: Acidobacteriota bacterium; assembly: GCA_013203475.1. Classification (GTDB taxonomy): domain Bacteria; phylum Acidobacteriota; class Vicinamibacteria; order Vicinamibacterales; family SCN-69-37; genus SYFT01. The sequence continues at coordinate 15,903 of JABMNV010000213.1, forward strand.
TGATCCTGCCTTGGGGGCGCTCGATCTGCGCGTGGTGTATCTGCCCGGCCTCGACATCGCGCAACACGCCCTGCTCCAAGGCGACGGGACGCCGCTGGCCGCGTCCGCCACCGCCGATCGGGTGCGGGGCATCGAGGCGTACTACACCTTTCTCGACGCGGCGCTCCGACGATGGCTCGACGCGCTGCCCCCAGACAATCGGCACGTCATACTCGTCACACAGCCTGGCAGGGTGCAGCAGCCATCGGCGGGGTGGCTCGCGATGAGCGGGCCCCTCTCCTCCACGAGCGTGATCGCTGGCGCGGATCCATCCTCGGTTGCGCCCACCGTGCTGACCGCGTTGGGCGTTCCCACGGCACTCGATTCACCGGGCGCAGCACTACGGACTCTCTTTGCCGACGTGTTTCAAGATCGGTACCCCGTGCGTGCCGTGCCAACGTACGGCAAACGACGTGCGGGGCGCGCGCCGCGAACCGGACAACCGCTCAATCAGGAGATGATCGAACGGATGCGGAGCCTCGGGTATGTCAGGTGAGTTGGGAGGTAGAGGTGCTAAGCCTTCGGGGTACGTAGCAGGCGCCACGCTTGCGGCAGCAGCATCGCGGCGATGATGGCTTTGGCGACGTCGGCCACCACAAACGGTGCGACGCCCTGCAGCACGGCGGCCTCAAATGACCTCGTGAACGTCATCATCCAGGTCACGCCTCCCGCGTAGATCACCAGCAAGCCGGCCAGCATGGCGGCGACCGACGACACGAAACGCCGGTCCCATCCGCGTTCGGCTAACAAGCCCACGGCAAACGCCGCCGCCGGGTACGCCATCAAATATCCGCCGGTGGGCCCAAACAGACGCGCGGCACCAGGCGGCAACGTGACTGAGGGCGCAAACACCTGCAACCCGGCAATGCCAGCAGCCAGATACGCCACCTGGGCGGCAGCCCCCAGGCGTGAGCCGAGCGCGGCCCCCGCCAGCATCACCACCAAGGGAGTCAGCGTAAACGGGACTGCCGTAAACGGCACGACCACCGTAAACTGAGCAGCAGTGGCAGTCAGCGCTACCGCCAGAGCCACGGCGGCCACCCGCAGGGCAGGCACGAAGGCCGAGGACGACGCCGCGCCAAGCGACACATCGAGAAGGGATCCGCGAATGGTGTGCACAGACATGAGACTGAGATTCTAACGAATGCGCACTGCACTGACAATCGCGGGGAGCGACTCGGGAGGGGGAGCCGGCATTCAGGCCGACCTGAAGACCTTTGCGGCACATGGGGTGTTTGGCACGTCGGCCATCACGGCCATCACGGCCCAGAATACCCGTGGCGTCACGACTGTGCTCGCCCTGGACCCGGATTTGGTCGTGGCGCAGATTGACGCGGTGGTGTCAGACCTGGGGGCAGACGCCACCAAGATCGGGATGCTCGGTAACGCGGAGATCATCGCAGCCGTGGCTCGCGCCGTCAGCCGCCTCGGGCTCGCTCAGGTTGTCCTCGACCCCGTCATGGTGGCCAAGGGCGGTGACCGCCTCCTGGCCCCGTCCGCAGTCGAGGCACTGCGCACCCTCCTGCTGCCTCTGGCCACCGTGCTGACGCCGAACGTCCCGGAGGCCGAAGCCCTGACGGGCCTCGCCATTCGCTCGGTTGCCGACCAGCGAGAGGCCGCCGAACATCTGGTCGGCATGGGTGCCCAGACGGTAGTCGTCAAGGGTGGGCACCTCACGCGCGAGGATGGGCGGGCGGTGGATGTCTTTTTCGACGGACACGAGTTCGTGGAACTGGCTGCCGCCCGGGTCGACACGCCCCATACCCACGGCACCGGGTGTACCTTTTCGTCGGCGATCGCCGCCGCATTGGCCCTGGGCAACCCGGTTGAGCGGGCGGTGGCCAGAGCCAAAGGGTACGTTACCGGCGCCATTGCGCATGCCCCTGGGCTCGGTCACGGCCACGGGCCGTTGGACCACTTCTGGATGAACCAGTAGTCTTATGGACATGTTCACTGCACAGACGTACCGCGAACGTCGTACCCGGCTGAAGAAAGACGTCGGTTCCGGCCTCCTCCTCTTCCTGGGCAACGACGAAGTCGGCATGAACTACGCTGGCAACAGCTACCCCTTCCGGCAGGACAGCACGTTCTTGTATTTCTGGGCCCAGGACCAGCCGGGCCTGGCCGCACTCATCGACATCGAAGCCGACACCGATACCCTCGTTGGGGATGATCAGGAGGTGGCGGACGTCGTGTGGTCTGGTCCGCTCCCGACCCTCACCGACCGCGGGGCAAAGGCTGGCGTCACGTCCCACGCCCCGCTCTCCGCCCTGGCTGATCGTCTGGCAGCAGCCATCCGCCAGGGACGCCAGGTGCACTTTCTGTCACCCTACCGTCCGGAGCACGCCGAAAAGCTTTCAGCGCTCCTCGGACTGCACACCACTGTCGTCAAGCACTACCGATCGGAAGCGTTTCACAAAGCCGTCATTGCCCAGCGGAGTTACAAGACACCAGAAGAAGTGGCGGACATTGACGCTGCTGTCAACGTCTCCAGGGACATGTACGCGGCGGCCATGCGGACGGTCGCACCTGGTCAACGTGAGTACGAAGTGGTCGCCGAAATCGCCAAGGTGGCCATGGCCCATGGGTGTCGTTTCTCGTTCCCTCCGATCTGCTCCGTGCACGGGGAGACGCTGCACAACCCTCACTACCGCAACCAGCTCCAGGACGGCGACGTCATGGTGCTCGACTCGGGAGCCGAAACTGCCAACTACAACGCCAGCGACATCACGCGCACCATTCCGGTGAACGGGACATTCTCTGCGCAGCAGCGGCAGATCTACGAGATGGTCTTGCGCGCGCAAATGGCGGCCATCGCGGCGGTCAAGCCCGGCGTGCGGTACCTCGACGTCCACCTCCTGGCCGCTCGGTCGTTCGCGACCGACCTGAGCGCCGCCGGTCTCATGAGAGGCAACGTCGACGAGGCGGTCGCGGCCGGCGCCCACGCCTTGTTTTTCCCGCACGGTCTGGGCCACATGATGGGCATGGACGTGCACGACATGGAGAACCTCGAAGAGCATCTGGTGGGCTATGGGGACGGCCTCACACGCAGTGCTCAATTTGGACTGGCGTACCTGCGGCTTGCGCGAACCCTCGAACCCGGGTTCGTCCTGACCGTGGAACCGGGCCTCTACTTCATTCCGGCCCTGATCGATCAGTGGAAGGCCGACGGTACGAACGCGGCATTCCTCAACTTCGCCGAGATCGAAAAGTTCCGTGACGCGCGCGGGTATCGCATCGAAGATGACCTGCTCGTCACCGACACGGGCCACCGTGTGCTCGGGGATCCAATTCCGAAGACCGTCAGTGATGTCGAGGCCGCCTGCGCCTGATAGACTCTGCCCGGAGGATAGGAATATGATACGAACACTCAGGATCGGATTGGCGACGCTTACAGCCTTGGTGGCCCTGGCCATCACGGTACAGGTCCCACTGGCGGCAGGCCAGGGCACCGAGCGAACGGTGTATGTCTCGGTGATGGACGGCAACGGCGCGCCGGTCCCCGACATGAAGCAAGAAGAGTTCGTCGTCAAGGAAGACGGCGAGGCGCAGACGGTCACCAAGATTGAGCGAGCCACCGGACCGATTCACTATGCAATTCTGGTGGATACGACCCCGGCCGCTAACGCGGCGGTCAACGATCTTCGAGAAGCCATCACGGCGTTCTGCGAGTTGTTACTGAGCGCGGATCCCAAGACTGAGTTCTCGATCACCGAATTTGGGGGCGCCGCGATGACCACGCTGGCCTTTACCTCAGACCTGCCGGCCATCACATCCGCCGTCAACAAGCTGATTCCCAAGCCGAGCGAGTCGGTCCTGAATGAAGCGATCGTGGAAGTGGCGAAGGAGATGGCGAAGCTGCCGGAGAACAGCCGCAAGGTGATTCTCACGATCAACATGGAGCCGACCAAGGAATCGAGCAGTGTGCACCCCCGTCTGGTGGCCGACGCCGTACGCAAGTCTGGCGCGGCCATGTGGTCCGTCGCGGTGCAGAACGGCACGCGGCGTGACTCCACGCGTGAGCAAGTGCTCAAGGGTCTGACCTCCAATGCCGGCGGACGCTGGATGGCCCTGCAGCAACAGAAACAGCTCAGTGGATTCCTGCGGAGCGTCGCGGCCAATTCTTTCTCGCAGTACGCCGTGACCTACACCCGAACGGTTCCGGCAACCGCCAAGACGGTGACCGACATCAGCCTGACGCGGCAAGGAGCGTTTGCCCTGTCGCTGAAGTGGAACGTGGACTGACTCGGCGACGGGACGGCCTCCTTGGTGTTGGCTATACTCAATGCCATGGTGGCCGTCACTCCTGCGCCGTTGTCCCTTGAACACCTCATCGTCCAGGTGGAGGCATGCGTCCGCACCGGGGGCGAAGGGTGTGGGGCGGTGGCGTCCTTTCTCGGCCTCGTCCGCGCGACGCATCAGGGGCGTTCCGTGCGGTACCTCGAATATGAAGCGTTCGACGCCTTGGCGCTGAAGGCGTTCCAACAGATTCAACAGGAAGCCGGACAGCAATGGCCGAACTCCGCCCTGGGCATCGTGCATCGCACGGGCCGATTGACCGTCGGAGAAGCCAGTGTCGCCATCGTGGCCGCCACTGCACACCGCGCTGAAGCCTTCCAGGTGTGCCGCTACGCCATTGAGCGAGTCAAACAGATCGCTCCGGTCTGGAAGCACGAATTTTTCGACGACGGCGAGGCGTGGGTCGAGGGGGCTCTGACTGACCCATTCGACGAGGCAGCGCGGGCGCGTGCGCTGGTGATCGCATGCGCATAACCGTACGACTCTTCGCCCGCCTGCGTGAGCTCGCTGGCACTGAGACCCTTGCCGTGGACCTACTCGAACCGGCGACCGTCGCCGACGCCTGGCGTGCGACGGTCGCCGTCGCGCCTGCGCTCGCTCCATTTGACCGCGCCATCTCGTGCGCGGTGAATGCCAATTTTTCTCGCATGTCGCATCCGGTGGCCGCCGGGGACGACGTCGCATTTTTGCCTCCGGTGTCCGGGGGATGATGGACGATCATGACGCCGCAAGTTCGTGAAAAGCTCGAGGCTCTGGAGGCGCAGTACGACGCCCTGATGCGCCAGGTGAGCGACCCGGCGGTGCAGGCCGACCAGACGAAGTATCGTACGCATTCGAAGGCGCTCGCCGATCTGGAGGATGCGGTGGATGGGTATCGTCGATTTCAGGCGCTGGATCGCCAACTCAAGGAGAACCGCGAGCTGGAACAAAGCGATGACGCCGAAATGTCTGCGCTCGCCAAAGAAGAAATTCCTGGCCTTGAACAACAATTGGCGGCCCTCGAAGACAGCCTGCGCTTGCTGCTGGTACCCAAGGATCCCAACGATGATCGCAGCATCGTGCTGGAAATTCGGGCGGGCACTGGAGGCGATGAAGCCGCGCTGTTTGCGGGCGACCTCTATCGTATGTATTCCCGCTATGCCGAGCGACAGGGCTGGAAGATCGACGTGCACTCCATGAGTGAGAGCGGCGTAGGTGGCTTGAAGGAACTCATCGCCGTGGTCGAAGGGAACGGGGTCTACGGCCTTCTGAAACACGAGAGTGGAGTACACCGCGTGCAGCGAGTGCCGACCACCGAAGCGAGTGGACGCATTCACACGTCAACGGCGACGGTCGCGGTGCTGCCCGAAGCCGAGGAAGTGGATGTCAAAATCGAGGCCAAGGACCTCCGCATAGACACATTTTGTTCCAGCGGTCCCGGCGGCCAGAGCGTGAA
>JABMNV010000022.1 GCA_013203475.1 Acidobacteriota bacterium
ACTCCCCACTTCCCCATCTCCCCAACTCCTCATCTGAAAAGCTCGCCTGCCGTACAGATGCTCGAACAGATTGCCTTCGTGCGGCTGGTCCCAGGCGATGCGATTGGTCTGCAGTGAGCCCAGGTTCAGGCGACCGATGAGGTCCGATTCGATCAGGCGTTGAATCAGCGCCTGATCCGAGGTCAACGCTGTGGCGGCCAGTGTCGGCCCCAGACACTCGGGCATCGAAACCATCTGTTCGGCGGTCACATCCACCACGGAGACGAACGGAAACAGGAACTCGCGATTGGCGAGCGCGTGGTCAGACGAAGAACAGTGGACGACGGTGGGCAGCAGAAACGTGCTGCCGTGAGCCTGCACGAGTCGAGGGCCCTGGCGGAGGCGCATGGTGACGTCTTCGGCTCCAGGCTCGGCGAGCGCTGCGTCGATCTGCTGGGAAATGCGTTCGGCAACGCGGGGGTCCACAAACGGCGAAATTTCGGCGGCGGGGTCGTCTGCCGCGCGGGGTTCAATCGTCACCAGACGTGCGGCCAGCGCTTCGGCCAACTCGCGGCCATGCAAGGGTGTCCACACGCCGGACGCGTTCACGCAGGACCGCCCGCCGTTTTCCGCAACGGACAGGGCGATGACGTCCAGATGGTCGCGCCACTGGGGCGCCACGTCGGGACCGAACAGCAGTTTGCTGTAGCCCGGACCGTGGACTTCCACCCGGGAATCCCCAGCGACCGAACCGACGGCCGCGACGTCGCCAAAGAACATGCTCCGCCCCGTTTGCCGAACGATTTCGCCCGCGCCAGCGTGGTCACTCGGAAAATAGTTAAAGGCATCCCCGGGGATCCCCGCCTTCATCAGCGCCTGAATCAGGCGAAACGGCGTCCACGGTTCGGTGCCGCCCGGACGGAGCACCAGCGGCATCTTCATCGAAATGGCGGGAATCCAGAGGCCGTGCACGCCGGGAGAATTGCTCGGCAGCACGACTCCCAGCGAGTGGGTTCGAGGAAAGAAGCTGAGTGCCTGACCATTCACGTCGCCGAAGCCACGGTCGAGGATGTCCAGATCGAGGCCACGTGTGAGTCCGCGCACAATCTCGGGCACATTTTCCATCACCGACACAATCCGCTCCATGTTTCGGCGAACCATCGCGTGTGGCATTCCCGTGGTTGACGACAGCTGCACAATGTAGTCGCCGGGCGACTGCGTCGTGTCGCCGAGTGGGAGCGTGTCGTGCAGAAAGTGCTGCGCCGCCTGTCGGGTCATCTCCATCAGGCGAGCGACCGGGATCTCGAGGAGCGACGCCCGCATCGCGCGCTGTGCCAGCAGGTCGCGGCGAATCAGTCCGACGTTGGCCTGGCTGATTTCAGCCACTGGTTCCCGGGTGGCGTGATGGGCAATCCGCGCCACATCGAGGCTGCGGTAGCTCACCCCGCGGCGGATCAAGGGAAGGTGGACCATCCAAATATTGTAATAGGCTTTAGCGTATGCAACCCCAGACCAAGGACGCCTTGGACGCGCATGTGCGTGAGATCGTGCAGTGGCACTTCAACCCGGAGACGGGCACACCCTTCTGGCTCGACTTCGCAGCCAAACTCGACTGGGATCCCCGTAGAGAGATCCGAGCGTACGAAGACCTCGATCGATTTGGCTTCTTTGAGGACGAGTGGCTGCGCGGTGGGCCGGTCCGGCGGTGGGTCCCCAAGGCCTACGCAAACCGACCCGTCTATACGTTCGAGACGGGAGGCTCCACGGGCGTTCCAAAGTCTCGGGTGACCATCGACGACTTCCGGATCGACTACGAAGCGTTCAGCGACACATTGCCAGATGAGTTCTTTCCCAAGGGCAGCGATTGGCTGATGGTCGGCCCGTCCGGGCCGCGCCGGCTGCGACTGGCCGTCGAACACCTGGCCCAGCACCGCGGAGGCATCTCGTTTTGTCTGGACCTCGATCCTCGCTGGGTCATCAAACTCGTGAAATCCCGGCAGATGGATCAGGTCGAGGCCTACAAGCGCCACGTCGTCGACCAGGCGCTCACGTTGCTCAAGGCCCACGACAACATCAAGTGCATGTTCATCACACCCAAGTTACTGGAGGCGCTGGCAGAGAAGATTTCGCTCAAGAAAGCAGGCATTACCGGCATCTTCTGTGGCGGCACGGAGATGACGCCCCAGTTCCACCGGTGGGTGCATGAAGAAGTGCTCGACGGTATTTTCTTCGCGCCCACCTATGGCAACACGCTCATGGGCCTGGCGGTACATAAGCCGTTCGACATCGCGGATAACTACGCGATCATCTACTACCCGCCTATTCCGCGCGCACTTCTGGAGGTGGTCGACCCTGAACATCCCACGAAGCTGGTGCCCTACGGCCACACCGGACGCGTGCGGTTAACCACGCTGACGAAGGAATTCTTCATCCCGCGATTCCTCGAACGGGACGAAGCGGAACGGGAACCACCGTGCGATGCCTATCCGTGGGACGGTGTCCGCAACGTCCGGCCGTTCTCCAAGCTCCAGACTTCGGTCACCGAAGGGGTTTATTAGGTGGGGAGGTGGGGAACTGGGGAGGTGGGGAACTGGGGACGTGAGCTTCAGGTCGCCTTCACTGCCTGTCCGAGCTTCCTGATATCGTCACGGTCGTTGTAGGCCTGCGCGGAGACACGCACCCACACGCGGCCACTTCGTGCGTGCGCCTGCACTTCGATGTTGTGCTCGAACAACAGACGATCGCGCAGTCGCACAGCATCAGCTTTTGCCGTACCCACGGACTCGGGCGTCATGACGCTGACCATACATCCCACCATCGACTCGTCGATCTCCAGTGGCGTCCCCCACTGATCCGTGAGGTATTGCGCGGCGTGCCACGCCAACTCGTGGTTGTACTGGCGGAGGGCGTCGTAGTCGAGCGACTCAAGAAACCGAATTCCGTCAGGCGCACAAAGCCACGGTGTGGGATCCCGTGTGCCAACCCAGTCAAACTCCTGCGTGAAGCCGCTATCGAGCCCCCAGGAAATGACGGCCGGGTGGACGGAAGCTTGACGCTCCGGCGCGACCACCATGAACGCGCTGCTGCGCGGCGCCATCGCCCACTTGTGCAGGTTCGCCACGTAGTAGTCCGCGCCGATCGCGGATACGTCGAGGTCGAGCTGGCCCGGCACGTGTGCGCCGTCGACCAACACCTGAACACCTCGCGCATGGCAGGCTCGGACGATGTCGGCCACGGGGAACACCACGGCACTCTCCGCCGCAATGTGGTCGACGATGACCAATGTGGTGCGATCGGTGAGCGCCGAAGCGATCCGCTCCACACAGACGATCGGGTCACACGCCGGATACGGCATCTCGACCACTCGCACGACGGCCCCGGACGTACGAGCGACGTAGTTCACCGCAGTCAGCAGGCCGCCATAGATGTGGTCCGTGATCACGAACTCATCACCGGGCTCCACGCGCATCGACCTGAGCACCGCGTTCACGCCAGCGGAGGTGTTATCAATAAACACGAGATCGTCGGCTCTAGCCCCCACAAACGCGGCCACCTCAGCCGCCGCCTGTCGCATCAACGTTGGGTCATCAGACGCCGCGCCCGTGAATCTCCACAAGTCGCGCAGTATGAACCTGGCAGGGTGCAGCTCAATTCGGGCCCGAAGGACCTGCTGCGCCTCCGCGACGCGAACGGGCACCACTCCCACGGTGCCATGGTTGAGGTAGGTGGCCTCCGGATCCAGGGGCCAGAGCGGAAGAAGAACACGACCAAATGTCATGGGAGAAAGTGTATGCCGAGCACCCAGCACCGACCTCTGCTACTCTCCTTCCATGCAGGTCAGTATCTTTAACGACGTGGTCGGCCCCGTCATGCGAGGCTCGTCCTCTTCTCATTGTGCGGCCGCCCTGCGCATCGGCCGATTGGGGCGCGACCTCATGCACGGCGATATCACGCGTGTGTTGGTGGAATTCGACCGGCAGGGATCGTTACCAACAACCCACGAGAGTCAGGGCTCTGACATGGGATTGTGCGGAGGCCTGATGGGCTGGGAAGCCGCCGATGCCCGATTGCCGAACTCGGTGGAGGCCCTTGGCGAGGCCGGCATCGCTTTCGATACCGCAGTCGTTGATACCGGCGACCCACACCCGAACACGTATCGGATCACACTCGAGAGCGCTCACGCCCGCCACACGCTGGTCGCCATTTCGACCGGGGGCGGCATGATGGAGGTCATCAACATCGATGGCTTCGCCGTGTCGATCGGCGGTGACTATTTCGAAACCCTGCTCTTCGTAGACGACCACGCCGACCAAGTGGCCCTTCACGTTCGCACCGCGATGGCGACCGACGACGTGCTGGTGCATGAGGTGACGGATGGACATCTGGTGCAAGTGCGCGCACAAGCCTTTGTCGAGCCTGGCGTTGAGACTGAATTGCGCACACTCGTTCCCACTCTGGACATTTATCGCCTTGGTCCAGTGCTGCCGGTCCGTTCCAGATTCGGTATCGAGGTGCCTTTCTCTACGGCCGCCGAGCTGGTGGCCCACGCTGGCGACACCGAGCGACCGCTCTGGCAGTGGGCGGTCGACTACGAAATGGCGCGTGGCGGCCTGACCGGAGCCGAAGTCCTCTCGAAAATGGTCGACATTGTCCGCCTCCTGCGGGTGTCTATTGAACAGGGGATTGCAGGGACGACGTTCGACGACCGCATCCTGGGTCACCAGTCGGGCAAGTTCAAGCAGCAACTGGAAGCCGACCGGTTGCTCGACACGGGCGCCCTCGGCCGGACGGTCCTCTATGTCACGGCGCTCATGGAGGTGAAGAGCTCAATGGGCGTGATCGTGGCGGCGCCCACAGCCGGCGCATGTGCGGCCCTGCCTGGCGCGTGCATTGCCTTTGCCGAAGAGATGGGCAAGTCAGAAGAAGACATGGCGCGGGCCATGTTGGCGGCCGGAGCGATCGGTCTGTTCATCGCGAGTCAGTGGACGTTTGCAGCCGAGGTCGGTGGGTGCCAGGCTGAAGGGGGATCCGCTGCTGCGATGGCGGCAGCAGCACTGGTTACACTGGCTGACGGCACGATGCCGCAGGCGTTGACCGCCGCCTCACTTGCCTTGCAGAGCATGTTGGGACTCATCTGCGATCCCGTCGCAGGGCGCGTGGAAGTCCCGTGCCTGGGCAAGAACGTGATCGCCGCCAGCAATGCGTCCTCGTGCGCCAACATGGCGCTGGCTGGCTTTGATCAAGTGATTCCATTTGATGAGGTTGTAGACGCGGCCCGACGCGTTTCTGACCGGATGCCGCGCGAACATCGCTGCACATCTTTGGGTGGACTGGCCACCACACCGACGGCACTCGCCCTGCAGGCGGATCTGGCCACGCGAAAGGCCTGCGGCGGCGGTTGCGGGTGTTAATTGGGACTTGGAGAAAAAAATGAAGACTGCAGCAGCCCTGTGCTTGGTGACGACGGCGGCCGTGTTCGGCCAGGCGCCAGGTCAGACCATTTCGAATCAGACCGAGCAGGACGCGTACACGCGGATCGAGTTACGGTCGCCCGAGACCGGCGCCTTCAGCCTCGTCCACGAGGTTGCCGCGACAACGGCCGGTGCGCGCACGTACTCGTTCCAGCCCTGGCCGCAAACGCGCGCCTCTGTCATCAAGGCGACGGACCTGATGACAGGTGCTGCTCTCGTGACCGGGACCGCGGTCGCCGGTTCTATCGAGGTCAGGCTGGCCCGACCGGTCCCCAAGGACGGCCAGGGCAGGATTCGGATCGAGATCGAAGGAACGAACACCAGCCTCTTTCAGGCCGCGGAACGTCAGTTCACGTTCACGATGCCAGATGTGTCACCACGCGCCACGGTCGTCCTTCCAACTGGTTACGAATTGCTGGCCACCAATCTGCCGGCGCAGGTCCTCTCGGAATCAGACGGCCGCATCGCTGTGAGCGTGATGCATCAGATCCCGGTCGCGACCACATTGACGCTCACAGCACGCAGTGGCGTGACCACATCCGCGCCCAAACCGTCGACCAACGCACGCAGTTGGGAGGGCCCGGCGCAGCGGTCCACAGAGCGCGCGCGACTGTCCGAGCGCGCCACCCAGGATCGAGACATCGTCTATTTTCTCCAGTCGCCAGAGACCAACGCGTTCAGTCTGTATCACGACTACACAGAGACGCGGCCCGGTGTGGACACGTACCTCAACGTCGTCCGAACGGGCGCCCAGGTCTCCAACCCATCAGCCTACATCCTCGACACGGGCGAGGTGCTCAAGCATGACGTGCTCAAGGGCGACGCCATCACAGCCGCCAAGATCGCTGTCAACAACGTCACGCCCGAGACCGAGGTCGTCGTGTTGCACTTCCCTGCCGTCACGGAAGGCCAGTCTGTGCGCTTGAGGATTTCTGAGACGTACACGACGCCAGAAAGTTACCGCCTTGATGGCACTGACCTCGTGTTTGAACGCAGCCTGGGCCGCGCCCGAAACTCGGTCGTCCTGCCAGCGGGCTGGTATCTAACGGCGTCCTCGATTCCCGCGATAGTTCGCCAAACACCTGAGGGCTTGATTCGGCTCGACTTCGTGAACGGGCGGCCTGAAGGGATTGACGTATTGATCAAGGGACGAAAGCGGTAGCCGCTCTCACTTCTTCGTGAGGTACATCGCAAACTCGCGGGTCAAGTAGGGATTGGACGTGAGAGCGGCGGTCAGGTCCGCCTGCGCGCCCAGCATGACGGCCGCGAGGGCCTGCAGGCGGAAGCTATCTGACTTGCGCGCCAGTGCCTTATCGGCACGTTCGACAGCGACCTTGAGCGCGGTCGCGGACACCGCCGCCGGGTCACTCCCAACTTCGAGGCGACACAAGGCCACATCCAGTGACGTTTCGACAAACCAGGGCGCGTCTGGACTTGCCTTCAAGGCCAGCTCGATCGCCAATTGAGCGGACTCCAGGGCCGCCGCCGGCGATCGGCCTTGTCGTGCGTGCGACCGCGCCTCAATCACGGCAGCCTGCGCCAGCAGTTCCCACGCATCCGAGTCACTCTTGTTGACCTGCTGCATGCGCACGGCCAACCCGCGGGCATCAGCCACCAGCGTTGTGACATACCCACCCGACTCCAGTCGCCACCGCGCCTCGGCCAATTCGACGCGAGCCGCGTGGGCATAAACTTTGGCCTGATTCCCAGGGTTAATCTCCAAGGCGCGACGAATCGACGCACGTGCGCGAGTCAACTCATCAGTGGGATCAGTGCCGGCAGACACCAGCAGGGCCGCGCGCGCCAAACCCACCTCAGTCCGATTGACGTAGGGTGTCGCATACGTGGGATTGACTTCGATCGCCCGGTCGACTGAAGCGTCGGCCTGCGTCAATGCCTCTCGCGGATCCCCTCCTCGCTTGAACTGCGTGAGTCCCACGCGATACCAACTCTGTGCAGCGTTGTTGAGGGTCTGGGCATGATTCGGATTGCGCCTGAGTGCCTCCTCATAGGCGGCAATCGACTCTCGCAGCAAGGGCATGGGATCTCGACCATTCGCCGCTTCGTACATCGCCAGATCCTTGAAGGTGATGCCCATATTGCCGTACGGCAGCGCGTTCGTGGGCTCACGTTCACCCAAACGGCGATATTCGGCAATGGCCAAATCAATCGTCACGCGAGGATCCATCCCGCGTAGGCGTTCCCAGTCGCCGAGATAGGCATAGGTGTTCGCGAGGCTGTTGTGCAGACTCGCGTCGTCGAGTCCCAGTGAAAGCGCCATGTCATATGCCTCAACGGCCGAACCCAGGGCGACGCGAGGATCCGCCCCGGTGTCGTACTCGTGGGCCCCCTGTTGTTGCAGCGCCGTGCCCAAGTGTTGATAGGCCTTTGCGTGTGCCGGGTCCAGAGCGATTGCCTGATTCGCACTCTCGACCGCGAGCGCCAATGTGGGCAAGGGACTGCCGCCGTTGCGCCGTTGGTACGTCGCGAGATTCCAGTACGTTCGGGCCAAATCGACATACGGCTGCGCCAGGTCTGGATCTGCTTCACTGGCATTGCGGCAGTAGTCCACAGCCGCGATGACATCGGCTTGAACACCGCCGCCGGCGTCGAGGTTCAATCCCATGCGAATGGCCCCGAGTGCGCAGAGTCGACTGTACGGCACGGGATCGCTTTCTGCGACCCGCACGGCCTGCAGGTACTTGCTCGAGGCCTCCGTCAGAAATCGACGGGCGTCGTCGTACTTCCCTTGTCCGGAGAAGCCAACGGCACGGTCCAGGGCGACGTCACCTTCGAGAATGAACGCCTCGTGCAGCCAGCCAATTGGGGCACGAGCGGCAGCAGCCTTCGACACAGCTCAGTCAAGGTCGCCTTCAAGAAAGTCCGTCAGGCTCGCCGTGTAGATCGCGAAATCAGGATCGGCATCACCCATCCGGAGGAATCGCACGGCTGGATCCCTCAGCGACGCCTGGACGACGACGCGGCGGCCGTCGCGCTGGGCAGGATTGCCCACGCTGTCGATTTCGAGCAAAGCGTCGCGGTACAGGCGGCCCAGGGCGAGGCCCAGGTTGGTCGAGACTTCCGGCGTCTGGTACCCGGCGCTCCACGCCGCATCCAGTGACTCCCGGGCTCGCACGTTGTCGCCGAGGGCGAGATACCCGAGTCCGATGGCGTAGTGACCCGGGCCTTGCGCCGACGGACCGGCTGTGGCCATCTGTTGTTGCACTTGCTCGATGCGAGCTCGCACTCGCGACTTCGCCGGCCTGGTGTCATGAAGCGGCAGTCCACGTTCGATGCGGAGATCAAGGCCCAACCGCTCGACCTGCTGACCGAACCGTTGGGCCGACTCTACTTCGGCCTCCTGTTCGGCGCGCTGGGCAAACCAGAACACGGTCTGGAGCCCGGCCAGCATCACGTATATCGACCGGCGACGGCCGCCTTCCAGTGCCGGGCCACCCGTCGCCGGGCGATATACGTGATGCTGGCCGACCGCGCGTGCACGGGCTCCCCATCCAGGTATCGCCGCAGGTCGTCCGCCAACGCCGCCGCTGACGAATACCGTCGGTCTGGTTCCTTGCTGATGGCCTTGATCACGATCTTGTCGAGATCCCCTGACAGTTGACCTGCCAATCGCTCCGGCGTTGTCTGTCTGGCGACGCACGTTTCTGCCAGTCCGGTTGACGATGGCTGGGCGCTCTGGGTGCCGCGCGTCGCCTCGTGCGCTCGTCGCGCTCGCGTGATGGCGTCACTGGACCGCGGGGGCGTCACTTCCGCCACCGTTCGAGCCGCGTCCTCCCGCCCGTGCGCCAGCGGCCGCTGCGGCCGCACACCCGTCAGCAACTCGCACAACAACAACCCCAGCACGTAGACATCACTGGCCGTCGTCACCGGTACACCCAGCGCTTGCTCGGGACTGGCGTACTCAGGCGTCATCCGGCGTGCGCCTGTCACCGTCGCCGCGATGGTGCCATCGATGTCACCTCCATCGAAGAGTCGCGCAATACCAAAGTCGAGCAACTTGGGAACGCCATCGACTGTGACCAGCACATTGCTCGGCTTCAAGTCACGATGAACGATGCCCCGTTCGTGCGCGTAGTGGACGGCTCGGCACAGCGTCTCGACGAGATGAATTCGCTCGTTGACCGACAGTGTGTTCTTATCGCAGTAGGTCGCGAGAGGGTGCCCATCCACGTACTCCATGACCAGGTAAGGCAACCCTGCGGTGGTGGCTCCCCCGTCAAGCAGACGGCCGATGTTTGGATGATCGAGACTGGCGAGGATCTGACGCTCGATACGAAAGCGTCGCACCATCTCATCATCCGCCCAGCCACGGATGACCTTGATGGCCACCGCCCGCTGAAACTCGTCGTCTGCGCGGCGGGCGAGGTAGACCGTGCCCATCCCGCCGTGGCCGAGCTCCCGATCGAGCCGATAGGGTCCGATGACCTGGCCGCCCTGGAGGCCATCTTCACCGCCGACCACTTCGGCGATGCGGGCGACCGCGTCGCGTATCGGCGCATCTGAATCCTCATCGTCCGACAGCGCCAGCAAGGCGAGCACCTCATCGCGCAAGGCTGGTTCGTCAGGGCACGTGGCCTCAAGATACGCCCGCCGGTCGTGGGCCGGCAGGTCGGCCGCGGCGTCAAACAGCGCGCGCGCGCGCGCGCGCTCCCAGGGGCTGTCAGTCATAATTTTTGGATTGTCCCTTCTTCCCTGTACGCGACAATTCCGTCCAAGTCGGTTCAGGCTGGCCCAAGTGCCTGTTTCAGCCATGCCTTGGCGAATCGGAGGTCCCGATTCACGGTCGACCTGGACGCCCCCATGGCTTCGGCGGTCTCGTCATAGTCAAGCCCGCCAAAATAGTGCAGTTCCACGACGCGAGCGACGCGTGGATCAATCTTCTGGAGCCGGGTCAGGGCGTCGTCCAACTCGATAATGGTCTGCGAGGCCTGACCGATGGCCACAGAGACATCGTCAAGCGACACGTGAACGTCGCCACTGACCCGCTTCTGACGCAATCGGCGCTTGGCGTGATCGATGAGGACCTGTCGCATCACCGTGGCGGCCAACGTGAAGAAGTGCAACCGGTCGCGGGCATCGATGTGCCCACCCATCATCTTCAGATAGGCTTCGTGCACCAACGCAGTCGCCGGCAGTGTGTGGTCGTCACGCTCCGAGAACAAATGGCGGCGGGCCAGGCTCCGCAGTTCCTGGTAGACCAGCGGAAACAGTCGGTCGGCCGCTGCTTCGTCGCCGTTGTTCCAGCGCCTCAGGAGCAGAGTCAGATCGCCAGTCGAAGAAGCCGGGTCGGAACTCACGCTATCGATGACAGCCGTGATCCAGCGGCGCGCATGGTCCAGGTCATCGGTCGATAGCATGTACGATTCGGAGTGTTTTCCTCCCATCGTGGCACGGCGACGTGGACGGTATTCACCAGGATCGACTGCCGTGCTGCTGACCGACGACATGACGCTGCTGCTCTCTGGCACACAACAGGACCTCGACACCTACGACCAGCAGATTCGCACAGCGCCGGGACCTCCGGTGACAGCGATCGTGATTGGTGGCGGACGCGTGGGGCGCGCGACCTCGCGCAGTCTGACCCTGACCGGCATCGAACATCAGGTTGTCGAAAAAGCCAGCGACCAGATGGTCCTGACGTCACGCTACGTCATCGGCGATGCGTTGAATCATGACGACGACATCAATGTGTATTTGACCTTGTACTGCCGTCGTCAAGGTCCGGACCTCCAGATTCTCAGGCGGGCCACACTGCAGCACAACGTCTCAACCCTGCGGCGCGCGGGCGCAGAACTGGTTCTCGTTGGCAAGCACGATGACGAACGCCGGTTCTTTGAACGCTACGGATAAACAGCGCCGCGCCCGACCAGATCGGACGGGCGATCGACGTCACGGCGTACACCCGGATCGTCGACGTCGACACAGAGAGACGCCTCGTGCGCCAGTTCCTCACGGAGCACGGCCGTGGGCGGCGCACTGAGCACGCGAGTTCGGAGTCGCGTCGACAACGCCAGTGGGTGACCGCGCACGCCGCCATGACTGGCCGAGACCGTCACGCCTGTCCGACTGGCCTCGGCGATTACGGCGGCCACCGTTGAGGGCTTCACGAACGGCATGTCGCCGGGCAACAACACACACAGGTCGCCATCGGCGGCGGCCGCCACGCCCAGTTGCACGGACGAGAACATCCCGCGGGCAGGATCGGGATTGACCACGCTATGTACGGGTAGTTCCGCGAGTGCCGCGTCGATCCCGGCCTGGTTCTCGGCGGTGACGACCACCACGCAGCGGTGAACGCCGGCGTCGAGCAGTGAGGTCACGGTACGGCGAACGAGCGGAACGCCGTCGACCAGGGCGAGGAGTTTGGGTAACGCGTCTGGCGCGGCGACAGCGAATCGGGATCCTTGTCCGGCGGCCAACACGACACCAACCGTGGACATTATCTGGCGGCACTCCAACGCTCGATCTTCTCGCGCAGGGCCCACAGCGGCAGTGCTCCATCTTCGAGCACTGCGTCGTGAAACGCCCGCAGGTCGAACCTGTCGCCCAGCGCCTGTTCCGCCTCGGTGCGAAGCCGCCGAATCTCGAGGTTCCCGATCATGTAGGACGTTGCCTGTCCAGGCACCGCGATATAGCGGTCGATCTCAGCCTCGGCGCGTGCCTGAGTCTCTGTGGTGTTCGCAAGCACGTAGTCTATCGCCCGCTGCCGAGTCCAACCGAGGGCGTGCATCCCGGAATCAACGACCAATCTGGCCGCGCGCAGCGCTTCATTGGATAACAGTCCGAGCTTGTCCACGTCAGACGAAAACAACTGCATTTCGTCGGCCAGACGTTCGGAGTACAGTCCCCAGCCCTCGCCGAACCCTGACAGGAAGAAGTAGCGGGAAATGGGATGAAGCCCCTCTCGCTCAAGGGCCACGGCCACCTGCAGGTGATGGCCCGGGTACGCCTCGTGGAACGCCGTGGATTCAAGACCGGCGCGGCTCTGCTCGGTCGCGTTGTAGGCGTTGATCATGTATTTGCCAGGGCCGCCGTCTGCTGACGGCGGCATCGCCTGACCGCCGGGCGCTGATTTCTCGAGGAAGGCCGGGTACGGCTCAACGATGACGGGCGCCTTCGGGATGCGGCCAAACATCTGGGGCAGCGCGACCCGGGCCCGCTCGACAGCGGCCTCGGCGTAGGCGATCAGCTCGGCGCGACTCTCGAAACGATACTGGGGGTCGGTCTTGACCAGGTCCAACACGCCCGCGGGGTCAGCGTTTCCGAAACTTCGCGCACCAATCGTCGCCATTTCTTCCCGAATCGTCTTCATCTGCGTGAGGCCGATGTCATGTATTTCCTGCGCGGAGAGGGCCACGGTCGCGTGGTACTTCACAGCGGCGGCATAACAGTCAGCGCCCCTCGGGTTGGCCGCAACAGCGATATCCGTGCGCGCTGCAGTCAGATACTCATCGCGCAGGAAGTTGCGGTACTTCATGATCGCGGGCCGGACGCCGCCAGTTTCCAGGGCTTCGAGCTGCGCTCGAAACGACGCCTGATCCGGCTTGGCCATCTGGACAAACGGCGAGTCACTGACCGGAACGTTCAGCAGGCTGTCCATTTGCGCAATGACCGACAGCACGTTGTTCTGCGGCGCGCTGTAGCCAAGACGCAGCCCCTCGCGAAGGTTGGCGATCTCCACGTCGAGGTACGCGGGCAGCTGCGACCAACGAGCGGCGGCTTGCTGCTGTTCCTCGGCTGTCCCCACCGCCTGCATGCCTGCCACCAGCGGCAGTTCACCTTGCCAGCCTGTCCAGGTGGGGCTGACGTTCCACAGCTCGCTGCGGCAGGTGCGAAAGTCACGAGCGGCTTCGAGTTGGTTCTGCAGGAAAATGTACGTCACGCCTGCGGCCGTCCCATCAAGGGGTGTGCGGTCAATGGCCAGCAACTCAGCCAATAACTGATCTTCACGAGCCTGCCAGCGCTGAAGGGCCGGCAGCGTGTGGTCCACCAACTGATCGGCATGGACCTCAGGGGCACCGATCACGATGGCCTGGTAAGGAAACGCCTCCAGATAATCGGCCACGTACGCGTCTGCAAGGGCGTTGACCCGATCGGCCGGCGCCGGCGGCGAACTACAAGCGGCCAGACCCGCGACCAGCACCGCGCTCATCGCGCAGCTCACCGTGCGAGTGATGGTGCGCAGCACGGGACGTAACACAAGGGGACGTGGAGACGTAATCATGACGGGATGGTATCTGAAATGAATCGACGTGTGAGTGCCTGTGTCGCGAGTCTGGTCGGCGGCTTTTGGGTCATCGGCTCCGTGCTCGGCGCGACAAGCCCAGCGCAGCAGTCCGGTGACGACTTCTGGGGCCAGTGGCGGGGCCCGTTCGCGACCGGCGTCTCAAAAACGGCCACGCCGCCAGTGGAGTGGAGCGAGACGAAGAATATTCAGTGGAAAGTGGCGATTCCAGGACGCAGCTCGTCGACACCGATCGTTTGGGGCGACCGGGTCTTTCTGCTGACGGCAGTGCCTGCAGATCCTGCGAGCACGGCGGGCCTTCCGCCCCGCGGTTCGGTGCCGGCTCCCAGCCTCCACAAGTTCATGATCATGACTCTCGACCGGAGGACCGGAAAGACGTTGTGGGAGAAAGTGGTTCGCGAAGAGACGCCTCACGAACGACATCAGGAAAACGGCACCTGGGCTTCTTCGTCGGCGCTGACCGATGGCGAGATCATCATCGCGCCATTTGAGTCGCGAGGCCTCTACGCCTTCGACATGGACGGAACGCCCATCTGGGAGAAGGACCTGGGCGACAAACGGATGCGGAGCCAATTCGGCGAGGGCACGACACCGGTGCTGTCAGGGCCTTTCCTGGTGTACGTGTGGGATCATCAGGGCCAGTCGTTCATCGTGGCGCTCAACAAGCACACCGGCGAAGAACTCTGGCGTCAACCCCGGAACGAAATCGACACCTGGGCAACGCCCCTGATCACAACGGTGAACGGAAAAGGGCAGGTCATCACGGGGGCGATGAATCAGATTCAAGCGTACGACCTTGAAACCGGCGCGCCCATCTGGCACACAACGGGCTTGACGATGAACCCGATTCCGTCGCCGGTGGCCGAGGACGGCATCGCCATTCTGATGAGCGGCTACCGGGGCAACCGGTTGAAGGCGATCAACCTGGCGGAAGCCAAAGGGGACATTACCGACACTCCAGCTGTGGCCTGGACGTACGAACGCGACACACCGTACGTGCCGTCGCCCCTGCTCTACGACGGCGTGCTTTATTTCGTGAAGAGCAACAACGGCATCCTCTCGGTCTTGGACGCCAAGACCGGCTCGCCACACTACATCCAGCAGCGGCTCGACGCCGTGCCGAACGTGTTTGCCTCACCAGTGGGCGCCGACGGTCGGGTCTACATCGTCGGACGCGACGGCTCGACGATGGTGCTCAGACATGGCCCGACGTTCGAGGTACTCGCGACCAACACGCTCGATGATGGATTCGATGCGTCACCGGCGCTGGTCGGTGGCGAAATGTTTCTCAAGGGCTATCGGTTTCTCTACAAGATTGGTGGTTGAGTTCTCGGTGCTCGGTGCTCGGGGCTGGGTGCTGAGTGCGGGGTGCTCGGGATCGTAGCGCGGCGCGAGGCGCCAAGAGCGCGCCCACGATGACACTGGTTGCTCCGGCCTACAAAAGGCCCCCAGCCCCCAGCACCGAGCACGCAGCACGCAGCACTAAGCACCCTTCTTGCTACAATCCCCAAATGCCCCTTATCGAGCCTGGCCAGAAAGCCCCTGCGTTCACCCTGAGGGATCAAAACAACACCGCGCACAAGTTGTCGCAGTACGCGGGTCGACCCGTGGTCGTGTATTTCTACCCAAAGGACGATACCCCTGGGTGCACGACGGAATCCTGCGACTTTCAGACGAAGCTGCCGACGTTCGCCAAGACCGGTGAGGCCGTCGTGCTGGGCATGAGCATCCTCGACGAAAAGAGCAAGGCGAAGTTCGCAACCAAACATGGACTGACGTTTCCGCTGCTTGCTGACGCGGAGCACACGGTTGCCGAGAAGTACGGCGTGTGGCAGGAGAAGATGCGCTACGGTCGCAAATACATGGGCATCGTCCGCACGACCTATCTCATTGATGCCAACGGAAAAGTCGCCAGGCGTTGGGACAGGGTTAAGGTCGAGGGCCACGCCGACGACGTGCTGGCGGCCACCAAGGCGCTCCCATAGAGGCGGGGTTCAGCCCGGGTCGCACTGGCGATCTTGCTGGTCACGCCCTGGGCGTTTTCGAGCCTTCTCGAGTCGCGCCACCAACGCAGAAGACGTCGTCCAGCCGACGATTTGCAGCAGGAGCAGGTCGTTCGCGCGATCGGTGCCGCGCAGGAGGATCGATCCTGCGATCATCATCCAGGCCCAAATAAGGGCATGGCCAATGGTCGGTGATGTGATGAACTTCTTGAGATTCATGTGCGCTCTCCCCGTAAGAAAATGTCTTCAATGTGAAGGCCAAACGTCGCGGCGATCTTGAACGCCAGCGGCAAACTCGGGTCGTACTTTTCTGTCTCGATGGCGTTGACAGTCTGACGCGACACATCGAGCTCAGTCGCGAGCCGCTCCTGAGTCCAGTCACGCTCTGCGCGAAGAACCTTGAGGCGGTTCTTCACCGGTAGCGCCTCTGCCCGGCGATGGTGCCAGCCATGTAGGTGATGATGACTATCATGGGAACCACGTCGTTCCTCCAGGTCGCCATGGCCACTCCCACAGATTCAAGCAGTCGGACCGCCGGAAAGACGATGAACGCGGCGCCCAGCGCAAGCGCCATCGCCTGCAGCTGAATCAGCCGCTGCAGTTCGTCCGCCTCTCGGAGGAAGCGCAGAAAGGCCATCGCCGGAACGAATGCCAGCAGCGACGGAAGCAGCGCGAGCCCTATGCCCGCGGCCTCAGAGGTCACCCGGTCCATCTTGATGAGGAACGTCGCAGCCAGTAGCGTCACGGCCCAGATCAGGAGGCTGACCTGATACCGGCGCAGGTTCGTCCGGTCTCGCTGGGTGCCTTGGGAGCAGATTGCCGGATTTGGCGGAGTATTTGTCTCAGTCATTGCTGTCTCTCTGGCTTCAATATGACAAGGTTGCTTGACATCAAATAGCGCATTGCTACCTTTACAAATTGTCAAGTCACCATTACTTTGTTGATTCTAGTGCCAGAAAGGCTTGCCCCAGACCATCCTGACAGCCTCTCCGCCTGGCGTCTTCGCCAGGACGACCACCGAGGTAATGGCAGTGGAGGCCGCGTTGAGCTTCTGGCCCTGGGCTGCCACGAATTTCGAAAGGGGTTCGCGGACAAAGCCACCGGCCGGAATCGAGCGCGCGCCTCCCGAGTAGTAGTCGTTGACCCAAATACGTACATCCCGCCACTCCTGGTCGGACTGGTTCCGGACGAGGACGGCGCCATCGGCGATCGTGATGTCATCGACCGCGGATGAGCAACCCTGCTGCCAGAGGAACCCTCCCCCCACCAACACCCAGACGACGAGGGACCATTTGACCGGACGGGACACGTTGGCCGTCATTGTATGGGGAGGTGGGGAGGTGGGGAGGTGGCG
>JABMNV010000214.1 GCA_013203475.1 Acidobacteriota bacterium
GATCTCACGAAAGCCCTGGCCGTGGGGGCGAGTGCGGTGATGATTGGCAGTCTCTTCGCTGGCACCGATGAGAGTCCCGGTGAGGTCATCCTCTACCAGGGGCGCAGCTTCAAGGAATACCGGGGAATGGGATCTCTTGGCGCGATGAAGCGCGGCAGCCGTGACCGATATTTCCAGGACGAGTTTGATCTCGACGCTGCCGACGGCGTCGAGAAGTTGGTCCCCGAAGGCATTGAAGGACGCGTCGCGCATAAGGGCAGCGTGTCAGCCATGATCCATCAACTGATGGGTGGCCTTCGCGCGGGGATGGGGTACTGCGGATGCCCCGACATTCACACCTTGCAACGCGAAGCGGAACTGCTGCGCGTGACGTCCGCCGGTATGCGTGAAGGCCACGTTCACGACGTGATCATCACCAAAGAAGCGCCTAATTATCGCGTCGAATAACGACCAGCCGATCGTCGCCGCCTCGGTCGTCAATCGTCACGGAGACTGCCGAGGTCGGCGCGTCCGACCACCTGTCAGGCCATTCGACCGCCAGAACTCCCTCAACCGCAATATCGTCGAGCCCGAGGTCAGCCGTTTCAGTGGGCGAGAGGCGATACAAATCTGCGTGATACAACGTCGGAGTCCCTGCGTATTCCTGAAGAATCGTGAACGTCGGACTCGAAACGCTTTCGGGTTCCGCCCCGAGTCCCGCCGCGAGTCCCCGCACAAAGGCCGTCTTGCCAGCGCCAAGCGGACCATGAATCAGCACCACGTCACCGGCGTGTAGTTCCACGGCAAACGCTCTGCCCGCCTCGCTGGTTTCTTCCTCTGAATGTGTCTCTACCGAGCGCATCACAAGGGGCCGTCCGTTTGCGCCAGGCGGAGAGGAGCCACCAGGGCCTGGACCGCCGCGCCAAGGTGTTCGACCAGGTCGCCCGCGACCACGGCCACTTCACCTTCAGCGCTCGCTGCGAGATCTCCAGCCGCGCCGTGCAGGTAGACCGCCAGCTGCGACGCGCTTTCTGCATCGAGTAACTGGCCGAGCCAACCGGCGAGCACACCTGTCAACACGTCGCCAGTGCCTCCAGTGGCCATGCCCGGATTTCCGGTGAGGTTCAGGTAGACCTTCCCCTCCGGTGTCGCCACAACAGTCCGGTGGCCCTTCAGGACCACGTGGACGCCATGCGTGGTGGCAAACGTTTTGGCCGTGTCCACGCGGTTGGCCTGTACGGCCTCCACGCTCAGGCCTGTCAGGCGCGCCATTTCTCCCGGATGTGGCGTGATGACGATCTCGGCGTCGTGTCGGCCTGCCAGACGGTCCGACTCCCCCGCAAACGCGAAGAGGGCGTCAGCGTCCAGGACGACTGGGACGCCGGCGCGTTCGACCAGCGCCTGCACCAGGGCCATCGTCGACGGCGCGCGCCCCAATCCGGGGCCAATGGCAATGACATCAGCGGCGATGTCGAGAAGGCGCTCCAGCGCGTCGTAGGCCAGTTGACCGTCGCCGGTCTCTTCAAGGCCCTCGGTCATATACTCCGAGCCCAACGAGGCCAGGACCGACTGGCAGGACACAGGCGTCGCCACCGTCACAAGACCCGCGCCTGATCGGAGGGCACCAGCGGCCGCCAGATGTGCGGCACCAGTCTTGCCGCGCGACCCCGCAACGATGAGCACCCGGCCGTAATCGCCTTTCTGGGATTCAGCCACCCTGGGCGTGACGTAGGCCTGCATCCGATCCTGGGTGATCAGTTCGAGCCACGGCCCCTCGATGGCTTCGATGACAGCGCGAGGAATACCAATGGCGGCAATGACAAGACTGCCGACCAGTTCTTCAGCCGGGGGGAGTACTAATGGTAGCTTTGGTGCGGCCAACGTGACGGTCAGCGCCGCCTCGATCGCCGGGCCTGGCACGCCTGCGCTGTCGGCATCGAGTCCAGTCGGAAGGTCCACGGCCACGACGGGGGCGGGAGCCGCATTCACGTCGGCAATAATCGTTTCAAGCAGCCCGGTAATTGGCGCCGACAGCCCGGTGCCTAGAATCGCGTCGACGATCACGTCGGCCGCGAGCACCTCAGCCCCATGTAGTTCCCAGGCTGCTGCGTCTGAGACTTCTACGACGTCAATGTCCAAGGCCTGCAAGATGCGCAGGTTGGCACGCGCGTCGCCGCGCACATCCAGAGACGAGCCCACGAGAAAGACGGAGACGTCAATGCCCCGTTCGGACAACACGCGGGCGACAACACACCCGTCTCCTCCGTTGTTCCCTTTGCCGCACAGAACAGCGACGCGAAGTTCTGAAAGATCACCAAACGCCGTATCCATCGCGGCGACAACCTGCCGTCCCGCGTTCTCCATCAGGACAATCGAGGTGATGCCGATGTCTTCGACAGTACGCCGATCGGCGTCCCGCATTTGCTGGCTCGTCAAGACACGCATGGCAGAAATGCGAGCGTATCCCGTGTGCTAAACTCGCGCAACTCTCTCTGGTGCCCTGAGTATTCCCATGCCCTCATTGCAAGCTGTCGTCTTTGTCAATGGCACGATTACGCGCGCACAGGACGCGGTCGTGCCGGTCTTTGACCATGGGTTCTTGTATGGCGAGGGCGTCTACGAAACTCTCCGCACGTACGGCGGGCAGCCGTTCCTGTTCCATCCGCACATGGAACGATTGCGTAACTCCGCACGCCTCATGCGGCTCGACGTGCCCTACGACGATGCGCAGATGTTGCAGCATATTGATGCGACCACGGCGGCCTACGTTCGTCACTTTGGGCCGGTCGGCGAGATCTACATCAGGATTCTGTTGACACGCGGCGTCGGCGGTCTGACCTATGCACCCGACGCCTGCCCGGCGCCGACCTTGGTGATCATCGTGAAAGCGTTTCCCTTTCCAGCCAGCGATTCGTTCTCGAAAGGCATCCGCGTGTCGTTGGTGTCCGTACGGCGGAATCATCCCGACGCGCTCAATCCGGCCATCAAGTCCAATAATCTTCTGAACAACGCACTGGCGATGCAGGAGGCGCTGAGGCACGGCGGCGACGAGGCGCTTATGCAGAACCAGGCTGGCCACGTCGTGGAGTGTTCTCAGTCAAATTTTTTTATCGTCAAGGACGGCCAGGTCGCTACCGCACCGCTGGCGGCCGGCCTGCTGCCCGGCATCACGCGCGCGTTCGTCATCGACCTGGCGCGCGAGATGGATCTCATAGTCAGCGAAGTCGACTACTCGCCGGCTGATGTCTTCGCCGCTGACGAGGCGTTCATCACGGGGACCACCCGTGAGGTCACTCCCGTCATTGCGGTCGACGAACATCTGATCGGTGACGGAACACCCGGACAAGTCACTCTCCGACTGCTGGAGGCGTTTCGACGTAGTCTTCCAACGGCGGACACGCGCACATCAGGTTCCGGTCGCCGTACGGATTATTGATTCGCGAGATGGCTGGCCAGAACTTGTATTGCCGCAATGAGGCCACCGGGTAGGCCGCCTGGGCGCGGGTGTACGGGTGCGACCAGTCATCGCTCGTGACGTCGAGCGCCGAGTGGGGGGCGTTCTTGAGTGGGTTGTCGACCTTATCTGACGTGCCGTCGATGATCGCCTGAATCTCGGACCAAATTGAGATCATGGCATCGCAAAACCTATCGAGCTCTTCCTTTGGCTCACTTTCCGTTGGTTCAACCATCAGCGTGCCCGCCACAGGAAACGAGACCGTCGGCGCGTGGAACCCGTAGTCCATCAATCGCTTGGCCACGTCAGTTTCGTCCACGCCATGGGCTTTGAACGGGCGCAGGTCGAAGATGAGTTCGTGCGCCACCCGGCCGTGGTTCCCCGAATACAACACCGGGTAGTGCTCCTGTAGCCGCGCCTTGATGTAATTGGCGTTCAGCATCGCGAAGCGGGTGGCCTCGGTGGCACCCTCGGCGCCCAGCATCCGGATGTACCCATACGAGATCAACAGAATGCTCGCGCTGCCCCACGGTGCCGCTGACACGGCCGAAATCCCCTGCGCCCCACCGGTCTGAACCACCGTGTGCGCCGGGAGGAATGGTGCGAGATGCGCGGCCACCCCGATGGGGCCCATGCCAGGTCCTCCGCCGCCGTGCGGAATGGCAAAGGTCTTGTGCAGGTTCAGATGACAGACGTCCGCGCCAATGGAGGCAGGACTCGTCAGTCCGACTTGTGCGTTCATGTTGGCGCCGTCCATGTACACCTGTCCGCCGTGTTCATGAACGATGGAACAGATCTCGCGAATGCCGCCTTCAAACACGCCGTGTGTGCTGGGATAGGTCACCATCAGGCACGAGAGGTGCTCGCGATGGGTTGCTGCCTTGGCGCGAAGATCGGCAATGTCGACATTGCCCTGCGCGTCACAGGCGATGACGACGACTGTGAGGCCGACCATGGCCGCGCTGGCAGGATTGGTCCCGTGCGCCGACTGCGGAATGAGTACGACGTTGCGATGGGCGTCGTCACGACTGTGGTGGTAGGCGTTGATCACCAGCAAGCCCGCAAACTCGCCCTGCGCACCGGAGTTCGGCTGTAACGACACGGCAGCAAACCCTGTGATGGCACACAGCGCCTCGTTCAGTTCACCGATGATCTGCTGATACCCGGCGGCCTGTTCCACTGGCACAAACGGGTGGAGCTTCGAGAACTCGGGCCACGTGATCGGCAACATCTCCGCGGCCGCGTTGAGCTTCATCGTGCACGAACCGAGCGGAATCATCGCTGTGTCCAGGCCGATGTCCTTCCGCTCGAGTTGCCGGATGTATCGCATCATCTGCGTTTCTGACGCAGACGAACTAAACACCGGATGCGAGAGATACCCGGTCGTTCGTGCGAGCGCCCCCGTGGCCGTGGGGCCGGCCGCCGGAATGACCGCCGACCTTCCCGCAGCCGTCTCAAAGGCACTGACCACATCGGCAAGGTCCGCGTCCGTGACGGTTTCGTCGAGTGATACCTGCACGACCTCGTCTGACGGGTAGCGGAGGTTGATGCCCTTGGCCATCGCCGCGGCGCGGACCTTGGCGACGTCGCCGACCGTCCCGGAAAATCGCACGGTGTCGAAATACGTCGCGATGCTCTGAGTCCAGCCCAATCCCGAGACGGCTGACGCGAGGCGTGCGGCGTGACCATGGACCCGGTCGGCAATGGCGCGGATA
The DNA here is from genome assembly GCA_013203475.1 of Acidobacteriota bacterium. Classification (GTDB taxonomy): domain Bacteria; phylum Acidobacteriota; class Vicinamibacteria; order Vicinamibacterales; family SCN-69-37; genus SYFT01. The sequence goes on from JABMNV010000214.1 coordinate 5,149, forward strand.
CCTGTGGGGCCGTGATAGACAGCATAGAACGCCGCGATATTGGCCAGCAACGCCTGAGCCGTACAGATGTTCGATGTCGCTTTCTCGCGGCGGATGTGCTGTTCCCGAGTCTGCAGAGCCATGCGGTACGCGCGGCGGCCCTTGGAGTCGACGGACACGCCAATGATGCGCCCAGGTGCCTGGCGCACGTAGGCGTCGCGGGTCGCGAAAAACGCTGCGTGCGGACCGCCGTACCCGAGCGGCACACCAAATCGCTGGGCACTGCCGACCACAACGTCGGCGCCCATCTCTCCCGGCGGCGCGAACACCGCCAACGACAGAAGGTCCGTGCCCACAGCGACAAGGACTCCCGCGTCGTGCGCACGGCTGATCAGGGCGCGCAGGTCATGCACTTCGCCGTGATCGTCCGGCGACTGCAGATACACGCCGAACACGTCGTCTCCGAACGTGGCCGCGGCCACATCCTCAAACCGCAACGTGATGCCCAGTGGCGCAGCCCGTGTCACGAGGACGTCTCGCACCTGAGGAAAGACGCGGGCTGAGACCACGAACGTCGTCGCTGACTGCCGTTTGGTCACGCGAGCCAACAACGTCATCGCCTCGGCCGCCGCGGTCGCTTCGTCGAGCAGCGAGGCGTTCGCGATTTCCATCCCGGTCAAGTCGGTCACCATCGTCTGAAAATTGAGCAGAGACTCAAGGCGCCCCTGAGCAATCTCCGCTTGGTACGGTGTGTAGGGCGTGTACCATCCCGGGTTCTCGAACACGTTCCGGAGAATGACTGCCGGCGTGATCGTGTCGGAATACCCCATGCCGATGTAACTCCGGCAAATGGTGTTTTTGGATGCGATCGTTCTGAGCCGCGCCAGATACGCGGCTTCGGACTCGGCGGCCGGCAACTCGAGCGGTGCCTTCAGACGGATGTCCGCCGGGACGATTTGATCGATGAGCGCGTCGAGCGACTCGACCTGAACGGCCTTAAGCATCTCAGGGAGATCGCGCGTACGGGGGCCAAGGTGGCGGGACTGGAACGTGTCAGACACCGGAATTACCTCGCGACATTACTGAGTCAGTGTTTCGTATTGTGTCGCGTCGAGAAGGCCACCCAGCTCGTCGGCCGACGTGATCTTGATCTTGATCATCCAGGTGTCGTGCGGCTGACTGTTGACAGCCTCCGGATGAGTAACCAGGTCTGCGTTGACGGCCGTGACCTCCCCCGCCAGCGGCGAGAAGAGTTCAGAGACGGCCTTGACGGACTCAATCGTGCCAAAGACCTCACCCTGCGTGAGTGCTCGGCCCACGTCGGGCAGCTCCACAAAGACCACGTCCCCCAACTGCTTCTGGGCAAAGTCAGTGATGCCTACCGTGGCTTCATCGCCACTGACGCGAATCCATTCATGGTCTCTGGTGTAATTCAAATCAGTTGGATACATACAGAACGCTCCTACGCCGGTTTCGAACGTTTATAAAAGGGCTCGGGAACCACCTCGGCGCCCACACGGCGCCCCCGAATGTCAATTGTCAGAGGCGTGCCAGGTGCGGACAACGCGACCGGCACCATCGCCAAGCCGATGGCCTTCTTGAGAAAGGGTGTCTGCGTACCGCTGGTCACAACGCCCACCTGAGTGTCGCTGTCGACGCCAGCCATGACGAGATGTCCGTGACGGGCGATCGCACGGTCACGCATCTCAAATCCAACGAGCCGTCGCTCCAGGCCACCGGCCTTCTGCGCGCGCAATGTCTCGGCGCCTTGAAAGCCCTCTTTCTTCCATCCAACAATCCAGCTCAGACCCGCTTCCACAACCGAGGTCTTTTCGTCCATGTCGCTGCCGCACAGACGCATGGACGCTTCCAGGCGCAGGGTATCGCGTGCTCCGAGGCCGCACGGTTTGATGCCGAACGGCTGGCCAGCCTCTAGAAGGGCGTTCCAGACCTTCTCAGCCTGGGCTGGCGGTACGAAAATTTCGAAACCATCCTCGCCGGTGTAGCCCGTGCGCGAGACGGTGACCCGCACTCCCGCGACCTCTCCCGTCGCAAACCAGTAGTAATTGATTGACGGGAGTTCAATTGCGGTCAGGGTTTGCAGTGCCTGCTCGGCCGCAGGCCCCTGCACGGCGATGAGTGCATACCGTGAACTCGCGTTGACGATAGAGACATCGCCTCCACGCTCGGTTGCGCTGGCCACGATCCACGCGTGGTCCTTCATGATGTTGCCCGCATTGACCACGAGCATGAAGTGCTGCTCAGCCATCCGATAGACAAGGATGTCGTCGACAAATGTGCCCTCCGCTGTCGTCAGGGCTGAATACTGAATTTGTCCGACCGCCAACCGACTCGCGTCGTTGCACGACATCCACTGCACGGCGGCCAGGGCGTCGTCTCCAGCCAGCTCAACCTGGCCCATGTGACTGACGTCAAACAGGCCAACTTTGGTGCGGACAGCGAGATGCTCGTCGACGATCCCGGAGTACTCGACAGGCATGTCCCATCCACCGAATTCCACCATCCGCGCACCATGGGCGCGGTGGCGGGCGTGGAGAGGAGTCTTCTTAAGGGCGGTCGTGGGGGGCGTCGTCGACATGTAGGAGCCTACAACGTACTATCGCCCTCTCTGGTCGTCAACCGCTGCGTGTCGCCGGCGGGCCAGAAAGTGCGGAGGGCCGGGCCGCGAGCCGCCCAGCCCTCCGCCCGATTATGTGTTCTCTCGCCGCCGCGGCCACGCCAGTCGCAAGAGCAGAAACAGGATCCCGACCAGGACCGCCAACGGGAGCGGCCCTGCCGTCCTGGTTTCCGGCACGGCGAACAACACGGCTGGCAAGATGAGTCCGCTCACCAAGACGGCCAGAGTCACTTGAATTAGAAGAACGACCAGAATACGCATGGGTGACCTCGGAAATGTGTCGAGATAGGGTCTAGCCGCCGAAAGGGAACCCGCCGCTGCAAGAAACAAACCAGAACATGGCTGCCTCGGCCCGAACGGCGTAGATCAGAGAACATCCGGCGACTTCGTACCAGCGGGAATCATCAATGCAGTCGACGAAGTCGTCCGCGATACGAATCGCCTCAATCGAATACAAGTCCCAGCAATCCCCAGGGCCCCGGTCGGTACCTCCCTTCTGCCATCCAACCTTGAGCATACGGGGCCCATTGGCCGCCGTGTTCTCGTGCGCCAAGGCAGCGGCCCTGGCGTTCACCCACCCGTGATGCTGCCCGAGCGCCTCCGTTGAGCCCGAGCCAGATTCGAGGATGGCCATGGTCAGGAGCAACGACTGCCCTGCGAACGTATTCGGTCCGTCCGCCAGGCGGCTGAGCAACAGCCGACCGGCCGCGGCTGCGGCCGATCGGTTCAGAACGCCCAGCAGCTCGCCATACCCGCGCGCCCCTCTTTCGTCCATCACCACGGACTCACGCGGGGTGGTGATCGTGAGGGACGTCGTGCGAATCGACACGGTGAGCCGATCGGACGGCGTGGTGATCGTCACAGTCGAGCCACTCGCCCAGACTTCCTTCACTACGGTCGTCGAGTCGTCACGAACCTCCAGCGTGATTCGCCCCTGCGGCGTGCGGCTGACCCGAACCTGAGCCGGACCCGACGCGGCCAAGGCCACCGCCGGCCAGACCGCCACGAGCATGGCCAGGCACGGCGCCAGGCACAGTGTCAGCACCCATCGACGTTTTCCGTTGCACCGCGTCATCGTCAAATTATTCACGGTCTCTCCTTCTTGCTCCTCTTCTCATTTGGCTCACAACCTCCCGGTCAGTCGGTGACCCTGCGATACGGGTGTTCACGCGTCGCCGTTTGGGCCCGGCCGGGGAGGCCATCGGGCATGCGGTGGGGCGCCAGGCGCGAACAAATATGGGAACGTAGCGTGTGGTAACTGATGTCGAGCACCTCACAGGCGCGTCGCTTGTTTCCCTCACAGCGATCCAGCACGAGCCGGACATAACGGCTGCTCCAGGTCCTGAGGGTGTCGTGCGCATCCGGCAGGTCCTCAAGCACCTGGCGGTATCCCTGCGTTATTGACGGCGGAAGGTCAGCCACCGTTAACAGATCCCCTTGCGTCAGCGCAATGGCGCGCTCCAGAACGCGCTCAAGCTGGCGAACGTTTCCCGGCCAGTCGTAGGCAACCATGGCATCGAGTGCGGCCGTGCTCACGGCAAGCACGCGAGTGCTCTGATGTCGCCCGAGGAGGTACTCGACCAACTGGGGAATGTCATCGCGTCGCGCTCGGAGTGCCGGCACTTCCACCTCCACTCCTGAGAGGCGATAGAACAGATCCTCACGGAACAGACCGGCTTTGACCTGCTGCTCCAGGCGCCGATTGGTTGCCGCGATGATCCGCGTGTCAATCGTCTTGGCGGTGTGTCCCCCAACGCGTTCGACCGACAGGTCTTGCAGAACCCGCAGGAGTTTGGCCTGCGCAGCCGGCGAGAGATCACTCACCTCATCGAGGAAGAGTGTCCCGCGATCAGCGAGTTCGAACTTTCCGCGGCGGGCGCTGACGCCCGTGGCCGTACGGTCCTCAATGCCGAACAGCTCAGCCTCAAGCAGGGTCTCGACCAACGCGGCACAGTTGACGGCAACGAACGGTCCGAGCCGGCGACGACTGACGTGATGCAGCGCTCTGGCCACCAATTCCTTGCCGGCACCACTCTCGCCTTCGACGAGAACCGTGAAGTCAGTGATTCCCACCCGCGTCACCCGGCTGCGAAGGGCCTGCATGACCGGACTCTCTCCAACCAACATGTCGATGCCTCCACCGGCGTCTGTTTCAAACACGGTGCCAGCGGGTTTTGTCCGTGGGTTGGCCAGTCGAATCCCTATGGGACCGTTCTGGTGTGCGCGGCCTACCCGACTTAGTCCTGCCACGAGCAGACTCCCCGGTAGGTTGGTCCGTCCTGACCCAGCGTGGCTACAGTCCAGGACTCGACACGCGCGACGCGTGAGCGCTCTGTCTGACCAGGCACGAGTCCCCTCAGCTCAACGAACTGCCCGGGGCGCAACTGGCATCGTCCTTCCAAGCAGGCGTCAACAGCCGTGAAATTCACGGCGCGCAGGTCTCGGCCGATGCGATATCGACGCCTTCCGCTCACTCTGGCCACCGGCCGCGTGAGCGGTCGAAACGCAGAACGCGGGTGCGGCCCGTCACGCCCGACACGCGAACCGCGACCTGAGTGCCCCCACGTCCGCGCAACACAATGGTCCCGGAAGACGCCGTCCCGCCAGCTGTGAACACGGCCATGCGTGCGCGGCCAAACCGCAACGGCGCAGCGGAACCACCTCCCAGCGCTGGTACTCCCGGCTGATAGCCAGCAGTCACGTGCGGAAAGCGACGACTGAGTTGCTCACTCTCGCTGCCGCACCGGTCAGTCCCGTTTGCAATGTCGGCGCGCGAGACGCCGTCGCGGTTGCCGTCTTCGCAGACGCGCCACTCGACGTTCTGTCCGAGACTGTCGGCCGCGGGCTCCTCAGCGGGATCAAACACGATCGCTACATGACGCCCAGTCATGACGGCGCGCTGCCGGGCCATGCGGAACTGCCCCGTCAGAAACGCGGCCGCGTCAGTGGTTTCCTTCATCTGCGCCGCCTGCAGCAGTGAGGGCAGACCCAGTCCGAGGACGCTGCCAATAACGGCACAGACCAGCAGCACTTCCACGAGAGAGAATCCACTGGAACTGACGGGACGAGAACGGGCCGGACTCTCTGACGAGGACGGGCACACGCGAGTACCCGTCCTCTCTGAGGTCACGTCTGACTTCACGTCTGACGTCACATTACGTCCTTGGGCGGGCCGACCGCGATCATGGGCTTGAGCGTCAGGAAGGTCTTCTCTCCGATGCCCCGGACGTTCATGAGGTCTTCAATCTTCTTGAACGGACCGTTCTTCTGGCGGTACTCGAGAATGCGCGCGGCCGTGGCAGGCCCGACCCCCGGCAGAGTTTCGAGCTCGGCGGCTGTCGCCGTGTTGATGTTAATGGGCGCGCTGGCCGCTTTGGCCGCCGACCCGTTTTGCGTGGGCTTGGACGACTGATGGGCCAGCGGCACGGCTGAGAGTGCTGATACGAGTAGAGCGAAGGTGAGCATGGTCGCAGTTCGCATTGGTCTGATCTCCTGGTTCGCCACCGCGTCCCATACGCGTGGCGCTGTGGGACCGGCGCAGCCACAGCGCCCGCTCGCAAGGTCGGGAGGCCGCATTCATACGGCGTGGCTGGCCGGTGCCCGCCAGATCAGACTGCAGGATGGGGGCCAGAGAGAGGATCTGATGCCTTGTCGGTGGATACGGTTGAGGGCACAGGAGTTGCGGGCCGTGTACCATCACCCTCTTCGACGGAACGAAGCAGCGGCGCCAGGCGTGGTTGACGAATGGGCCTACTCGGCCGGCAGATTAGGCAACCGAGGTGAACCACTCGACGGTTTGGCGCAGCCCCACGTCAAATGGCACCGTCGGTTCATAGCCCAGCATCTTGCGGGCCTTAAAAATGTCGGCCTGCGAGTCTTTCACGTCGCCTTCGCGCTCGGGCCCAAACGTCGGCCCCACCTTTGTTCCCAAGATCACCTGAAGGGAACGCACCAATTCCAGCAGGGAAATTCTTCCGCCGGTTGCGATGTTAATGACTTCTCCCGCCACCTTCTCTGCCGTCGCAGCCCGAAGCACGCCGTCAACGACGTTTGCCACATAGGTGAAGTCACGAGTCTGCCTGCCGTCGCCATGCACCAGCGGAGACTGGCCAGTCATCAAGGCCTTGGTGAACAAGGAAATGACTCCGGAGTACGCCGAATCTGGAGCCTGACGTGGCCCGAACACGTTGAAATAGCGAGTAATCACCGTCTCGAGTCCATAGAGCGATGTAAACATCTGGCAGTACTGTTCTGAGGCGAGCTTCTGCAAGGCGTAGGGGGTGATTGGTGCCGCGCGCATATCCTCGCGCTTGGGAAGCACCGCTGAGTTGCCGTAGGTTGACGACGAACCGGCGAAGACCAGGCGTTTGACACCGGCATCGCGAGAGGCCACCAATAGCTGCAGAGTCGCGTCTACGTTGGCGCGGTGAGTCCCCAGCGGATCCTTGACCGATCGAGGTACCGAAGGGATGGCGGCCTGATGCAACACGTAGTCACAACCGACGACGGCTTTGACCGCGACTCCTTCGTCCGCCAGATCACCCTCAACCACCTCGACGTCGGCGGGAACGTTCTCGCGTTTGCCCGTCGAAAAATTGTCGGCCACGCGCACCTGATCGCCGCGGCTCAGCAAGGCCTCGACCAGATGCGACCCAATAAACCCACCACCACCGGAGACCAGATACAAGGACATCAGCTCAGTATCGTAGCCGCGAAACATTCGAAAAAGAAGAAGTCGCCCCGCCGGCTTGCGCCGATGGCTACTGGGGCCATCCGGATTGCGGCAATCCGGGGGTCACGCGCAGTGCGTTCTTGTAATAGAGCTTCTTGAGCACTTCGTCCGGCAGGTCCATGCCGTACAGCTTCCAAAAGGCATGATACGGCCGGTAATAGTCAAAATATTCGTCAGCGGTCTCAAATACGCGCCAGTAGTAGGGGTACTCCTCAGGGTAATAGGCGTCCTTGCCGAACAGCACGCGGTCCTGGTATTTGATAAAGAACTCGCGTGCGGCCCTCGGTTGCCGGGCGAAGTCGTACAACACAGCGGCCACCTCAAGCACAACGTTAGGAGCCTTGTCGAGCAGTTCGGCCGCTTTCTTCAAGTTGTTGCCGTAGTACGCAAAGTGCGCCCCAATGAATGTTGTCCTCGGGTGCGTGATGAACAACTCGTCACGCTCACGCTGCATGTCCGGAAAGAGAGGGCGGCCCGGCATGTAGTTCCGGCGATCCTCAAACAGGGCGAGCTCAAGCCAGCGCTCGTTTCTCATGTCGAGCGGCGAGAAGAACTCCTCAGGCTCGGCGGTGTGAATGATGACGGGGATATTGAGGCGTGCACACGCGTCCCAGATCGGATCCAGCAGCGGGTCGTTCACCTTGACGAGCGTTCCGTCCGTTTTGACGCTCTGGAGGCCCAAGCCTTTGGCAATCTTGAGCCCGACCGCCCCGTTCTTGACCGACGCCTCGAGATCAGCGACGGCCTTGGCCGCCCAACCTGGTGCATCCGGTCGGTCCCAGTTGACGTTCGCAAAAATCGCGAATCGGTCGGCGTACCGACTGCCCTTGAGCAAGTCCACCCGGCTCTTCATCACGTCCGGGTCGCTTCCGCCGCTGAGGTTGACCAGGACCTGGAGATTCAGCGCGTCCATTTCCGTGATGGTCTTCTCGATATTCGCCTCAGAAATCCCCAGGTGACTATGGATGTCGATCACGGGGTATTTCGCCCGTGGCACCATGTGCTCATCGACGACCAAGGTCGAGCGGGGCCGATAGTCCAGGATGGACGGCGCTTCAAATTCCGGAAGCATGCAGCTGCCAGGCCGCTGCAGCGTGGTGCCAGGAGGGCACTCGCCGTCGACCGGCGGCACGGTCCGCGAACACTGATCAGGCGCGATCATCAATGTACCGCTGGGACACGCACCATTGACCGGACGGATGACCGCGCCTCTTCCGCCGCGGCCGCCTCGACCGGCACGTCCCTGCTGGACCGACTGCGCCGTGCTCCCGGTGCCGCCCTGGGCGTCGGTCGCCCGCACAACGGTCTGGCGGCCCGTCGGCGAAGCCGAAATGTGTGGCCCGAGCCACGCCGTCACAGCAGCCGAAGCGATGCCAAACAGCAGCACTCTCTTGAGATTGCTCATAGCGATGTCTCCCTTGCGAGCCAATCCTATCTTTGTTCACGTGCTTTATAAAGTAGTTCCGTCGTGGCGGGCCGTAAGCCGAATTCTGTCCCCACTTGCGTGGGTGACGATCATTCCTCAAGGCCGGTAATTGCTCACCGGCTCCAGCAGCCTACCCGGAGACTTCGGACGGGCCGTCCTCAAACGTCTCCCTATTTGGCCTTGCTCCGTGCGGGGTTTTGCCTGCCATCTGCCTTACAGCAGACGCGGTGCGCTCTTACCGCACCTTTTCACCC
>JABMNV010000215.1 GCA_013203475.1 Acidobacteriota bacterium
GGGTAACTGTGTGGGAGAGTAGGTCGCTGCCGGGATTATTCCCAAAGGGCTCGATGCCAAGTGCATCGAGCCCTTTTTTTTGTACTCGCCCTTGTCCCACAGGTGCCCCGCATCGCTGAGTTTGCCGCGAAAAGGCGTCGTCGGGGTAAAATGCCCGCTCTCAACGAATGTCTACGCAGGGCTCAGTTCGAGCCCAATAAAGGAGAGAGCCCGTGTCCAATCGCGCTATCGCCGTGGCTGCCCTGGCTGTCGCTTGTCATCTGTCTGTTGCTGCACAGGACTCGAGTCAGAGGCCCACTAACGATGCACCTAATCCATATCTGACTGAAGAGGGATGGGCGCAGATGCCCGCTGGTCGATCGTGGGGCTCGACGAGCGCCGTCGATATCGATGTGGATGGCCGATCGATTTGGGTCGCAGAGCGTTGTGGGGCAAATTCGTGCTGGAACGCGGCCGAGCAGCGTCCCTCTCCCCTGGATGTGGTCCTCAAGTTCGATTCGACCGGACGCTTGGTCAAGAGCTTTGGTCAGGGGATGTTTGTCTTTCCTCACGGCATTCATGTGGACCAGGCAGGGAACGTCTGGGTGACCGACGGCCAGGATAATTTGCCTCGTCGTCGGAGAGGGGCGCCCGCGGACGAGCCGTTCCCGCCGATGCCAGAGACGGTGATTGGCCATCAGGTGTACAAGTTCAGCCCGGACGGCGCGCTACTGCTGGCGCTTGGAACGCCGGGGGGGAACCGGCCGGGCGGCCCGATGGATCCCGCATCGTTGTATCAACCCAACGACGTCATCACGAATACTGCCGGAGAGATCTTCGTCGCCGAGGGGCATGGAGGTGCGAATGCGCGGATCGTCAAGTTTGACCGGCGAGGGCAGTTTCTCAAGGCCTGGGGCTCTCGAGGTACGGACCCCGGAGAAATGGACCAGCCGCATGGGTTGGCCTTTGACTCGAGGGGCAGACTGGTGGTGGCCGACCGGTCCAACAGCCGGCTGCAGATCTTCGATCAGGAGGGCAATCTCCTGGAGTCTGGCTATGAACAGTTCGGCCGGCTGAGTGGTATCTGGATCGGTCCCGGTGACGTGTTATTCGGCGCCGACTCGGAATCCGGGTCGGTGGCTCCTGCCCGAAAGGCCTGGAAGCGAGGCATTCGAATCGGAAGTCTGCGTGAGGGGCCGGGCGCGAAGATCACGGTCCTGATTCCGGACCCAGCCGTTGACCCTCCAAGTACGAGTTCGGCAGAAGGGATTGCGGTCGACGCGGACGGACGGATCTATGGGGCTGAGGTGGGCCAACGGGCGCTGAAGCGATATATCAAGAAAGAGTAGTCAGCGTTTCTGCCTTGTTTTTTGACGTGGGGTGCCCGACGAAGTAGAATCCGTCCGTTCCAAGTCACGTCCGTTTCCGGTTCCACGCGAGGAGTGCCGACATGTCTGTCACGCGCCGAGGATTCCTGACTCTAAAACGACCGGGGGGTCGTGTTGTAACCCCATCCGCTGGGGCCTTGCCGCCCGGTTGGCTCGATGGCAGCGCGATCGGCGCCCGAGGGTTGGAGGCCGAGGCCGCCGAGGAATGGCAGGCCGTGGGCCGCCGAGGCGGAGCAAGACCGGACGGGCCGTCTGGGCCGTCCATCAAGCTCAGCAGCAACGAAAACCCCCTGGGACCAGGCCGGGCCGTACTTGATGCCATCACGGCAGGATTTGGCAATGCGGGCCGGTATCCGTTCAATGTCAATCCAGGTGACGGACAACTGCTCGAAATGATTGCCGCAGGCAACAACGCACAGACCGAAAACGTTGTGCTTGGCGCTGGCTCTCAGGAAATTCTCAAGGTGGCGGTCTGGGCGTTTACCAGTCCTTCTCGGCCCCTGGTGACTGCCTCTCCGACCTTCGAGAACGCGACCAGAGTCGCACGTAACATGGGACATCCAGTCGTCGAAATCAACGTGGACAGTCGGTTCCGCCTTGATCTTGAGAGCATGCTGGCCACCGTCCGCGGCGCCGGGTTGGTGTTTGTCAACAATCCGAACAACCCGACTGCGACCGTGCATGGCGGAAAGACGATTGCCGATTTTGTCGAACGTGTCCGACGGATTTCTCCTGACACGGTGATTCTGATCGACGAGGCCTATCACGAGTATGTGACCGACCCTGATTACGAGAGTGCCATTCCGCTGGCGTTGTCGACGCCCAACGTGTTTGTGGCGCGTACGTTTTCGAAGGCGTACGGAATGGCCGGTATGCGCATCGGATACGGCGTTGGCACTGCCGACACAATCGCTCCGATCACCAGACTCAGGATGCCGTACAACATCAGCGTGTTCGGTGTGGCCGCAGCGATGGCCGCTCTCGGGGATCCGGCCCATGTCGAGGCCGAGCGGACCAGGAATACGGCGGTGCGCGCGTTTACGCAGAAGGCACTCGAAGACCTGGGTTGTCAGTGCACGGCGTCCAATACGAACTTCGTCTTCGCCGACATCGGTCGGCCCAATGCGGAGTTCCGTTCGGCGTGTGCCGAGCAGGGGATTCAAACAGGAAGAGACTTTCCGCCATTCACGGGGAGTCACGCGCGAATTTCTCTGGGGACAATGGAGGAAATGCAGAAGGCCACGGCGGTCTTCCGCAACGTGCTGCGGCCGGCAACACCGGTCGGCGGCGGGACTCGATAGGAGAAGCCATCATGTTGACACGACGCAAATTCGTTCACACCGTTGGCATGGGGGCGGCTGGCGCACTCACTGCGTCATATATCGGAGCACGTGGTCGCGAAGATGCGCTGTGGTCGTTGTCGACGCCCCTTGAGGCGAGTGGCGCGGCCCAAGCCCAGACGATGATCCCGCTCTCCAGTAATGAGAATCCCCTGGGGCCTGGACAGGTGGTGCTCCAGGCCATTCAGGACGCGTTTGGCCCTCAGGGCGCGACTCCCGGTCGCTATTCCAACGCCACGGGTGCCCTGCGCGATGCGCTCAGCGGCCACCTCGGTGTGACGCCAGAAAACCTGACGCTTGGATGCGGGTCGACCCAGATACTCCGAACCGCCACGCATGTCTACACCGAACGCACGCGCGCCCTGGTTGGGACGATTCCCACGTATGAGGAGTGCGCGGGCTACGCGGCCATGCTCGGTCGGCCGGTGCGGGCCGTGTCGCTCAATCGAAATTTTCAGATGGATCTGGATGAACTCGCTGACGCTTCTCGAGGTGCCGGCTTGGTGTTTTATTGCAATCCAAACAACCCGGTGGCGACGTACACCGGGGCTCAGGCCACGCGAGACTTCATCGCGCGTGTGCATCGCATATCTCCAGATACTCGGATCCTGGTCGACGAGGCCTACTTCGATTATGTGACGCACCCCGATCACGAGAGCATGATTCCTCTGGCTCTTGAAGACCCGCGCGTCATCGTCGCGCGCACGTTCTCCAAGGCCTACGGGATGGCGGGACTCAGACTCGGCTATGCCGTTGCGCATCCAGATGCGATCCGGACGCTGTCGGCGTGGGACAGCGGTTCGGGCACCAGCTCACTCAACGTGCTGGCCCTCCATGCAGGTGTTGCCGCGATCGGACAGGGCACGGCGTTCACCGACGCCGAGCGGGCGCGCAACAAGGCCGTCCGTGATTTCACGGTCAAATGGTTCGCTGACCGCGGCATGCGGTCAACCGAATCCCACACCAACTTCATCTTTACCAACACGGGGATGCCTGCACGACAGTTCCGCGACGGGTGCCTTGCCAAAGGCGTGCGGGTCGGACGAGATTTCCCGCCGTTCCAGAACGAATGGTGCCGGATATCGCTGGGAACGATGGAGGAGATGACCAAGGCCGTGGCCGTGTTCGGCGAGGTGCTCGGCAAGGTCGCCGTCGCGGCGGCATAGAGCCCGATTTCTTGATGAGGCGATGAGGAGAGCATCAGCTCATTGCCTCATTGCCTCATTGCCTCATTGCCCCATTTCTTCATTTCTTCAGGGGCCAGACCACGCCCTGGTCGCGCGGAACCTGCGTCACGCCTTTGAACACGAACTTCTGAAGGCGTCGACCCTCGTACGTCTCCGTCGTAAACAGATTGCCCATCGTGTCGGTCACGATGCTGTGGACAGCGAAGAATTGTCCCGGCTGCCTTCCACCATCGCCAAACGACGACAGAATCTCCAACGTGTCCCGCAGCATGATGTAGACCCGTTCGTTCTTGCCGTCGGCCACGTAGAGGTACTTCTGCTCAGGGTCACGTGAGAACGCCACATCCCACACCGCGCCATCGCCCAGTGTCCGTTTGGCGATGACCTGCTCTTTGACGAACGTGCCGTCGCTGAGGAAGACCTGCAGCCGGTTGTTGGGGCGATCACAGACGTAGAGCAGGCCATCGACTGAGAGGTCCGAGCAATGGACCGGTGTCCGGAACTGCTGGGCCGGTGGCGCATCGGGATCATACGGGCCAGGATTCGTGTCATCGGGCTTGTTGCCGTAGGCACCCCAATAGCGTTTGAACGCCCCGGTGTCGGCATCGAGGACTGCGACGCGCTTGTTGCCATATCCATCAGCGAGATAGGCTTCGTTGGCCTGTGGATCGACAAAGATTTTTGCGACACGGCCGAAGTTCTCAGTGTCGTTGCTGCCGCCGCTTTGACCCGATCTTCCGTACTGCGCGACGAAGGTTCCGTCCTGAGTGAACTTGAGCACCTGCGCGTCTTGCGCACCGTTACCGCCGATCCACACGATGCCTTTGTGATCGACGAAGATGCCATGGTTGGACTGCGGCCATTCGTAGCCTTCACCCGGGCCGCCCCAGGCGCTCAGCAGGTTGCCTTCCTGGTCAAACTGCAGCACCGGTGGGGCTCGATGGCAACAGGCGGCCGTCGGCGGATTCTGGTCGGCAGCTGCCTCGGCGTCAGACAACGTGTCGGGGCGGTGTACGATCCAGATGTGATCCTCGGCATCGACGGCGATACCAATGGCCATTCCCATCAGCCAGCCGTTGGGCAGGGGCTTGGGGAACATTGGATCCACTTCGAACCTGGGGGCCTCAACCATGTCCCCCGTCTGCGTGTCGCTCAGCGCCTGGCCAGACCACCGGTCTGCGGTGAGCAGTAGCGCGAGTCCGCCAAGAAAGACTGCCGCGAGAAGAATTGTCCGTCGACTCATCGAATCCCTACCTTCCCGCCTGATTGACCAGAAACCTTTGAACACGTTTGCCTTGAAGTGCTTCGCCGGTAATCACCTGTCCCATGCTGTTGACTGCGACTGATCCGACACCGAAGAAATAGCCCGGCCACCGCCCACCAGAGCCGATTCGGCCCACTTCGGACAGCGTCGCTCGCTCGAGCACGTGCACGGTCTGTTCCTGTCCATTCGCCACGTAGGCAAACTTCTGGTCTGAATCGGCCGACAGGGCGATGTCCCAGACAGAACCGGCGCCACGGGTCCCCGGCGAGACAATGGCCTCGCGCACCGGCGTGCCATCGGTCTTGAACACAAACACCGTGTTGGCCTCCTGGTCGCACACGAACACCTCGCCCGAACGCGAGAGCGTGATGCACGACAGCGTCTGGAAGGGCGTGGTCCCGGCGTTTCCCCACTGTCGTTTGTAGGCGCCGGTGGTGGCGTCGAATACGGCCACTCGCTGATGACCGGTGTCGGCGACGAAGACCTCGTTCGTCCTGGTATCGACATCGACGGCCGCTGGGCGGAGCAGAGCGCCCAGTGCGTCAGGTCCACCGGCTTCTCCCGGATGACCAATCTGCATGAGGAATGTCCCGTCAGCCGAGAACTTCAGAATGTGGCCATCGACCGGGGGAGCAGTGGTTTGTGCCGCGCCGCCGCGCCCGCCCCGGCCGCCACGGCCAGCGGGAGCGGGCGGAAGACCCGCCGCCGCAATCCAGACATTGCCCTCGTCGTCAACGGCCATCCCACCGGGATTGGCGGGCCAGTCGAAACCCTCGCCGGCACCTCCCCAGTGGCCGACGAGCTGGCCGTCGGCATCAAACTCCAACACCTGAGGGGCGGACGCGCAGCAGTACTCCGATCCCGGAGGGTCGGTGTCCAGCGCGTTTTCAGTGCGTCTATTGAGCGAGGCCGCGCCTTGGTGAACGACCCAGACATGATCCCGGCTGTCGATGTCGACGCCGGTGACCGATCCGAGAATCCAGTGGTTGGGCAGTGGCTGAGGCCACAGTGGGTCAACCGAGGCCGCCTGCGCGCCGGGGACCTGGGCCACTCCTCTGAGCGGAGCGCTGCTACTGACAATCATCACCAGTGCGCCGAGGGCGACCGCTCCAGCCCACGAAATCCGCACACGCTCAAACGCCTGTCTGCCCATCGTCAATACTCCGTGGGAAAGGAACCAAACACACTGTGGTGAGAAAACGGCGCCAGTATACTACCGGCGGCAATCTCGTGAGTGTGTTTCTGCGTCGCTTGATCGTGGTGTGTCTGGGTGTCGGGCTGGTGTGGTCGGCGTGGTCGATCTCCGCGGCGGCCCATGAGATTCCCGCGGACGTCGTCGTTCACGTCTACGTTCGGTCCGAGACGGGTCGCACCCGTGTGCTGGTGCGAGTCCCGCTCGAGTCGATGCGTGACGTCATCATTCCCACGACAGGGCCCGGATTCCTGCTGTGGCCAGCCGCTGAGGCAGCGGCGCGGTTGGCAGCACAGACGTGGATCGTCAGTGGCGTCAGGATATTGGCCGCCGACGACGCCTTGGAGCCTTCGCTTCTGACCGCCGTGCAGCTCTCGCAGCCGTCAGACCGGTCGTTTGAGTCCTGGGACCAGGCGCTTGCGCATGTGACCGGCCCGTCGCTGTCGCCGGACACGCGCCTCCTTTGGACCGAAGCCTGGCTCGATGTGGCGTTAGAGTTCCCGCCAGCGCCCCAGGGGGCGCGGCTCGCCCTCGAAACAGATTTTGCCAGGCTGGGCCTGCGAACCCAGAGCGTGGTGCGGTTCATCACGACGTCGGGCGTCGTCCGGGTCTTGGCGTACACAGGCGATGCCGGCCGTGTTGAGCTCGATCCCACCTGGTGGCAGGCGGCTCGACGATTCGTGATGTCAGGCACGACACACATTCTCAGTGGCGTCGATCATTTGCTGTTTCTTGTGTGTCTGGTTGTTCCAGCGCGGCGCTTCAGGTCTCTGGTGATCCTTGTGACGGCGTTCACCGTGGCGCATTCGCTGACGCTCGTCGCGGCTGCGTTTGGTGTCGTGCCAAGTGGACTGTGGTTTCCTCCCTTTGTCGAGATGTTGATCGCCGTCTCTATTTTTTGGATGGCACTGGAAAATATCGTCAATGGCGCGAATGCCTGGGGCGCTTCCCGTGAGCGATGGCGGTGGGGACTGACGTTTCTCTTCGGTCTGGTGCACGGGTTTGGGTTCTCGTTCGCACTGCGCGAAACCCTGCAGTTTGCCGGTAGCCATCTCGTGACGTCGCTTGTGGCTTTTAATCTTGGTGTTGAACTCGGTCAACTGGCTGCGTTGGCTGTGATGGTTCCGGCGCTGGCGTTGCTGTTTCGGTATGTCGTCGCTGAGCGAATTGGCGCGGTTGTGATTTTCGCGATTATCGCGCACGAGGCCTGGCATTGGATGTTGGAGCGAGGCGCGGCTGTGAGCCTGTACGGGTGGCCATTCACGTCAGCCGAGACAACGAGTGGGGGGCTTCGCCTGGCTCTCGCGTCGTGGTTGATAGGGTGGGGCGTGTGGTGGGTGCGCCGGCGGGGCGATCGCGAGCGGTCGTGAACCCCGGAGGCGACGCAGAACGCCGCCCCCGGGGTAGAGGGGAGCTTACCCTGGTAGGCGAAAGGCGATCAGGGACGGCGCTGAGCCACCTCCGGTCGCGAAGACGATGTACTGCCGTCCCTGGTGCATGAATGTCATCGGCACCGCACTGGTCTTGCCTGGAATCGGCAGCGCGCCGACTTGCTGCCCCGTGGCTTTGTCGATGGCAAAGAGCGTTGGCGCGCTTCCTGGAGGGCCGCCCCTGCGCCCTGTGCCGTAGATCATCAACGATTTGGTTGTGATCACCTGCGCCTGTCCCCCACTGCTTTGTGGCAGCAGGGCGACCCCGCTGAACAGCTTCGCGTCAGCTGAATTGGCGTTCGGCGTGGGCACGTAAGTGCCCCCATTGCCAATCCACCACGCCTTTTCTCCGACGTTCATGTCGTAGGCGGTGATGCCACCGAGTTCGCGCGGTTTGAGAATCGAGATGCCGGCAATGTTGGACGTACCTGGTGTCGGTGGTCCGGCAGGGCCAGCATCGCCGGCACGACCTCTTCCGCCCCCTCGGCCGCCGCGTCCACGCGGGGGGGCGGCGTAGCCTGGTGGGGGATCGGGGACACCCAGCTGGCCACAGCTATCGTGCGGTCCAGAGGAACTGGCCTGCGTGTACCTAAACTCCGAACACGGATCTTTTCCCAGTTCTGTGGTGCTCAAGCCAGACTGTGACGCAACGTAGAGGAATCCCGTCTCCGGGTCAACGGCAGCGCCCCCGTCGATGTTGACACCACCGGACGCGCCTGGCGCGTACCAGGAACACTCCAGTCCGCTCGGTGCGGACCCATCGATCGGTGATCCGGGAATAAAGTGCGGCCCCATCCGGCACATCCTGGCAAGTCCGAGCGCTGCTTCCTTGATGGCCGGTGTGTAGTCAATCAGATCCTCTTCTTCGAGTCCCTGCTGCGAGAATGGCGCAGGTTTCGACGGAATAGGCTGAGTGGGCGAGGTCTGCTCGCCTGGCGTTTCACTTTGGAGCACTGGCGTTTCCACCATGGGCCAGATCGGTTCACCGGTCTCGCGGTCGAACGTGTACACCCAACCCTGTTTGGTGGTCTGGGCGATGGCCTTCCTCACCTGGCCGTCCACGGTGATGTCCACGAGATTGGGGGCCATGGGCGTGTCGTAGTCCCAAATGTCGTGATGCACCATCTGGAAGTGCCATCGGCGCTCTCCGGTTTTTACGTCCAGCGCAACCAGGCTGTTGCCAAACAGATTGTCGCCTGGGCGGTGTCCGCCGTATTCGTCGTTGAGCGGCATCCCGACCGGTATGTAGACGAGACCCAATTCTGGGTCGGCTGAGTAGGTGGCCCACGCGTCGTTTTTCCCGACGCCATCGGTGCCGGGAACTGAACCGTTCTCCCACGTTTCGGCGCCGAACTCACCGGCCTGCGGAATCAGATTGAACTTCCAGAGTTGCTTTCCGGTTCGCACGTCGAATCCCCGAATGAACCCGGGCAGGTTGTGTAATCTGGTCGGGTAGTAGCCGTGAATCGCCGAGTTTCCCACGATGATTACATCGCCGACGACGATGGCCGGCGAGCTGGCGGCAATCTGGCCCTGGGTTGGGTCAATGCCGATCGTGCCATCGGCGCCAATGCCTTTTTCGGTGTCCCAGGTCTCACCCGGACGCGCCTCACGATAGGGCGCGGAGTCGCTGATGACGAATGATCCGTTGTCGTCGACCGCCAGCGGCACGAGAGGGAAGCCGAGTCCGTCCATCAGGTCAACAACGCCGTCGACGCCGAAGGCGGGGTCTGGTCGCCCGGTATCGGCATCGAGCAATGCCATGTGATATCCCGGTGTGACGACGACCACTCGCTCGTTGGCACCATCACTCCAGTAGGCCAGTCCGCGACCGGAGAACTGTCTCGGTGCCTTCTGCCAGCGGATGCCCTCATCGAGTCGCCACATCCACAGGGTTTCGCCGGTTGCCGGATCGAGCGCCGTCGCGATTCGCCGTGTGGTCGCCACCGTGAAGAGGCGCCCGTTGGCATAGAGGGGTGTCGCGCGATAGTACTCGTCAGGGCCAAACGCCGCGGCTGACCACTGCCATGCTTGCTCCAACGAGTTGAAATTCGACGCGTCGATTTGGTCAAGAGCAGAGTACCGCGTACTCCACGCATCGCCGCCCCAATACCGCCACTCGCCTGGGACGTTGCCTCGGACCTGAACCGTCGCTTCCCCTGGGATGGTCGAAGGTGCACCACACGCGGTGAGCGTAAACCCCAGCGTCAGGGCCGACAGCAGCGCGCTTCCTGCTCTTCGAGTTGTTCCAAACCGAAATGTCATGCGTTTCTCCCTACGGTGAGTGACTCGTGGTTAATGGCCGGAAAGTCGGATCGGGCCGACCAGGCAGAATGTCGATCGTGATCGCCTTGAGCGTCGCCGACGCTGTGGGTAGGTCCACTCGCCCGGCAGGCATGGCGTTGATCTTGAGTAGATAGGCGATGACTTGCGTGTATTCCTTGGGCGACAGGCTGCCCGGATTGTCTTCAGGCATCTTCTCTTGCAGGAACCACAGGAGATCGGCCAGCGAGTATCCTTGCCAACCTGTGAACACGCCACCCTTGTATGTGGACGGCGGATGGCAAGACACACAATTTGCGACATAGGTCTGTTCACCTCTTGAGGCCTGCGCTTCGGTGTAGACACCTGCCTTTGTCGTACGCGTGGCCACTGGCGCCTGGGCATCGGCTGACGACAGACCGGTGATGGCCGCCAGCCAGATGAGCAGCCAGAGGCCGTGCGCGTTGTCAGGCAGAAGTCGTCTTCGCATGCGGCGTGTCCAAGAGGAACGCGGGGACGATAACACAGTCAGCGCGCGCCGCCCCCACCGCGGCGTCCGCGTGGTGGGGCCGTCGCTGCCAGGAACTGGTTCACCGCCGCGTTGACCTTGAATTCGATGCCCATCCGTCCGATCTCGGCAGTCGCTTTCGACGGATCGCCAGAGACGCCGGAATCGGTTGGCCCTCCCCATGGCTGAACGAGGGGTGCCCGGATGCCAGCAGGATGCACGTGAAGCATCTGAGACGTGTCGCTGATGCCGGCGTGACCGCCAACGACCGCAGCGGTGTATCCAAACTGGGCGAGCATCCAGGCGCGATAGTGCTCGCTGCCCTTGGTGTAATAGTCAGTCAGGGCGAGCACACGAACACCGGTGTCCTTCCACTCTGCCGTCAGAGCCTCGGCGACCGCCGTCATGCCGGCCTGATTGCCACCGCTGTCGCCAATAAACAGGATGTTCGTGAATCCGTGCACATGGAGACTTCGGGCCGCCGCGTCCAGCAGTTGATCGTATGCCGGCGAGGGCAGAGAGATGGCGCCCGGTGGTACGCGGTCCGGGTTCCCTTCCGGGACGTATTGGATGGTTGGCGCGATCAGGGTATTGCCCAGGCGACGGGCAATCAGGTTGGCGGCATGGGTCACGACATAGTTATGTTTGCCGAGAATCATGTGGTACCCATTTCTCTCGGTTCCCCCGGTCGGGATGATGACCGTGGTCGTTCCTGCGTTGATGGCGTCTCTGGTCTCCTCCCACGTCAACTCGTCGATAAAGACGGTGTCTGGCGCCGCTGACGGCGTCACGCCGGCGGGGGCCGTGATCGCGGTCGTGCGACGGGGCCCCTGAGGCTCGGGGGCGGGGGAAGCGCCCCGGCCTCCGCGACCCCGTCCGGCGCGGCCACCGCCACCGGTCCGCGCCGCCGGCGGTCCTGCAGGTGCGATCGTGCCAGCCATCAGGCCCCTGATCTGCGCGAGCGCGTTGTCGATCTTGATTTGAAGAAACACGCGGCCGAGGTCGGCGCTGGACCGACTCGGGTCCCCGCTGACGCCGGAGTTGGCGTAGCCGCCGCCCGGCGCGATTTTGCCTGGCCGGACATGGGCTGGATTGACGAACAGCATTTCCGACGTATCGAGCAGGTTCGCATGACCCCCAATCTGGTCTGCGGGAATCCCCATCGTCGCCGTGATGTGTGCGTTCTGCTCCGCGTGTGACTTGGTGTAGTAGTCGTCGATCCAGAAGGCGCTCGCCGAGTCCTTCCAGAGTTCGTTGAGTCGGGTGACAGCGGTGCGCATGCCGG
The DNA here is from genome assembly GCA_013203475.1 of Acidobacteriota bacterium. Lineage (GTDB taxonomy): Bacteria > Acidobacteriota > Vicinamibacteria > Vicinamibacterales > SCN-69-37 > SYFT01. Next base: position 11,836 of record JABMNV010000215.1, read on the forward strand.
TCCGGTTGCCGCCCGATTCGCCCAGAAAAAGTACGGTGGTAAATCCACCCGCCTTCAAACTGCGGCCCGCACTGACCAGGAGCTCAACGAAGCGAGCCTCGGGCAGCGTGATGGTGCCCGGCTTGGCCATGTGCCCTCCCGGGTTGTCCCAACTGCCTTCCGGAACATAGGTCACGACCGGAGCGACCAACGTGTGCCCCAACGCCCGGGCGATCTTGTCTGCGGCATAGGCCATGACGAACTTGTGTTCGCCATCCACCATGTGGGGCCCCTTCTGCTCGGTCCCCGCCGTGCCAATCAGGGCCGTGGTCGTGCCCGCCTTCACCAGGTCTCGCACTTCAGCCCACGTCAAATCCTCAAGAAACACGGTGTCTGGTGGTGCCCCCGCCGGACCGGTCGTCGGAAGATCAGCGGGGCGTTGCCAATCGCCTGCGACAGCCTGACCGAGGACACACAAGACTAGACACGTGGCCAGCAACGGCTTTCTCACACATACCTCCGCAAGTGTCGGGAAACTTGCTCATTGTAGGGGAAATTGTGACGAAATCCAGGGCTGCGATGACCGATTTCGGGTGTATATTCTCCGGACCTGCAAAATTTTCACGTAGGACCTGAGGTCGGGATGTCTATGACGATGGTCAGATGGACGGCGGTCTGCGCACTGGTTTGCGCTGTGGTTATCGGAGCAATTGGGGACAGCCTCGTCGCCGAGCAGTCGGCGGGCGCGTCGTCACGGGCCAGGACGCGCACGGCTGGTGAGCAATGGCTGATGGCGGCCCATGCGGCACGCCTGCCTTTCCCGGGGTCGTCGAATCCTGCTCCCGTGGCGATGGATCCAGACGTGGTCATCCAGGACTATTGTGTCGATTGCCACAACGACATCACGCTGCGAGGCAATTTGTCTTTTGAGACGTTTGCGATGGCCGACGTCTCCGCCAAGGCCTCTGTCGGCGAACGCATGGTGCGGAAGCTTCGTGCGGGCATGATGCCGCCCCCGGGCACGGATGCGCCAGACGCGGCGAGTCTGGCCGGACTGATTGACGCACTTGAGACCCGGCTGGACGCGGCGGCCGCCGCGCGCCCGAATCCAGGCTCCCGCACATTCCCACGGCTCAATCGCGTGGAATATAGCCGGTCCATTGCTGAATTACTCGACCTGGACGTGGACGCGGGGCAGTGGCTGCCCCTGGACTCCATGAGCGCCAATTTTGACAACATCGCCGATGAACAAATGCTGTCCGCCACGTTGCTTGAGGCGTTTCTGAACGCGGCCAGCGATATCAGTCGCATGGCGGTTGGAGACCGACAAGCGTCCTCTCTCGATCGGACGTACGCCAACACGAGCTACGCCTCACAGCATCCGTGGGATTACGTCGAAGGCGCCCCCTATGGGACCCGCGGGGGTCTCGTGGTGCGTCATGTCTTTCCGGCGGACGGCGAATATGTATTCGAGGTGAATCTGAGCGGAGGCAACAACAGCCGCCTGGAGGATCTCGATCTGTCGATTGGCGGCGAGCGGGTCGCCCTGATCAAGTATGAAACTCAGCGAGCGGAAGGGGCGGACGGGCGCGGCGGCGTGCCGATGCTGACCGATGCCATTACGGTCAAGTCCGGGCAACACCTGGTGGCCGCCGCGTTCGTGCGGCGTATGGATGGTCCCTACGAAGATCTGATTCGTCCACACGACTGGTCGTTCGCCGGTGGCGGGTCTGGCGGCGCCGGGGTCACCACCTTGCCGCACGTGCGTGATCTTATTGTGCGTGGCCCGCTGAAGGTGACGGGGCTCTCCGAGTCGCCGAGCCGGCGAAAAGTGTTCTCGTGTCGGCCGACCAGCGCTGTGGACGAAAAGCCCTGTGCGCGCTCCATCGTCTCGCGCCTTGGCGCGGCGGCGTACCGGCGGCCGCTCAGCGATCGCGAAGTGGCCGACATCATGCAGTTCTACGA
>JABMNV010000216.1 GCA_013203475.1 Acidobacteriota bacterium
CCCATCCGGCGAGCGCAGACGGCGTCAGGTCCAGCTCCCGGGCGACCGTGCCTACGGCACGCCCGCCCTCGACCACCAGTCGGACCGCGCTGGCTTTGAACTCCTCAGAAAACTGCCGCCGGGGTCGCCGACGAGTCGTACCCGTCTTTGCTTCCATTGTGGACATCGTATCCGCCTCTCGGAAACCGTCCACGCGATCGGATCAACCTCAGCCCCACTCTCGGCCGACGCGAAGGGCTACACGGCTTAACAGCTTCATCACACCTCAGTATGGGGCCGACCACCATTCACCGTTTCATCATTCTTACGGTCCACCGTATCGAATCACATCCTGGCGCACGTCGGCTCGACGCATCAACCGCGATGTCCGGCCGCACGCGACGGCCTAATCCAGCGGCGCAGTGAGGGGCGTGTCGCCGGTGACGATGCCGCCGCGGTTTCCAGGCTCAAGCACGCCGTAGCGCTGCGCGAAGCACGGCGGCAGTTCCCGATCCCCTTCGGGTGAGAGCCACAACCGCAGGAGGTGGCGGCGACGCGCTGGCTCGGGCCAGTCGATGAACGCGGTGCGGTCGTGCAACTGCGAATGGTTGTAGACAAACTGCATGTCCCCTGGCTGCAACTCCATCCGCACATGCATCGAGCGGTCCTCTGCCAGCGCATCACACATGTCGAGGGCGGCGAGATACTCGGGCGTCAATCGCGTCGCGCCCTCGAATCGCTGCGCGCTTTCGATGTACTGCCGCTGATAGAAAACCGTCAGATGCCCCGCATACCAATTCAGCACGGGAATCTCCAGATACGGCTTCGCGCCAGGCGGAGTCTCACCGCGTCGATCGCAGGCGACCGGCTCAAACAACTGCACCAGCAGATCCGGCCGTTCCGCCCGCATCCGGTTATAGATCGATGTGGCACTCACCAGCAGCGAGAGCCCACCCTCGCGGGCCTCCTGCAGGCAAAGCAAACCGACGATGTCTGCACTGTCGGTGTGAAAACTCTGCCGCTCTGAGGTCTGATAAATCCGTACGTGCGGGTCGCGGGAACTGACGCCCGTGTCCCGCACATGACCCAAGATGTGTCCCTGCGCGTTCTGCGACCGTGCTCGACCGAGATGAGCTCCGACCCCGCAGAAGATCGCCGCCGTGAACTCCCGCTCGTATCGATCGATCGGCAGGCCGCGCAACACTTCAAAGCCAATCCCATGCAGGAGCTCCTCTCTCAGTCGCTCAAGCGCGTCGCCAAACGGACCGAGCGGAAAATCGGCGGCCGTGATGGCGCCAACACTTCGGCCAAGCGCCAGGTAATGCCTTGCGGCCTCCTCCAGTTCTAAAATCGTCGAGTCCGACAATTCCACCAGCCACGCATCAGTGCGGCGCTGCATGTCACGTCCCACCCAGGCCGCAGGGCTATCGATTCTGTCGGGAAGATCTTCCAAGCTAATCATCCGATCGCAATGATAACTTGAAGGCACTGGAGGTTCACCGTGGTGCGCAACATCCTTGCGGCAATTGGCGGGTACGTCGTCATGATTCTGGTTGTCTTCGTCGGCATCGGGTCGGCATGGATGATTCTCGGTGCGAGCGGAGCGTTTGCGGGCGAGAGTCCAACACCGTCATCAGCCTGGATGGTGGGGAACCTTGTCAGTGGTTTCATGGCGGCGGTCGCCGGCGGCTGGGCCGCGCGGAGAGTCGGAACGTCGTCGGCTTCGGTGCGCATCCTGATCGGCCTCGTGCTGGTCCTGGGTGTCGTGAGTCTGCTGCTCAGTCAGGGCGCCTCCGTGCAGGCACTCGACAAACCGGTCGCCGACCTGACGTTCATGGAAGCCGGTTCGTATGCCGTACAACCCGCTTGGTACAACTGGGTCATCCGATCGTGGGCGCCGTCGGCGTGTGGATCGGCGGTCGGCAGACGTCGGCCTCCTGACGCGATACCCTAGACAAGCATGACCAGTGGCGGACGCGTCCGATATCGCTTCGACAGGTTTGCGGTGTCGCCGACACGGCGCGCCCTGACGTGTGACGGGCGTGAGATTCCGCTGATCTCCCGCTACTTCGACCTGCTCACATTGCTGATCGCGCGACGCGGAGAAGCGATCTCACGGAACGAGTTGCTCGATGCGGTCTGGCAGGATGTCGTGGTCTCTGACGGCGCGCTCTCGCAGGCGATCCGCACGCTGCGACGCGTGCTGGGCGACGACCCGCGTGACCCCGCCTTCATTCTCACCGTCCAGCGCCATGGATACCGGTTCATCTTCTCTGAGGTCGTCGAGGAGCGCGACGAGAGTCCGCTCGGCGACGAGGTGCGCTTGACCGCAACGCTGCGCGTGGACGCCGAGAACCAGGTTCGCGAACTGACCAGCTCCGAGGCGATGGACGATGCGCTGACCCGTCTGCTTCAGCCAATATCGTCGCCATCGGACGAAGAAGACCGCCGAGACGCCGCGGAACTCCTCCACATGCTCGGCACGCGAGAGGCCCTGCATCGTCTCGATCGTCAGACTGGACACGCCGACGCGCGCGCGGTGCTCCGTGATGCGCGGTGGGACGTGGCGACCGCGGGGCCCGTGCCGATTTTCGGCCAACCGGGAGCGCTTCGATCGGCACGGGTCCTGATCGGTCTCAGACTACGACGGCTGTGGCGACTCGCCGGCAGCCGGTGGTCGAGCGGCGTCGCCGGCGGAGCAGTGGCGGGCATCATCGCGGCCCTTGTTGGGGCGCTGGCGCTGCGCGCCGGTCCGGACTCGACCGCGACGAACGCCATCTTCGTGGCCCTGCCCCTCGTCGGCCTGGGCGTTGGAGCGACCGGGGCCGTCGGCGTCGCCGGTGGACTGGTGATCGCCGAGGTGCTGTTCCGGTCGCGACGGACGCTGGCCTTGGTCGTGTGTGGAGCCGCCGGCGGCGGCATCGTCGGCTCGACCGCGCACCTGCTCGGCCTGTGGGTGTTGGAAGGCTTGTTCGGTGGCAATTTCGCACCGGTGACGGGCGGCGTCGAGGGTCTGGCCATTGGTGCCGCGGTGGGCTTGGGCTACGCGGCCGCCACTCGCACCGCCGACGGAGGGATGGCCACGCCGCATGGCCGCAACCGGCTGGCGTCTTCACTGCTTGCCGGCACCGTCTGCGCGATCGCGATGGCGCTGCTGGCCTGGTCGGGCCGCTACCTCGGCGCGATGAGCCTCGATCTGGTGGCTCGTACGTTTCCCCAGTCCCAAGTGGGCCTGGAGCCGATCGCCCGCCTTCTCGGCGAGACGCACGTGGGCCCGGTGACACGGGTCGTCGTGAGCGCCTGGGAGGGGTTGATGTTCGGAAGCGGGCTCGTCCTTGGGCTGACACGACGACCGCGAGGCCATGCTGCGACCAACGCCAGCGAGCCAGACGGCCTGATTTCCTAACGTTTCTGGCTGATCACGAAGTGCTCACGAGTTGCTCACCTGGCGCTCAAGCGTTCCGTGCCACGGTGCCCCTAGAATCCGCGCTGAGACCACGGCCATTTCGGCCGGCCGGAAAGAGGACGCCCATGCCTGAGAGAGGACCATCCATGATCGACAGGAACCAACAGACCGACGTACGCGAGGACGAAGGCTGGCTCTACCTCGCTGTGGTGGTCGATGGGCACGCAGGGCAATGGCTTCAACAACGCGCCCGCCGAGAGTTTCTTCGCAACGCTGAAGCGGAGACGCGTCTCCGGACACTACGGTCGGCCTCGGACGCAGGCGAGGACGGCTCTCGTTGACGGCATCAAGGTCTTCTGCTCTCGCCAGAGCCAGTCGGGCCCTTGCTCGCGTTCTCGCGATCATGGCCCTCACCGCAGGCTGCAGGGGCCCTGAACAGAACACGGACGTCGGGACCGTGTCAGCAACGCCGCCCACAACTTCCCTGTCGCCCGCGCCCCATCCGGGATTCCTGTACGGTCGCGTCATCACCGATGACGGCACCATCTACGAGGGGCGGCTCCGCTGGGGACGCGACGAGGAGGCGTCCTGGGGCGACTACTTCAACGGTCTCAAGGACGATAACCCATGGGCCGATCACGTGTCACAGGAGCAACTGGAGAAGCAGGGGTTCCCACTCACGATCTTCGGGTTCGAGTTCGCCGACTGGGGTAGCCCGATCGACCTCGTCCGCCCCTTCATGGCGCGCTTCGGCGACATCGCCCGCATCGAGGCGCAGGGCGTCTTCGGCTCGCGTGTGACTCTCAAGAGCGGGACCATGTTCGCCATCAACGGGATGGAGGCCAACGACTTCGAAGACGGCGTACGGGTGGGGGATATCGGGCGCGGCGCCGTGGACCTTGCGCGTCGGCAGATCCGCTCCATCGAGTTCCTTCCCACCACACTACTCAGCGGTGCCCCCACCCGGCTGTACGGTACGGTGCGCACGCGGCAAGGCGACTTCACCGGCTTCCTCCAGTGGGATCGGCAGCAGGGCGTCGGCTCCGACACGCTCGACGGCCGCACGGCAGACGAGGAACTCAGCCTGCGCTTTGACACCCTCCGCTCCATCGCGCGCCACTCGCCCCACAGCGCCCTGCTGACGTTGCTCGACGGTCGCGAAATCGTGCTCTCGGGCAGCCGGGAAGTCGGCGACGGCAACCGCGGCATCTACGTCGACGACGGGCGGTACGGCCGGGTCCTGATTTCCTGGAACGCGTTCGAGCACGTTGACTTCAGCCCAGGCGGCAGCGGCCCCGCCTACGGCGACTTCCCGCCGGGGCGCCCCCTGACAGGCAGCGTCACCACTCTCGATGGCCGTCGCCTCGTTGGCCGGCTGGTCTACGATCTCGACGAGAGCGAGACCACTGACACCCTGGACGCACCCTCCCAGGGCGTCGACTACACCCTTCCATTTGGCCTGGTCGCATCAATCGCACTGCCCGCGCACGACGAGACCGGCGCCCGGCGCGCCTGGGTAACTCTCCACAGCGGCGAGGCACTGGAGCTTGAGCTCGCCGGCGACTTCGGCGAAGGCAATGCCGGCCTGCTGGTCTTCGTCGACGGACGCCAGAGCCCCGAGTACGTTCTTTGGAAGGACGTCAAAGGCGTCGCCTTCGACGTCACGACGGTGCAGATTGAGCGCTGATGGACGCGCCGCTGTCCGCGCGCGCCTCCTCCAATCGGACCACCTGCGGGCCGGGCCCGACAGCATCAGCTGGAAGGTCAACCGCGAGGTCATCGTCGTTGCCGGCTGGGGTCGTGCCATTCTGCTGCAGCTGGCGCACCCGGCTGTTGCCGCCGGCGTGCACCACCATAGCGCCATCGGCGGCAGCCTTCGCTCCAGCCTCCGGCGGCTGCGTTCCACCGTCGGCGCGATGCTGTCGCTCACCTTTGGCGATACGGAGCAGATGATCACGGCCGCCGCAGGCATCAACGCGATTCACGATCGGGTGCGTGGTCGCGGTCCCGGGGGGGCGCCCTACTCCGCTCATGATCCTGAGCTGCAGCGGTGGGTGCACGTCACGTTGCTCGAGTCGATTCCACTCACCTACGAGCTGCTGGTTGGCCCCCTCACCGTTCGTGAACGGGATCGGTACTGCTCGGAGGCGGCCATCATGGAGCCGCTGCTGGGGATGCCGACGGGATGGCTCCCGAGAGACTCGGCACAGCTCGACACCTACATGCGCGACATGCTGGCAAGCGGGACCATCGTCGTGACCGACACCAGCCGGACGCTCGCACGAGCGGTGCTGTACCCGCCGAAGTGGCGCGTGGCCTGGCCGGCGTTTCGGGCGACGCAGGTGCTCACGATCGGATCGCTGCCGCCATCAATCCGCCGGGCGTATGGATTTGAGTGGCGCCCACGTGACGCGCGAGCCTTCGCGCGCTGGACGACGGTGATCCGTAGATCGCTGCGGCTCCTCCCGCCGGTCGCGCGCGAATGGCCGGCGGCTGGTTTCGACTCCCTCCGTGACAGCACCAACGATTAACGGAATCACCGACTTCCTCCTGATCGGGCAGTCAGTCACGTTCACGGCCACTGGTATCGGAGTGACCTGGGGAGGCGATGGGCTTCTGCACGACCTTTTCCGGTGGCCCGGTTCTCGCGATAGGTTTTCTCATTACGCAGAGTCGAGAGCAAGTGACCGGCCTCTTCGCGCTCGGGCCGCCTGACCGCGACCGCTCGGCCCCCTCACGCTGACCTCTGGCGCCGCGCTGAACTCGGCCCGGCCAAGTCAGGCGCGTCATCTCTCGCTGGACGAAAAGAGCCGGGGCACCATGTCCGCGACGTTCTGACGCCAGAGCGGCCACGTGTGCCCCATGTCAGGCACTTCCTGTTCGGTGAAGTGCACGCCCTTGGCCGTCAGCCACGACTTGAACTCGCGGTTCACGCCGATGAGACCGTCCGACGTCCCGCAAACGATCCACAACATCTTGATCCTCGCGTTGGCCTTCGCGTCGAGGTCGGGAAAGATCCGGTCGAACATTTCAGGATGGACGACCCGCGGGGAACCGGCCGACACGCCTGGCCACATCGTGAACGCCCCACTGAACGACCCGATCCACGCAAACGCTTCGAGATGATTCAACGCCGTGTACATCGTCTCCATGCCGCCCATTGACAGGCCGGCGATCGCGCGCTGGTTGCGATCCCTCGACACGTGGTACGCGCGCTCCACTTGCGGCATCACTTCGTCGAGCAGAATCTGCGTGTAGCCGGTGATGTTGGCGGTGGCCGTCGCTCCGCGCGCCCCGGCGGGCCCCTGCGACGTGCCGTAGCCGAGCGTCGACACGAGCACCATCGGCACGGCCTTCTTCGCGGCGATGAGATTGTCGAGAATGACATTGGCGGCCCCGGCATTCACCCAGCGTCCGGCGTCGTCGCCCAGGCCATGTAGCAGAAAGAAGACCGGGTAGGCCTCCGCCCGCGTCGGATCGTACCCGGCCGGCGTGTAGACAAAGAACTCGCGGTCGTCGTTCGCGATCGTCGAATGAAACGCGTGGCGAGCGACGGCACCGCGCGGGACGCCTGGTGCGGGAAGCCACGGCTGCGGTCCCGGCACGGAGAACATGTTCTGGAAGCTGCCGAACGATGTCTGGTAGTCGCGGTTCGAAGGGTCCGTGATCCTGGCACCATCCACTCGGAACGAATAGGTGTAGATGTCGGGCGAGAGCGCGTCAGTCGTGGCGGTCCAGACGCCCTCGCTGTCCTTTCGCATCGGCATCGCTGGCTTGCCGGCGACAGCGACGACGACCTCAGTCGCGTTGGGGGCGCGAAGCCGGAAGGTCACGCGGCCATCGGTGCCGACGTCGGGCGAGACTACCGGTCCGCTGCCCACTCTCGCGGTCTGCGCGGGCGCCGGTGCTGACGCGGTTGGCGCCTGCCACGCGCTCGGTCCAGTTGAGGCCGCGAGTGCAAGCCCCAGCGCAAGGCCCCAGCCGACGATTGTTCGTGGCATCTTCCGTCCTCCTATCGCCGCCCACCGAGCAGACCAGAACGCAACAGAAAGTACAGCAGGGTCATCAGTGTGCTGACAGCCGCGGCCACGTAAGTCAGCGCTGCGGCGTTGAGCACCGCGTCGACGCCCCTGCGTTCCTGCTCCGTGACAATGCCGTATTCCACGATGAGCGCTTTGGCGCGATTCGAGGCGTTGAATTCCACCGGTAGCGTGACGACCTGGAACAACAGCACCGCCGAGAACAGCACCGCGCCGACCAGCACCATATTTGTCGACGCCATGAAGAGACCGATCATCATCGTAAAGTAGCCGATGCTGGAGCCGACCTTGGCCGTCGGGACCAGGGCCGACCGCGCCCACAGCGGCGCGTAGTGTCGGGCGTGCTGAATGGCGTGCCCGGCTTCGTGAGTGGCCACGCCGACGGCCGCAATCGAGTCTGACCCGAACACGGGCTCGGACAGGGCCAGCGTCTTGGTCAGCGGGTTGTAGTGGTCCGAGAGCACGCCGTGGGAGCGCACAATGCGCACGTCCGTAATGCCGGCACGGCGCAGCAGTTCCGCGGCGGCGGCCTCGCCCGTGAACCCACGGGCCGTTCGGACATTCGAATACTTCTTGAAGTTGCTCTTGACCCGCGCACTGGCCCACAGCGAAAGCGCCAGCCCAGGAAGCACGAACAGCAGGTAAACCGGATCAAAAATCATGTTCCATTCTACCGATTCTGTGACGGCGCCTTCGGGTCGCCGCCGCCCATCCATGCCAGGTCGAGTTTCTTGACAGTCGGCCACATCTGGTCGAGCGTATCGGCGTTATACAACTCGCCGTTCTTCATGACCATGCGGACCGTGTTCGTGTTGTGGATGTCTACCAACGGGTCCGCATCAAGGACCAGCAAGTCCGCCAGTTTCCCGGGTTCGAGCGAGCCGAGATCCCGTTGAAAGCCGATCGCCTCCGCGCCGAAGATCGTGGCGACCCGCAACGCCTCGTGGGTCGTGAGCCCACCCATCTGCATCGCCCACAATTCCCAGTGCGCTCCCAGGCCTTGCAACTGGCCGTGTGAGCCCAGTCCTGCCCGGCCGCCTTGATGAACGATGTCAGCCACGACCTTGGCCTTGGCCGCGATGTCGTACTCGGACGCGGCGAACCACTGCGGTCGGCGCAGTGACACGCTGTCGAGCACCGAGTGCGGCGTAAACCGACGCAGGCGCTCATTGCCGTGGACGTCGGTGGTTTCGTAGAAGTAGTTCTCTGCCCACGGGGCGCCGTAGGCTACCAACATCGTCGGCGTGTAGAACGTCTTGGACTGCACGACGAACTGGATCACGTCACGATACAGCGGGTGCAGCGGCAGCGTGTGCTCGTGTCCCGAATAGCCGTCGATCATGTGCGAGAGGTTCAGCTTCAGATCAAGGCCGCCCTCAACGGTCGGCGTCAGGCCGTACTCCTTCGCGGCCATGATGACCCACTGCCGCACCTTGCGATCCCCCACCATGTACTGCTTGACCGTGTTGGTGTGGTACGTCTCCTTGTACCGCTTGATAAACGCGCGGGTAGCATCGAGGTCATCAAGGCCTGATGAGCTGAAAATGCCCGGGCCGGTGCTGTAGACGCGCGGTCCGAGAATCTCGCCAGTCTCCACCATGTCCTCGTACACGAACGTATCGTTCGTACCCGTCTGCGGATCACGCGTGGTGGTCACGCCGAACGCGAGGTTGGCCAGGAAGGACCAGACCTGCGTCTGGTGAATGCCTGCCGGTCGACGCAGGTGTGCATGCACGTCGACGATGCCGGGCATGATCGTCTTGCCGGCGACATCAATGATGCGGGTGCCTGCCGGGAACGGAACCCGGCCCTGGACACCGATGGCGGCAATGCGATTGTTGGTGATCAGGATGTCTGATTTCGCGATGACCTCGTCGCCCTTCATCGTGATGGCCTTGGCGCCTCGTAACACGACAGAGCCCTCTGGCCTGGCGCGAGGGAACTCAAGACGTGCCGTGAATGACTCCGGCTCAGTGGCCGTCATCTGTTGGCGATAAAACGTGGCCCCCAGAGACCAGGTGACCGTTTGCCCGTCCGGTGTCCAGCTCAGAAACTCGCCACCTTCAATGGACAGTTTCTTGACCGGCATCGAGGAACTGTCAGTGACCGAGACGGTTGGCGCGTCGCCACCGACCTGCGGGATCGTGACCACGAACAGTTTGTTCTGCACCACAGCGAAGGCGGATTGACCGTCGGGTGAAATCCGCGCGTCTTCAGCGGCGGGCGGTGTCGGTCCGCCTGTGCTGGGCCCTGTGATCTTCACGTGCGTCTTGCGGTCAGTCCCGTCAAATCGCATGGACGTGAGGCCTGCCCCGCCTGCCCATAGATAAATGCGATCCGACGCATTCGCGAAGTGGGGTGACCTCCCGGTCATCGGAGCGATGAATGTGGTGTCGCCGCCGTCGGCGGCCAACCAGCGGAGCTGCAAGCCTTCGCCGCTCTGACCTTCGATTCGCTCCCTCCGAGCGCCGCTGACCACAACGATGCGCTCACCGTCGGGTGTCCAGGCGAGATCAGAGTAATAGGCCGCGCGGCGAGAGAGTTGCTGAGGCGCGCCGCCATCCACGGCCACCTTCCAGATATGCCCGCCGTCGGGCGCCCACGTCACATACGCCACCGACAGGCCGTCAGGGGCCCAGACGGGCGCGAACTCGCCGACGGTGGCGTCAGTGAGGCGGCGTGGCTCGCCATTGGGCAGGTCCATGATGTACAGCTTATTGAGCGCCGTGAACACCAGCCGCGTGCCGTCCGGCGACTGCTGGGGCCAACGAATAAGGCGCGCCTGAACGGGGCCCTCTTCGACTCGCGACTCAAAGTACACACGCGGTCCAATGTCCTGCTCGACTTTCGCCACAAACGGGATGTTTGTCGTGGCCCCCGTCGCCACATCCACCCGGACGATTTTGCCGTCGAGATTGGTCACCAATTCTTTACCGTCGGGTGTGAACGCCGCGCGAGGCATCGTGTCTCGGGTGGCGGCCGACTCCTGGTCGTCGCGCGTGACGGGATAGATCAGCCATCGCTCGTCACCGGTCTCAAGTTCGCGAATGCGGTACCCCGTCTTTGTGTCAAAGCGTGTGGCGTACACCAGCGACTTGCCATCGGGAGACAGCAGCGGCCGCATGCTGCCGCCCTGGGCGCCCGTCACCCCCGACGTCTCGCCCGTCTCGCGGTCGAACCGCTCTATTTGATAGGGCGCCGACGTGACGTTGTACGAGAACAGCCCCGTGCGCTGTGAGAAGAACACATAGCGGCCGTCAGGTGACACGACGGCGCCCAGCGAACTCTTCGCGGCAGGCGCTGCACCGCCGTCCGGTGTGGCGGCCCGCGACTTGACCATCTCGATTCCAGACCCACCGTCCTTGTGGTACAGCCACAGCGAGTTCACCGCTCGGCCTGACGTGCGCGAGGCGATGACGTAGTTGCCGTCTGGCGTCCACGTGGGCGAGACAAACTTGGAACGCGCCCCCTTGGTCACGGCCCGCGGGTTCTGGCCGTCCGCGTCCATGAGCCAGAGATTCTCGTTGCCGCTTCGATCGCTCAGAAAGGCGATGGTCGCGCCGTCGGGCGAAAACGCCGGCTGGCTGTCGAAGGACATCCCCGGTGCGATGTTGACGGCATCGCCCCCCTCGAACGGCAGTGTGTAAATGTCGCCGAGCAGCTCAAAGACGATGGTTCGTCCGTCGGGAGAGACATCAAGCGAGAGCCACGAGCCCTCGTCGGTGGTGAACTCGATCTTGCCCTCCGGCTTGAGCGGCAGCGGGTCTTCTTTGATCTCGTCCGTCTTCACGTCCGGCGGGGCCTTCTGCTGCCCATCCTGCGATGGCACCTGCTCGGCATGTGGACGGGACACGAACAGCGACAACGCACACAGCACCGCGGCACCGACCGCCGCGCGCCTCAGCCAGAAATGTGGGGAAACGAAAGTTACTCTCACAGCCATGTAGGGCCCTCCTCAGGACGTCTGCATCTTACGACAGAGAGTGCGGCACCGATAGCGGGAGGCGTTCCACAAGCCGCTCACTCTCGCGCCAGAGCCGTGCAGCCACGCCTCGATCCTGAGCCACACTCGACGGCGACACGGGCGTGAACCGATTAAAGTACTGGCCGGTTACCTCTTCGAACTCCGCGGCGGTCGCCAAAGCCACGACCGGAGCTGCGCCAGCCTCCACGCTGATAAACGTACGACTGAGCCAGAACCGAATCAGCGGCTTGGTCCACGTAGGCGCGCCCGACCAGATATTGGTCGCCACTCGACCCGGGTGGACACTGTTCGACGTCACCCCACTCCCCTCCAGTCGTCGGGCGAGTTCAGCGGCAAACAGGACGTTCGCCAGCTTTGACCGAGCGTAGGCGCGGAGAATCTGGTAGCCGTGCGAAAATCCCAAGTCGTCAAAGTCCATCGTGCCTTTGAAGTGGCGACCGGACGCGACCGTCACAATCCTCGCCGGCGCGCTCGCCACCAGGAGCGGGCGCAAACGTTCGGTCAACAGGAAATGTGCCAGATGATTGACGGCAAATGTCGCCTCGGTCCCATCAGCCGTCATCGTCCTCTTCGCAAAGACGCTGCCGGCGTTGTTGATGAGCACATGCACGGCCGGGAGATCCCGTCCAAGGGCGTCAGCCAGTCGCTCTACGGCCTTGAGCGAGGAGAAATCGCACAGATAGGCCCGTGGCGTGGCCCCCGACCGCGCCTGAACAGTGGCGATGGCCCTGTCGACACGCCCGGGATCACGACCGATCAGGACGACGGACGCGCCCTGGGTGGCCAGCACCCCGGCGGCTTCCAGGCCAATGCCGCTCGTGCCGCCCGTAACGACCACGGTCTTTCCTGCAATGGACCACATGTGAACGGCCTATCGTAGACTACCCGCATGCCGCAGCCACCCACTCGCCGCGAGTTTCTTCACGCGTCGGCCGCCTCCGCCATCGTGCTGTCCCGAACGTTCCGAAATGTGATGGCGGCGCAGACACGTCCCAACATTGTTTTCCTCTTCTCAGATGACCACTCGCTGCAGACGATTGGCGCCTACAAGACTCGACTGCAGACCTTCATCAACGAGCACGATCTGACGCCGAATCTCAACCGCCTCGCGGCCAGCGGCGGTGTCTTCGAACGTAGCTACTGCTGCAATTCACTGTGCGGCCCCAGTCGTGCGGCCATCCTGACCGGACTACATAGCCACGCGAACGGGTTCGTGGGCAATGGAGACAGATTCGACGGCAGTCAATGGACGATGCCCAAGACCTTGCAGGCCGCCGGCTACCAGACGGCCATGATCGGCAAGTGGCATCTGGTCAGCGAACCCACAGGGTTTGATCACTGGGACATCCTGCCGGGCCAGGGCAGCTACTACAATCCAGACTTCCTCACTCCAGAAGGCCGCGACCACCGCGAGGGGTATGCGACAGACCTCATTGGCGACGCAGCCCTGACATGGCTCCGCGGACGCGACACCACAAAGCCGTTTCTCTTGATGTGCCAGCACAAGGCTCCGCATCGTGCGTGGATGCCGCCCGAGCGCTATGTGAGCCTTCTCGAGGGAGTGACCGTTCCCGAACCAGACACCCTGTTCGACGACTACGTCGGCCGCGCCACACCGGCGTCTGAGCAGGAAATGGAGATCGGGGAGCACATGCGGATGGCCTACGATCTGAAGGTCCGTCCGCCCCTGGTTGATTCAGACACGCTCCCCGGGGAATTCGGCCGGATGACCGAGGCACAGAAAATTGCGTGGGATGCCGCGTATGTTCCGAGGAATACACAGTTCGAACAGGCGGCGCTGACCGGCCGCGATCTGACGCGCTGGAAGTATCAGGCGTACATGAAGGAATATCTGCGGTGTGTGAAGGCGCTCGACGACAACATCGGCCGAGTGCTCGACGAACTGACAGCGCAGGGGCTGGACGACAACACGGTCGTGATTTATTCATCCGATCAGGGTTTTTATAACGGAGAGCACGGCTGGTTCGACAAGCGATGGATGTATGAGGAGTCACTCTCGATGCCCCTCATCGTGCGCTGGCCAGGCGAGGTGGCCCCGGGCAGCCGGTTCCAGCCGATGGTCCAGAACATCGACTACGCCCCGACCTTGGTCGAGATCGCGGGAGGCAGAGCCTCAGCCCTGGTGCACGGTCGTTCACTCGTCCCCGTGCTGAAGGGGCACACGCCGGACGACTGGCGCACGTCTATCTACTATCACTACTACGAGTTTCCGGCGGACCACCGCGTCCAGGCGCACGTTGGTGTGCGCACCGATCAACATAAGTTGATCTACTACTACCCGGTCGACGAGTGGGAACTGTTCGATATGGCGAAGGACCCGCAGGAGCTGCACAGTGTCTATGCAGACCCCGCCTACGCGGCCGTCGTCGCCGACATGAAAGTCGAGCTTGATCGACTCCGCGCGCAGTACCGGGAACGGCCGTACCCGCCTGCCAGTGCATAGCGCGCGCAACGCTCTCGCTACCTGGGGCCCGGCGCCAGATGGTCCAGAAAATATCGCGCGATCAGTTGGTAGACATGCACGGTCGTCCCCGGCCCCTCGGAGATACCATGCGTTCGGTTGGGATAGACCATCAGATCGAACGGCTTGCCCAACTCCACCAGTCGGTTCACCAGTGATTCGGTCCCCTGATAGTGCACGTTGTCGTCGCCCGAACCGTGCACGACCAGAAGTTTGCCGCGTAGTCCTTCAGCGAAGTTGATCGGCGAACCGACCCCATACCCATCGGCGTTGCCCTGGGGCGTGCCCATGTAGCGCTCCTGATAGATCGTGTCGTACAGCCGTTGGTCGGGCACCGGAGCCACCGACACGCCCACGTGGAACACGTCGGGAAAACGGAACATCACATTGAGCGTGTTCGAACCGCCACCGCTCCAGCCCCAGACGCCGATGCGCGAGGCATCGATGAAGCTGTGCCGCGCGGCCAGCGCACGCACCGCTGCCGCCTGCTCCTTCGACGACAGGTCACCCACGGTGCCGTACACGACCTTGCGCCAGGCGGCGCCCTTGGGCGCGGGCGTCCCCCGATTGTCCACGCTCACGACGATGTAGCCGGCCTCGGCGAGGGCCCGGTGAAACAACATGCGTCCGCCGCCCCATCGATCAGTGACCGTCTGGGCGGCAGGCTCGCCGTACACGTGGACGATGACGGGATACGAGCGCGAGGGGTCAAACGCGGCCGGCTTGAGCATCCACCCGTCGAGCGTCACGCCTCCGCCCACGTCCACGGCGAAGAACTCGGCAGGTGGCGACAACAGTGGCGCGACCTTGGCCGACACCGCCTGCGTGTTGGTCAGTTGCCGCAGCGATCGATGCGTCGGCAACGCCACCACGTCCATCGTGGGGAGGCGGTCGAAGCTTGAATAGGTGTGGAATGCCATTCGGCCGCCCGGCGCCAGGTCGTAGCTGTGGGAGCCTGGCTGGTCGCCGGGCGTCACGCGCTCGGGCACGCCAGTTCCGTCGAGGCGTGACCGATAGAGATACGCCTGGGTGGCGTTCGTGGGCGAGGCCAACAGGTAGAGCCAGCCGGCGGTCTCGTCGAGGCCCGCCACGCTGATGACGTCGGCATCAAACCGCGTGACCAGTTGCGCGTCACCACCGTCGCGTGGCACCCGGAACACGTGCTGCCAGCCGTCACGCTCGCTCACCCACAGAAACGCCGCGCCGTTGGCGATCCAGCGCACCTCGTCGACGTCCACCCACGTTGTGGACTCGTCACGAAACACGCGTCGCACCTCCCCACTGTCCACATCGCCCAGCAGAAAATCGTTCCGGTTCTGGAGACGGTTCAGTTGCTGCATAGCGACGGTGCCCGGGTCCACCCAATCGAGGCGGGCCAGGTACGTGTCGCGCGGGTCACCCGGCGTCTTGAGCCAGCGCGTCACACCTCCGTCGGCATTCACCACCCCGATGCGCACGGACGAATTGGTGCTGCCGGCCTTGGGGTACGGGATCTGTGTCACGACCGGGTACAACGTGTCGGTGTCATTGATCAGCGAAAACAGGCCCACGCCCGTGGAGTCGAACTGCCAGTACGCCACGCGCCGGCCGTCGGGACTCCAGCGGAAGCCATCGCGCACGCCGAGTTCTTCCTCGTACACCCAGTCTGACGTGCCATTGATGGTGGTCTCGGAGCCGTCGGTGGTCAGCGGCGTGATGACGCCATCGGCCAGTCGCTCCACGTAGAGGTTGTTGGCGCGCACATAGGCCACGCGTGTGGCGTCTGGCGAGAATTTGGCAAACATCAACGTCGCCTCGGGGGCCTCGCCGCCCAGCTTGCGCAGGCGTCCCCCCTCGAGGTCGAGCACCCAGTAGTCGCCCCGGGTGTTGTTGCGCCACACCTTCCGCGTGTTCGTGAAAATCAACAACCGCTGGCCGTCGGCCGACCACGCGTAGTCATCAATGTCCAGGGCGGCGCCACCCGGCGGCGTGAGTCGCGACGCCGGCACCTGCACTGAGCGGGCGCCGGTGGCCGCGTCGTAGCGCGCAATCTCAGCGCCGGCCGGCGTCCGCTCGACAATGGCGTAGGCCGTGCCGTCGGGGAGCCAGCGCGCCGGGCCGAAACGCGGAGACGCGTAGTCGTTCGTGAGAAAGATGCGGTCGATTTGCTCACGGAGACGCGTGGCCCGGTCGTCTTGCTGCGCGTCAATCTCCAGGGTCGCCAGCGTCGCCAGAAGCGCCGCCAGCACGGCCACCGCGGCTGTCCGCCGCATGCGTTGCCTCATCGATCGAGGCTCACGGAAGGTCGGGCGGCGTTCGCGGAAGGTCGGGATCATCATGGCGGGGGGAACAGTAGCACGCCGATCCTAGGTTCGAGCGACTTGCGCGAAAAACACCAATGATACATATTAATCTGCATGCGAACCACCTTAATCCTGGACCGCGCTCTGGTCGACCGAGCCCAGGAACTGACGGGCATTTCCGAAAAAACTGCGGTTATTCATGAAGGGTTACGTGCCTTGATCGGACGTGAGAGCGCCCGGCGGCTGGCGGCCCTCGGTGGAACGGACCCAAAGGCGACCGCGCCGCCCCGTCGACGGCCTCGGAAGTAGACCGCCGTGCTCGTGGACACCTCTGTCTGGATCAATCACTTCAGACGACCGAATGCGGATCTTGAAAGCCTGCTCGAGCAGGGCCTGGTCTCCATTCACCCGCTGGTGATCGGGGAACTGGCGTGCGGGTCTCTGAATCGACGACGTGAGGTGCTCACACTCATGGAGGCATTGCCTTCAACCATGGTCGCCGCGCACGACGAGGTGCTCCATTTCATCGACCAGCATCGTCTTCATGGCACTGGTCTCGGCTGGATCGATATGCACTTGTTGGCGTCAGCCCGCCTGAGTCGCCACTCGCTTTGGAGCACCGACCGTCGGCTGCGATCGGCGGCCCTGGCTTTGGGCCTGGCCGGGCCCGAGTAGGCGGCGCTGGCGCGCAGCTGTGTTACCCTCCGTCGATTCTGGAGGATCGATATGCTGCGTACCCGCCTGGTTCTCGCGACGGCGCTGACCCTCAGCCTGATTCTGGCCGCCAGCCCATCCGCCACCTCACAGACGTCGGCCAGGCCGACACTCGATCAATTCCTCGGCGCCGCCTCGCCACTGGAGGTGGTCGCGGCAGCCAAGACCGACCGCGTCGCGTGGGTTGCCTACGAGCAGGGTCGCCGCAACGTCTACACCGCGGCCGCACCCGCCTTCACACCGGTCAAGCTGACCAACTACGCGGATGACGATGGGGTGGATCTGACCGACGTCACGATCTCGGCCGACGGGTCGACGGTCGTCTTCGTGCGCGGCAGCGCCGCCAATCGCGACGGCTGGCACGCGACTCCGTCAGGCAATCCCGATGGAGGCGAGCAGGCGATCTGGGCCGCACACACTGCGACGCCGGGCGTGTCATGGCGCGTCACCGCCGGGGTGAATCCGGTCCTCTCTCCCGACGGACGGCATGTCCTGCAGACGCGCGACGGACAGATCTATCGCGTCGCCGTTTCCCCCACACCTGCCGCATCGGCGATGGACCGCGGCGAGACGCCGTTTGTCAGCGTCTGGGGGACGAACAGTAGCCCTGTCTGGTCACCGAACGGCACAAGGGTCGCCTTCGTCAGCACGCGCACCGATCACGGATTCATCGGCGTGTACGACGTCGCCACTCGAACCGTGAAGTACGTCGCGCCGAGCGTGGACTTCGACAGCAGTCCGATGTGGACGGCCGACAGCACGCGCATCATCTTTGTGCGTCGCCCCGGCACACCGTTCGGCCAGCAATCGCAGCCAGGCCGTGGCGGCTTAGGCCTGCCGGCCGGACCGACGGCGCAGCCCCCTGGCACGACCGGCAGTGGCGGCGGCGCGCGCGGTGGACAAGCCACGACCAACGTCCCTCCGTCTGCCCGGCAGATCCCCGGACTGACGAGCGCGACGTTCAAGGGCGGCTACACCTACTCGCTGTGGACCGCCGATGCGGCCACCGGCACGGCGACCGAGACGTGGCATCCGGCCACAGGTGACCGTTTCGCGACACTGCCTACCCTGCGGCTGGCCGGTGAGTACGTCATCTTCTCAGGCAACGTTGGCGGCGGCCGCGTGGGTAGAGGCCAGGGCCAAAGCGCCGCCGGCCCGCCGACCGCTCCCGACGAGTGGGACCGGTTCTACAGCCTGCACTACACGGACCCGACCGCCACACCCGTTCAGATCATCTCGACCGACGGCCTGATCGAAGGCGCGACGGCGTCGACCATCTCCCACGACGGCACGACCTTCTACTACTGCACGAACGCCACGGACCTCGAGCGCCGCCACATCTGGGCCGTCCCGGTCTCGGGCGGACCATCACGTCAGGTCACCACCGGCACCGGCATCGAGACCTATCCAGCGCCGTTGGCGTCTGGCCAGGGATTGGCGACGCTCAGCGCGAGTTGGGACATGCCGCTGTCGCTCGGCATCTGGTCCGCGCCTGCCACCCAGAAGATCGTCTTCCCCACGTCACGCCCTGGCTTCCCCGTCGAGGCACACGTCAAGCCGGAACTGATCATCACGCACCCGGCTGACAACGCGTTCGACATTCACAATCAGCTGTTTCTGCCGAAGGACATCCAGCCAGGCGAGAAGCGACCCGCGATGATCTTCGTGCACGGCGGTCCCGTGCGGCAGATGCTGCTCGGCTATCACTATCGCTACGTCTACCATCAGTTTTATGCCATCAACGAGTGGCTCGCGTCGCAGGGCTACGTGGTGCTGTCAGTCAACTACCGCGCTGGTGTCGGCTACGGCAACTCGTTCCGGCGTGCGGCCAACGTCGCACCCAATGGCATCGCGGAACTGCAGGACGTGGTGGCTGGCGCCCAATACCTGCAGTCGCGGCCTGACGTCGATTCGGCGCGAATCGGGATCTACGGCCTCTCGTACGGCGGCCTGCTCACCGCGCAGGCGCTGGCGCGCCATTCCGACATCTTCGCCGCAGGCGTGGACTACGCCGGGGTCCATCTCTATGGCAGCTCTCTCGATCCTGACACAGCCACCTACCAGGCGTCGGCGATCTCACAGATCGACAACTGGAAATCCCCCGTGCTCATCATCCAGGGCGACGACGACCGGAATGTGTACTTTGCGCAGACGGTCGGATTGGTCCAACTGCTCAGGCAGCGCGACGTCTACTACGAACTCATCGTCCAACCCGACGATGTGCACGATTCACTGAGACATGATCGTTGGCTCGAGTGGCTTGGACGGATGGACACGTTCCTGCAGAAATTTCTGGGCCCCGCGCGCTGAACCGCCCGACCGTTACTTTTTCGCGAACACAGGCTGGATCCAGGCCACGCGGCCGCCGCTGTCGATCACCTTCGCGCGGACGTAGCCTTCGGTTCCCGTGAACATGTAGGTCGATGTCAACTCGACGGTTTCCTTCAAGACCTGTCCGCCCGTGCCGATGAACTGCGTTCGGTATTTGAAGTCCCCCCGCTGCCGGATCTGCACGGTCATCGAGTTACTGGTCGACGTGACGTCCACCAATTCGACGCCGTTGGAGGCGTAGAAATCCCCACGCTCCATCGCCTCAAGCAGTGCTCGCGCTTCCAGCCGAGCGGCCCGCACCACGACCCAACCCCGGCCAGGCCCTGCGACCGCCGGGTTCCCCGGCTGCTTGAATGTATGCGCATCGTCTACGGCAATGCCGTAGAGCAGAACGCCCTGCGACAGGATCAGGTCCCATGCCTGCTCAAGACCAGGCACGCCTCCACCCCCGTCGTTGTGCACCGTCGGATGTCCGTTGTAAATCTCGAAGAGACGATTGTTCTTCACCTGGCGGAGGTCATCGGGCGTGAGCGCCCATCCGAAGTTCGGATGGTTGATGTGAGGGACGCCAGCGACGCGGCGTATGGCATCTACGTTTCGCTGAATTGTTTCCACCGCCGACCCGGCGTCACGCGCCGGCTCCACGCGCTCGGCCACGTCGAGTCCGTTGATATGGATGGGCGCAGACTTGAACGAAGACGTCACCTCTTCGCCCTTGATGACAAGGAAGCGCTCGTTGGCCCCATGCAGCGCGTTGAGCCCGTCAACCGACGTCAGAAAATTGTGGTCGGTCAGCACCAGAAACTGATACCCGTGCTCCCGATACCACCGCACCACATCGTCAGGCGTGCTGTCGCCGTCGCTGTTGAGGGTGTGGGTGTGGGTGTTCCCTTTGTACCAGCGGAGCTGACTCCCGGGAATCGCCTGCTCAAACTCGGCGCCGCGGTCGCGAGCGCTCATGCGGTCGACCGCCGGCCAGATCAACATTCCGGCCAGACCAATCAA